>CAZNAE010000161.1:0-7087 GCA_964570695.1 uncultured Devosia sp.
CGGCGAGGAAGGGATCGACTTTTCGCTGCTTGTCGATGGTCTCGCCGCGGAGCGCGAGCAGGGTATCACCATCGATGTCGCTTACCGGTTCTTCTCGACCGACAAGCGCAAGTTCATCGTTGCCGATACGCCGGGCCACGAGCAGTACACGCGCAACATGGCGACCGGCGCCTCCAACGCCGACCTCGCCATCGTCCTGATCGACGCGCGCAAGGGCGTACTGGTGCAGACGCGGCGCCACAGTTTCATTCTGAGCCTGATCGGGGTGAAGCACGTGGTACTCGCGATCAACAAGATCGACCTCGTCGGCTACGACGCCGACACCTTCAACGCGATCGAGAGCGAGTACCGCGCCTTCGCCAAGGACCTCGGCTTCGAGACGCTCGTGGCGATCCCGGTCTCGGCCCTCAAGGGTGACAACATCCTCACGCCCAGCGCCCAAATGCCCTGGTACCGCGGCCCGCAACTCGTGCCCTACCTGGAGACGATCGAGGTTGCGACCGATCGCACCGGGAAGCCGATGCGCTTTCCCGTGCAGTGGGTGAACCGGCCGAACCTCGATTTCCGCGGCTTCTCGGGCACGGTCGCCTCCGGCATCGTGCAAGTCGGCGACGACGTGCTCGTCGCCGCCTCGCGGAAGCCAGCTAAGATCACCCGGATCGTCACGATGGACGGTGATCTGTCGACGGCAATTGCCGGCGAAGCCGTGACACTGGTGCTGGACCGGGAGGTCGACGTGTCGCGCGGCGACATGCTGACCCATCCCGGCGAGACGCCGGAATTTTCCAACCAGTTCCAGGCCCGGATGATCTGGATGAGCGACGAGAGCGCCTTCCCCGGACGCTCCTATCTGCTCAAAATCGGCGCACAGCTTGTGCCAGCAACGATCACCGATCTAAAATTCCGTACCAACGTCAACACGCTAGAGCAATCGGCGGCGAAGACGCTGGAGCTCAACGAAGTCGGCACGCTGACCATCGCCACCGACAAGCCGATCGCCTTCGATTCGTACGCAAGTAATGGCCTTACGGGAGCATTTATCCTCATCGATCGCATCTCCAATGCGACGCTTGGCGCCGGCGTGATCGATTTCGGCCTCCGCCGCGCACAGAATCTCAGCTGGCAGAGTTTTGACGTGAACCGTGCCGTCCGCGCCGAGATGAAGGGGCAGGCACCCGCCATCGTCTGGTTTACCGGCCTCTCTGGCTCCGGCAAGTCAACCGTCGCCAACCTCGTCGAAAAGAAGCTCTCGGCCGAAGGCCGGCACGCCTACATCCTCGACGGCGACAATGTCCGGCACGGGCTCAACAAGGATCTCGGCTTTACCGAGGAAGCGCGCGTCGAGAACATCCGCCGCGTCGCCGAAGTGGCGCGGCTGATGGCGGATGCCGGCCTGATCGTCCTCGTCTCGTTCATATCGCCGTTCCGCAACGAGCGCCGGCTGGCGCGCGAGATCGCCGGCGATGTGCAGTTCACCGAAGTCTACGTGGATACCCCGCTCGAGGTCTGCGAAGCGCGCGACCCCAAGGGCCTCTACGCCCGCGCCCGCCGCGGCGAGATCAAGAATTTCACCGGCATCGACAGCCCGTTCGAGGCGCCGGTCAAAGCCGAGATCGTGCTGCACGGTGCCACCGAGAGCCCGGAAAAGATGGCCGAGGAGCTCTACGAACGTGTGTTCGGCTGGGGGCCGGGCTACTCGATCTAGGCCCGCAGCGCGAGCTTGATGGCGTAGCCGACCACGACCACGGCGGCGACGCCCGCCACCCAGATGCCGGCGAACCAGAGCAGACGGCTGGCGGTCTGCCGCATCAGTGATAGCCCTCGCTCGGGTCGACTTTGCCGCGGAACACCCAATAGGCGTAGCCGGTATAGGCAAGAATGATCGGCACCAGCACCACGGCGCCGACAAGCAGGAAACTCAGCGAGCTGTCCGGCGCCGCGGCCTCCTCGATCGTCAGCGCGCCGGGAACGATGTAGGGGTAAAAGCTGATCCCGATCCCGGCAAAGCTCAGCACAAACAGCCCGAGCGCGCTGAGGAACGGCTGCAGATGTTTGCCGCTCGTCAGGCCCTGCCACAGCCCGAAGGCGCAGACCGCCAGCAGCAGCGGCACCAGCGCCGAGAAATACGCCGTCGGAAACTGGAACCAGCGGGTGAAGTAGAGGGGGTCGAGGAAGGGGGTCCAGAGACTGACCGCACCGATCAGCACCAGCGTGCCGACCCCCGCATACATCGCCAGCCGGCGCACCTTGACCTGCAGCGGCCCGGTGGTCTTGAGGTTGAGCCAGCAGGCGCCGAGCAGCGCGTAGCCGACCACCACCGCGACGCCGGTGGTCACTGAAAATGGCGTCAGCCAGTCCCACCAGCCCCCGGCGTAGAGCCGGTCTTCGATCTTGATGCCCTGCACCAGCGCGCCGAGCGCGATGCCCTGCATGAAGCCGGCGGTGATCGAGCCGAGCGCAAAGCCCCAGTCCCATACCGGCCGCCAGCGCTTGGTGCGGAAGCGGAACTCGAACGCGACGCCGCGGAAGATCAGTCCGAGCAGCATCAGGATGATCGGCACGTAGAGCGCCGGCAGGACCGTAGCGTAGGCGAGCGGAAAGACCGCCATCAGGCCACCGCCGCCGAGCACCAGCCAGGTCTCGTTGCCGTCCCAGACCGGGGCGATCGAGTTGGTCATCACATCGTGTTCGTGCTCGTCCTCGAACAATGCGAACAGGATTCCAACGCCGAGATCGAAGCCGTCGAGCACGACATAGGCGAGCACCGAGAAAGCGATGATGCCGGCCCAGATAAAGCTGAGGTCAAACATGGCTGCCTCCTGCCTCAATCTGCTGCGCGGGCGTGATGCCGGCGGCGCGGGTCGGACCCTCGTGGAGCGGGCCTTCATCGCCCTCGGGCGTCTTGCTGACGTGCCGGATGATGTAGAAGACGCCGGCGCCGAAGACGATGAAATAGGTGAGGATGAAGGCGATCAGCGACGCGCCGATCGCCTCGGCGTCGATGTTGGAGAGACTGTCGGAGGTCCGCAGCAGCCCGTAGACGGTGTAAGGTTGGCGGCCGGTCTCGGTCGTGTACCAGCCGGCGAGCACCGCCACGAACCCCGATGGCCCCATTACGAACGCGGCGCGGTGCAGCCATTGCTGGAGTAGAGGGTCTTGCGCCAGCGCGCCCACAACGACCAGAGCCCGGTGATCAGCATCAACACGCCGAGCCCGACCATGATCCGGAAGGTGAAGAACGGCACCAACGCCTGCGGCCGCTGATCCGGGGGGAAATCTTTGAGCCCTTTGATGGTCGCGTTGGGATCGTGCGCCAGGATCAGCGAGCCGAGCTTTGGAATCTCGATCGCGTATTTCGTGGTCTCGGCCTTGTCATCGGGAACGCCGAACAGGATCAGCGGCGCCCCGGCCTCGGTGTCGTAGTGGCCCTCCATCGCGGCGATCTTGGCCGGCTGGTGCTCGAGCGTGTTGAGTCCCTGCTGGTCGCCGGCAAGGATCTGGATCGGCGTCACCAGCGCCGCCATCCACATCGCCATCGAGAACATGACGCGGGCTTGCCGGTTGCTGCTGTCGCGCATCAGATGGTAGGCGCCGACCGAGCCGACGGCGAACGCCGTGGTAAGGAACGCCGCCAGCACCGTGTGGACCAGCCGGTAGGGGAACGACGGATTGAAGATGATCGCCCACCAGTCGAGCGGGATGAACTGCCCGGCGGCGTTGGTGCCGAAGCCGGCAGGTGTCTGCATCCAGCTGTTGGCGGCGATGATCCAGGTCGCTGAGATCAGCGTTCCGACCGCGACCATCGCGACTGCAAACATATGCAGCCCATTGCCGACGCGTTTGCGCCCGAACAGCGCGATCCCGAGAAAGCCGGCCTCGAGGAAGAACGCCGTCAGCACCTCGTAGCCCATCAGCGGCCCGATCACCGGGCCGGCCTTGTCGGAGAAGCGGGCCCAGTTGGTGCCGAACTGGTAGCTGATGACGATGCCGGAGACGACGCCCATGCCGAAGACGATGGCGAATACCGTCTTCCAGTAGTCGAAGAGCTTTAGGTACGCCGCGTCGCGCTTCCACAGCCAGAGGGCGTTGAGCACCGCGAGATAACTCGCGAGTCCGATCGAGAACGCCGGGAAGATGAAGTGGAAGGAGATCGTGAAAGCGAACTGCAGGCGGGCGAGGAGCTCTGCACTTTGACCAAACGACATGGCCGCGACTCCCGTTCAACTGGATCGAGGATAACCGCTCCCCGCTGGGATAGCGATGCGCCGTTTGGCGCGCGGCGCCTTGACGCGCGGTGATGTTCGTGTTTTGTTCTGCCGATGGACGTCGATGTCGACATCAGCCGGATGAGCCGCACGATCTACGAGATGCCGGACGAAATCCGTCTGGCGATCGAGGCGCGGCGCGTCATGTCCGCCTACCGCGCCCGCCCGGCCTATCAGCAGAACGACTATGTCGGCTGGATCATCCGCGCAAAGCTGCCTTCCACCAAAGCCAAGCGCCTCGCCCAGATGCTCGATGAGTTGGAGAAGGGCGGCGTCTACATGCACATGAAATGGAAGGACTGAGTTTCAGTCCGCTATCACATCCAGATAGTCGATCTCCAGCAAGCTCGGCAGTAGCGAGCCTTTCGGCGAGTTCGGCCCGGCGCTCAACGCGATGGTGTGGGTGCCTGCGGCGAGTGGAACGACGATCGTCGCCCGGCTGATCAGTTCGCGGCCTTGCGTCGGCGGGAAGCTGACCGGCTGCGGCGCGGCGCCGTCGATCGAGAGCTGGTAGAGAGCCGGGTCGGCGAGGCCGTTCGAGTAGCCGAAGCTCAGTTGATAGGGGCCAGACGCGGGCACCGAGGCCGTGAAGGTCAGCGACACTTCCTTGCGGTCGAGCAGGCCCACATAGGAATTGCCGGACACGGTGTTGGCGAAGAAATTGCCCGGCGACATCGAGATGTGGAAGACGCGCGCCCCGGCATGCGCCGCCGCCTCGGCTTCGAGCCGCTCGGAGAACTTCTGCGGTGTCGGGGTGAACGGCGCGGCGATCTCCGGTGGGGTGAGGACGACAGAGTACGCATCGCCGGCGAGCGCCGTGACATGGATCGACACTGCACCATCGACTACAGGAAGTGTCGCAGCCGACAGCGCTTCCGGGGTCGCCTCGCTGCCGTCGGTGCCGGTCCAGTGCGTGACAGAGATTTGCGCTGTCACCGTCGGGCCGAAGCCGCCGAGGCCGGTCACCGTCAACGTGTGGTTGCCGGCTTCGCCGCCGAAGACGATCCGCGCCGTGTTCGTCAACGGGTCAAAACTCGCGAAGCCGTCGAGGCTGGTTTCAGTGCTCGCCGAGGGCGTCACCGCAACCATCTTTCCGGTCATTTCTCCGTACCAAGCGTAGACCCAGAACGCGCCTGTCGGCACCGCGTCGCGGGCAGGCCCACGGCCGCCCTCGATCGGCACGAGAAGGTCGGCAAGGCGGCCGGGCCGGTGCCAGAAGGCGAGGTCGGCGGTGTCGACACCGGCCCGCTCAAGCCGGGCGACCATCCGCGTCAGGGCGCCTGGCACGGCGGCATCGCGGGGGGCGCCGTATTCGTTGATGCTGATCGGCAGCGGTCCGACGCCGAGCTCTTTCTCCAGCGCGCGATAGGCGGCGACATGCGCGCCGACGTCGCCCTCCTGCGCCGGATCGAGCTCGTGCCACGAGACGATCTGGGGCACCGTCCCGCTCGCAATCGCGCTGGTGAAAAAGCGCCGGAACCAGTCCGCGTTCCAGGCCGCCGCGCTCGGCCCCATGATCGGCCGCGACGGATCGATGCCGCGGATGGTGTGGAAGGTCGCGGCCCACATCGCGTCGAAGTCGCCCCATTCCGGTTTCCAGTCCCAGTCGGGCTCGTTCCAGATCTCGTAGGCATAAATGTTGGGCGCCTCCGACGCGACGACCGCCCTCGCGATCGCCTTGACGCCCGCGATCCAGAACGCGTCGCCCTGCCACACATAGGGGAAGGACGGGAAAACGTCGGGCATCCGGACCGTGATGCTGGCGCCGTGCCGAGCGGCGATCGGCGCAACCGTCAGCGCATCGCCGACCGGGCTCGTCTCGCCGTTGGGCAATTGCCCGCCGCCGGGCGCCATCTGGGTGAAGTTCCTGGGATGGATCGACGCGATCCATTTATCGGCGGGCCAGCCCTCGTCCGCCAGTCCATAGAGCGATCCGGACGCTGCGTGGTCGACCGGCTTCAGGACGGTGTCGAGATCGACTGTTAGCTCCGCCGCCGCAACCGGCCCTGCGAGGAGCGCGGCGACCACGGCAAGGAGGGGAGGGAGCCTGTTCATGAGGGAGCCAATCCTTCATCGCCGGGGACTAATCCGGGCGGACCGCGCCGCGCGCGTCGATGCCGGCTCGCCGATCTGGACGAGCCGGTGCATCGTTGCATGCGCGGAGCAGTTATCGAAGGCCGTCCAGATGGGTTGGCGCCACCAAAATCGGACGTCAGGCAAAAGGGGCGGGAGGCTCAGCTTCCGCCCCTTCGCGCCCTAGTGCTTCATCATCGAGGGCATGTGAGCCTTCATCATGTCGGCCCAATTCATCGATTTTGATGCGACGATCTTGGTGGCCTCGCGCTTGGCGCCGCTCTTCCACCAGGTGATCGTCACCCATTCGCCGACGGTGATCTTGGACAGCTTGCAGCCCTTCCCAAACAAAAAGACGCCCTCGTTGGCCAGGGTGACGGTGCAGAACTTGGTACTCACGGCAACAACCGCGCCCGTGGTCGTGATGGCAGCCGGCGCCATCTTGGCGGGTGCGGCCATTGGCGCCGCCGCCATGGCGACGGACGACGCCCCGAGCGAGGCAACAACAGCGAGCGAGACAAGCAGTTTGTGCATTTGGAAGTCCCCCGACTTGATCCCGCCTGTCCGACAAGCCGGACCGGCGATCGACACATTTCGGTCGACGGCACAGAGTTAGGCGCCGGGCCGCGGCGCGGATCAATTCAAATTCTCCGGCGCAGGCCGGCGAACGGCAGGGGTTGAGCTGTGGGGGAATTGGCTCCGCGACTTGGACTCGAACCAAGGACCTAGCGGTTAACAGCCGCTTGCTC
>CAZNAE010000162.1:0-3543 GCA_964570695.1 uncultured Devosia sp.
GACCGAGCCGCCGCGAAGGCCGCCGTCGCTGAGATCGCGACACAGCTCGGCACCTTTCCCAGCAGGATGAGACCGCTGCCTGTCGGCGCCGGACTTGTGCACCGGATGGGTGCAGCTGGGTTGACCTTTACGAATGTTGGCGTCGACGCGCCGAATGGGCGGAGCGTACTCGAGATGATCAATCTCGTTGTAGCAACGGAGGAGCATGTTGCGATCGTCGGTCCAAGCGGCTCGGGTAAGTCAACGCTCCTGGAAGCGATTGCTGGGCTTCGTCCCTACCGTGGATCGTTAGCGCTCGACGGGCTGGACGTCGCATCGCGGGATGCGGACGCGCTGCATGGACGGATCGGCATGCTTGGGCAGCGGCCAACTATCTTCGCCGGCAGCATCGCCGACAATATCCGTCTGGCCCGGCGTACCGCCTGCGACACCGCGGTGCAACTTGCCGCACGCCAGTCGATGGTGATGGACTTTGCCGGCGGGCTGCCGGAGGGCCTTTCCACCATGCTCGGCGAGGGCGGTCTCGGTCTGTCAGGCGGCGAAGCCCACCGCATCGCGCTTGCCCGCCTTTATCTGCGAAACCCTGGCTTGTTGCTGCTCGACGAGCCAACAGCGCATCTCGACGCGGGGACTGAAGCCGCGGTGCTCGACGGCCTTCTCGATTTCGCGCGCGGTCGCACGATGATTATCGCCACTCATTCGGCAGCTGTGGCAGCTCGGATGCATCGGTGCTTGGAAATTGTCGGTGGCCGTCTACAGCCGGCGCCGCGCCCCATCAATCAGCCCAGTCAACAACGAGCGGCCGCATGAGGGCCCTGCTCTACTTCGCGCCGCTGTTCCGGCGCCTAAGCGGACCGCTGTTGCTATCGCTCGCCCTGTCTCTGGTGACGTTGGCGGCCGGCGTGGGCTTGCTCGGGGTATCCGGTTGGTTCCTGACCGCCGCGGCTCTATCGACAGCTGGCGCCGCGTTTAACTTGTTCGGGCCATCGGCAGGGGTACGAGGACTATCCTTCGTTCGCATCCTCTCACGCTACGGCGAAAAGCTCACGGGGCACGACGCAACCTTGAAGCTGCTGTCTGACCTGCGGGCCTGGCTGTTCGGCCGGCTGTTCCGGCTAGTGCCACTCGGCCGGCGTTTCGGACGTGCCGATCTGGTGAGCCGGCTGGTGACCGATCTCGACGCGCTCGACACAGTCTTCCTCGTTGCCCTCGGGCCGATCAGCACGGCGATCGTCGCCGGTCTGGTCATGACCGCGCTCCTGGTTTTCGTGCTGCCGGGCGCCGCGCCGCTCTATGCCCTTGGCTTCCTCGCAGCCGTCCTCGGCGTCCCCGCTGCCTTGGTGCTCCTCTCGCGGCGGGCCGCTACCTCCGCCATCGTGGCGTCTGGTGCGCTGAGACAAGCGATGCTTGCCGGCATCGACGGTCATCAGGATCTGGTGCTATTCGGCGCTATCGATGATGCGTTGGCGCACGCCGCCAGCGCAGCAGCCGCTCTCGGTCTCGCCCGCCGGCGGCTTGGCCTACTCGGCGCACTGGCGTCGGCAACCGTGCAGCTTCTCGCCGGCGGCGTGCTCGTCGCAACGTTGCTCTTTGGTCTCATTGCGTTGCGCACTGGTACGATTGAAGGACCCACTCTGGTTGGTTTGCTGCTCGCGGTTCTCGCCAGCTTCGAGGCTTCGGCAATGCTAGTGCGCAGCGCCACACGTCTCGCCGGATCGGTGGCCGCCGCTGAACGTCTCATGGCGATCGCGGAGGCGCCTGCGGATGCCTGCGGGCAACCGGAGCCGATCGATCTGCCGGCGGGCGGCGAGGTACGGTTCGAGCACCTGAGCTTTGGTTATGGCGGCCGTCACACGGTACTCAGCGATCTGAGCTTTGTGATCCACACCGGCGACTGCGTAGCGATCTGCGGACCGAGCGGAGCGGGCAAATCAACGATCGCCCAGCTCATGGTGCGGCTGATCAATCCGCAATTGGGCCGAGTGTTCGTCAATGGCTGCGATGTCACGACAGTGAGCCCCGCGAATCTCCGCCGTCGGGTCGCCTTGATGACTCAGGACGCACCCGTGTTCAACGACAGCGTGCGCAACAACCTACTCATCGGCCGTCCCGACGCTGACGACGCCTCGCTATGGAACGTCCTGGAAAGCGTCGAGCTGGCAGAGGCGATCCGAGATTTGCCCCGCGGCCTAGATGCCGTGATGGGTGAAGGTGGAAAGACACTCTCTGCAGGGCAGTCCCGGCGAATCTGTCTCGCTCGGGCGCTCCTTTCGTTCGCGTCGATCATCATTCTCGATGAGCCCACCAGCGGCCTCGATCCGGTAGCCGAAGCGGCCTTCCTCACGGAGCTGCCGCATCTAGCGCAGGGCCGTACGGTCATCGTCATCACCCACGCGAATGTGCCCGATACATTCGACCGGGTGATGTACCTTCGCGCGGGCAAGGTGGTCGCGGCTTGACGCAACTACGTGCTGCCGACAAGGCTTGCTAAAGCGCTCCAGTGCGAGGCGCAGGGCGTGTGGTCATGCCGCCTTTAGATCCGCAGTTGACTGCTGATAACCTGGCGGTGCTTCGTGACTGGATCAATCAGGACGTCTCAACAACTAGGATACTGGGCCTGCCAGACAACTAGAAGGCACGGCGGCTACCGAAAGTACCTCAGAGCTCCAACAATTTCCCCGGCGGCCTCCGGTTTCTAGAGGCCCCTTCTCCCACCGAGGGTAGATAATCAGCCCCGACGCGCGGCAATGTGCGCGATGCGTTTCGACGGAGTACCTGCACCCTTACGGCGCTGCGGCTTCGTACCGGGCGTCTCGCCTACCGCGAAACTGTTACGGGCAGAAACACCTCAGCGACGGGATGGCCGCCCCAGGGGCGAAACGCGGCATCCTCCTCGAAGCGCTGCCAGAAATAGTCAGCAGGGCTCAAGCCGGCCGCTAGCGCCCTCGAAACGAGCGCGGCGCTGTTCTCCTTGAGACTTTCAGGCCCGGCTTCGACCCGGGCGGTCATCATCGGGCCGCCGGGGGTCGATCCTAGGCGGAACTCACCGTAGGGCACGACCTGCGCCTCGAGCGGCATTCCAATCTCGATTGTCACCATATCCGCGTACTGGTTGCGATAGAGAACAAATAGGGTGTTCGGCAGAGCAAGACCTTGGGACGTGAAGAACGCATCGAGCTTGCCGATCGCCTCGCGGATCGCGGCGGACAACGACGCTTCGGTCAAACCGCAATAGCGCACCAGGTAGAGGAATGGACGCGGCTCGACGGCCTGAAGAGGTGAAGCGCTGGTGGGGAGTAACGGGTCCTGGGCACTCGGCTTCGCCGACGCGACCTCGAGCGAGTTGACGACTGCTCGGACGCCGGCAATCCGACCGATGGCCGCCCCGATGGCGAGACGCTGCGCTGCGCAATCGACAGCACCTTGCAGCGTCACCACGCCGTCGGCGACTGACAGATCGACCGGATAACGTCTGCCCATGGTGAGACCCCACAGGACAATCAGGGCGGACTCGGCGAGATTGTCGTCCACCGTCTCGTTGCC
>CAZNAE010000162.1:3643-6992 GCA_964570695.1 uncultured Devosia sp.
GGAGCCGAATGATGGCGCGATCTTTGAGGACGCGCAGCACGCGCGACACTGTCTCAAAGGTCAGGCCGAGATAGTCGGCGATATCGTTGCGCTGCATCGGAAGGTTGATGATGTCGTCCGAGTCCTGCCGGTCGAGCAGATCGACCAGGAAATTGGCCATCTTCTCGTTGGCGCTCATGCGCCCCAGCAGCACCAGATGGCTCTGCATGCGGGCGAAGCGCCGAAGCGCAAGGTTCAGCAGGCGATGGGCGAAGCCGGCGTCGTTGGCCGCGCGCAACACACGGACCCCTGCGCCATCGACGCTTTCAGCATAGAACTCGTGCTCGTCGCCGGCTTCGAGGCCGAACACGTCGCCGGCGTAGCAGAAGCTGGTAATCTGACGCCGCCCGTCGGCCGTCAGTTGGCAGATGCGGACCGTGCCGAACTCGACGAGGTACAGCGGTCCAGTCGTGTCGCCCTGCGCGTAGACCATTGCATCCACCGGGTAGAAGGTCACAGCGCCGGGCTGGCTTTGCGCGATGAGCGCACGCACATCGGGATCCTGGATGGCACTGGAGGCAGCGACTTGGAAGGTGGTCTGGCTGAGCATTGGCAATCCCCTTGGTGTTGAGGGGAGGATGCCGACGTTCGCCCACGCGGGAAATTCCGGTCGCACAGCTAGGGGGACTACGTAGTGGACCACCGGGTCTCTGCCGCCTGGCGAATAGCCGACAGCAATGCCTGCCCCAGAAGCGGCTTTTGTATCGTGGCAAAAGCCGACGGGGAAAGCAGATGCGGGACGAAATTCGCAAGCAGGATCACCGGTCGGAACGCCTCACAAAACGCTACTCCGCCTCGCAGATCTTTGCCGACCGCGTGATGATCGAGGACCGTGCAATCGAATTTGGACGGAAGCTCATGTGTGGCAGTGCTGGCCTGCCAGGTAACCTCATGCCCCTCGGCCGCCAGCGCGAATTCGAGTGACCTGCGCAGATCGGAATCCGGGGCGACGAGCAGAATTCGGGACATCCGGGACCTGGCCTGAAGAGATTGCACAGCTTGGACACTACAGCTGTGGGACGGCCCCGCCTTGCGCTGGATCAAAGCCTCAGACGGAGAACTTTCCAAGAGAGGCAAGGTCGATCTCCATGACCGAGCGAACCAGCTCAGCCAGACTCTTGGCCTGCATTTTGCTCATCAGATTGGCGCGATAGACCTCGACCGTGCGAGGGCTAATCCCGAGTTCGAATGCAATCGTCTTGTTGGCCTGACCCTGGACGACACCCCGGAGCACCTGGACCTCGCGTTCGCTGAGGCTGGCGAGCCGTTCACGCGTCCTAGCCTCAAGCGAGCCGGTATCGAGCTGCGAGGTCGCGATATCCACGGCCCGCCGGATCGACTCGATCAGCACATCGTCGCTGAACGGCTTTTCGATGAAATCGAGCGCGCCATTCTTCATCGCCTCCACCGCCATCTGCACGTCGCCGTGTCCCGTGACGACAATCGCCGGCAGCATGGCATCTGCTCCCTTCAGCCGGCGCAACAACTCGACACCGTCGATATCGGGCATTCGCAGATCGGTGACCAGGCAACCGTTCTTGATGCCGGGGGCGATTTCCAGGAATGCCGACGCCGACACGTGCGTACGAACCGCAAACCCCGACGATCCGAGCAGGAACGCAAGCGAATTGCGCACCGGCTCTTCGTCATCGACAATATGGACGACCACGTCCGCGCTACTCATGGCCCGCCTCCTCCACGATCGGCAGCGTAAAGCTGAAAGTTGCGCCACCCGCCTCGTTACGGCGGTAGCTCAGGTCCCCGCCATGCGACTTGATGATGCGGCGCGAGATCGAGAGGCCGATGCCCATGCCGTTGGCCTTGGTGGTGACGAATGGCTGAAATAGCTGGCTCGCGATGTCCTCGGAGATGCCCGGACCGGTGTCGGCGACCTCGACGGTCATCATGTTGCCATCGGTTCGCCCGGTTCGCACATCCAGTTCGCGCCGGGGGCCTTCCCTCATGGCCTCGATGGCGTTGCGCATGAGATTGGTCAACACCTGCTGAACTTGCACCCGGTCGGCAAATACTAAACCCGGATCTGGGCTGAAATGGAACTCCGATCGGATGCCGCGCTCACGCGATCCGACAAGCGCGAGCGCTCCCGCTTCCTCCACCAGTTGCTTGATGTCCTCGGGGGCCTTGTCGGTCGCGCCACGAGTCACGAATTCGCGGAGATGACGAATAATCTCGCCGGCACGCAACGCCTGCTTGGCGGTTTCCTGCAGCGCCCCGCGGATCATGTCGGCCTGCTTGTCGGGCAGTTGCGCTAGCAGCCTGATGCAACCCTGCACGTAGTTGGCGATCGAGGAAAGCGGCTGGTTGAGCTCGTGCGCTAGTGTCGAGGCCATTTCGCCGAGTTCGTTGAGGCGTGACAACCTAGCCAGCTCAGCCTGGGCTTCCTCTAGGCGGGCGGCACTTTCTTCGCGCTCAGTCAGATCTCGTATGAAACCGGTAAAGTAGACTTTGCCGTCGGTCCGCGTCTCGCCGACAGCGAGCTTCATCGGGAACGTCGATCCGTCCTTGCGTCGGCCGACGACAACCCGGTCGACGCCGATAATGCGTCTCTCGCCGGTCGTGATGTAGCGGTGCAAATAGCCATTATGCTGCTCGTGGTAGGGTGCCGGCATCAACATGCTGACGTTGCGGCCAACAACCTCCTCTGGCTCGTAGCCGAACTGCCGGACTGCGGCGCGGTTGAACGACGTCATCGTCCCATCAACCTCAATGACGATCGTCGCGTCCGGAACCGTATCCAGTACCGACTGCAGGTGCGCCTCCCGGCGTTGCAGGACGGCGCGCGTCTCCGCCCATTCGGTTCGTCCGCGGTGCAGCAAGCCGCCGAGCCAGGCGATGACGGCGCCAACCAGAATGAATAACAGGATGTTCAAGACGGAAGAACCAACTGGGTCACCGCGCTGCCATATGAAGTAGTAGACCCCCGGCGTTGCGATCAGCGTCGCGAAAAGGCCGGGCAAGAGGCCACCGAGGATCGCAGCGGCCAGGATAGTGGGAGTGAACAACAGCCCAACAGCGGACTCGGCCAGGGTATCCCGAATAACAAGGCGCAGAGCGAACGTCCCCAAAACCAAGACGACCGCGATCGCATAGGGCGACCACGATCGGCGAAGCAGTGATGGCGAGTTCATAGTCTGGGCCAGGACGCTGGAGCTGAAGGTCAGCTGGCAGGACTCTAAGCGCCGCTGCGATCTGCGACAAGCCAGCCCGGCGGGAGCGCCAAATGCAGGGCGATTCCGGCCAACCAGACCTCGAAAGCACCAATCGTCAGGCGTTCGAATAACCCCATCAT
>CAZNAE010000163.1:0-2209 GCA_964570695.1 uncultured Devosia sp.
CCCGCTGTGCCCGCTAGAAGGTCGCGTCTACCGACCGAGGATCCGCTATGCCCGCTCCCAATTCCGCCTTCGAAAAACTCGCCGAGCTCGGCCGCAAGCTCGAGGCGCTGGAGCATGCGCAGGCGATGCTCGGGGTCGACGAGGCAGTGATGATGCCGCATGGCGGCGGCGAGAAGCGCGCCGAGTCCATGGCAGCGCTCGCCGGCATGTACCACGAGATCGCCACGGCGCCGGAGGTTGGCGACTGGCTCGCCGCAGCGTCCGAGGAGCCGCTCGACGAGATGCAGCAGGCGGCGATCCGCGAGCAGGCGCGCGTCTATACCAACATGACCTGCCTCTCTGCCGACTTCGTGCGTCGCCAGGTGGTGGCGCGGATGCGCTCGGAGCAGCTCTGGCGCGAGCTGCGGGCGAAGAACGACTGGGCGGGGTTCCTCCCCGCCTTCGAGGGCGTCGTCGCCATCGCCCGCGAGGAAGCCGAGCTACGCGCCAAGGCCCTGGGCCTCGATCCGTATGACGCGATGATGGAGCAGTTCGATCCAGGCAACCGCACGGCGGATATCGGCCCGGTGTTCGCGCGGCTGAAGACCTTCCTCAAGGACTTCATTCCGGCCGCCCTCGCTCGCCAGGACGAGAAGCGCGCGAAGCGGCCGCTGAAACCGCTCAACGCGCCCTTCCCGATCGACAAGCAGAAGGCGCTCGGCCTCGCCGTGATGGAGGCGCTTGGCTTCGATTTCGAGCACGGAAGGCTCGACGTATCGCACCATCCGTTCTGCGGCGGCGTGCCGTCGGACGTGCGCATGACGACGCGCTACGACACCGCCGAATTCCTCTCCTCGCTGATGGGCATCATCCACGAGACCGGCCACGGGCTCTACGAGCAGGGCCTGCCTAAGGAGTGGTCGCATTTCGCCGTCGGCAAGGCGCGCGGCATGTCGATCCACGAAAGCCAGAGCCTGTTCGTCGAAAAGCAGATCGGCCGCAGTTCCGAGTTCTGGGAATGGGCGATGCCGCTGGTCCGCACCCATCTCGGCGAGGATTCGATCCGCGGCTGGGATATCGAAGACCTGCTGCTGCATGTGCACCGCGTGAAGACCGGGCTGATCCGTGTCGACGCCGACGAGGCGACCTACCCGCTCCACGTCATCCTCCGCTACGAGATCGAGAAGGGCCTCATCGAAGGCAAGATCAAGCCGAAGGATGTGCCGGAGGAATGGCATGCCCGGATGACCGAGTATCTGGGTCTCAGCACCCGCGATAGCTACAAGGACGGCCCGATGCAGGACGTCCATTGGCCCGGTGGCGCCTTCGGCTATTTCCCGAGCTACACGCTCGGCGCCATGATTGCGGCACAGCTTTGGGCTTCGCTGGAGAAAGACATCCCAACGGCTCGCGACGATGTGCGCCACGGCCGCTTCGTCGCCATCAACGACTGGCGGCGCAATAAGATCTGGTCGCAGGCATCACGCTACTCGACGCCCGAGCTGCTGATGAAGGCGGCGGGCGAAAAGCTCAATGGCCAGTATTTCGAGGACCATTTGAGGCGGCGGTACGTGGCCTAGCCCGCAGCCGGGATCACATGCCCCGTGCCGATCAGCACGATCGACGCCCGGCCCTGCACCGGCGCGTCGGCGCTCGGCACTTTCAGCGTGAAGGTCGCACCGCCCGCGCGGAAACGCACCATGGTAATCGGGCCCTCGAATGAGGCCGAGACTATCTCTGCTGTCGGCGTGCCCTCGCTCCAGGGCACTAGCCGCACCTGCTCGGGCCGCAGCATGACGCGGGCCGGGCCGTCCGAGGTGGCGCGGCCGACGCGGATGCGGCCGAGCGGCGTGTCCGTCTCGCCGCCCTGCACCCGGCCGTCGATCAACAGCGCATCGCCCAGGAATTTTGCCAGCATCTCGGTGCGCGGCTGGAGATAAAGTTCGCGCGGCGAGCCGGCCTGCACCACCCGCCCCTCCTCCAGCACGGCAAGCTGGTCGGCGAAGGACAGCGCCTCCTGCTGGTCGTGCGTCACGAGGATGCCGGTGACGCCCTCCTCCGTCAGCCGCCGCTTCACCATCTCGCGCATGTTGGAGCGCAGCCCCGCATCGAGTGCCGAGAACGGCTCGTCGAGCAGCATCAGTTTTGGATGCCGGGCCATGGCACGGGCAAGCGCCACGCGCTGCTGCTGGCCGCCGCTCAGTTCGTGCGGCATACGTTTGCGGATCGC
>CAZNAE010000163.1:2309-6972 GCA_964570695.1 uncultured Devosia sp.
CACCACCAGTGGCAGCGACAGCAGGATCAGCAGCAGCGCGTAGGGCGACGCGGCGGCATAGTCGAGCTCGCTGGTCAGCGCCCAGAATTTCGTCGCCAGCGTTCGGGTACCGTTGGGCGCCAGCAGCAGCGTGCCGGTGAGCTCATTGCTGATGCCGAGCGCCACCAGCGCGACGCTCGCCGCGATCCCCGGCGCCGCGAGCCGCATCGTCGTGCGCCACACCGCGACCAGCGGCGGTCGTCCAAGGCTCATCGCGGCGCGCTCGAGCTCCACCGGCGCCTGCGCCATACTCGAACGCAGGCCCGTCAGCGCGCGCGGCAGGAACATTAGCGCATAGGCGAACACCAGCGTCGCCGCGGTCTGGTAAAGCGGCAGCATGACCCGCACGGTGATCGACACCAGCGCCAGCGCGATGATGATCCCCGGCAGCGCGCCGGCGTAAAGGTGCGCCGCCTCGAGCCCGCGCTGGAACCGGCTGCTGCCGCGCACGCTGAGCCACGCCATCGGCATCGCCAGCACGGTCGTGATGATCGCGCCGCCAATGCTGAGCCCGACCGTCTGCGCCAGCGCTGCGCCGATGTCGCCGAGCGCCCAGATCGACGCGCCACCGATCCAGAGCCAGCGCAGCAGCGTTGCCAGCGTCACCCCCAGCGAGAGCGTCGCAGTGATTGCCAGCAGCGCCAGCGCCGCGATCATCCAGGCGCCGAGCTCATGCTGAACCGGCATGCGCGCCGCACCGGTGCCAAGCCGCGCATAGCGCCGGTCACCGCGCGCGACCGCCTCGATGCCGAACAACACCACGCAGCAGAGCACCAGCACGCCGCCCAGCAGATTGGCGGCCGGACCGTTGTAGACCGACTGGAACTGGTCGACGATCGCCGTCGCAAAGGTGTCGAAGCGCATCAGCACGAAGAGGCCGTATTCACCGAGCAGGTGCAGCCCGACCAACAGCGCGCCGGCGCAGATCGGCAGCCGCAATTGCGGCAGCACGACGCGCCAGAAGATCTCCGCCGGTCCCTTGCCGAGCGACGCTGCACCATCCTCCAGCGCCGGATCGAGTCGCTTGAGCTGAGCCGCCACCGGGAGATAGACGAAGGGCAGATACGAGATCACCGCGATCACCACCGCGCCCCATAGGCCATGCAGCTGCGGCAGAACGCTGTTCCACGCATAGCTCTGAACGAAGGCCGGGATCGCCAGCGGTGCAACCATCAACGCCGCCCACCATCGGGCGCCCGGCAAGGCGGTGCGCTCAGTCAGCCAGGCTAGTGCCACGGCAAGCACAATTGTGATCGGCAGCGTTATAGCTTCGAGCCAGACGGTATTGAGCAGCAGTTCGCCGACGCGCGGCCGGATCACCAGCTTCACCACCTGGTCCCAGCCGGCCGAGATGGCGACAACGAGGATGAACCCCAGCGGGATCAGGCTGAGGAGCGCAATGATTGTGGCAGCAGCCAGCACGGGGGCGTTCTGCGGCAGGCGGCGCAGCCGCGCGGCCGGCGCGGGCAAAGGCCTCGGCGCTGCGATCTCAGCACTCAACACTTACGTCCTCGGCCGCTCACGGCGACCGCTTAGCATCATGAAAGCCCCGCCGGAAGCCACTCCGGCGGGGTGAGACAATCAGAGCAGCCCGGCGTCGGTCATCAGTTCGGTGACCTTCTGGCTGTTCAGCAGCGCCGGATCGACCTTCGGCGCCTCAAGCGACGCCAGCGGCGGCAGCGCCGGATTGGACTCGGCGCCATTGCCGATGGCGTATTCGTAGGAGGTGCCGTCGCGCAGCACCTTCTGCCCGCCCGGCCCAACGATCCACTTGAGGAAGGCCAGCGCGTCGGCCTTGTGCTGGCTGGTTTTCAACACGCCGCCGCCCGACACCGAGACGAAGGCGCCGGGGTCCTGCCCCTTGAAGAAGTGGAGCTGCACATGGCTGCTGTTCTCGCCGGTCTTCGCCTTATCGCCGAAGTAGTAGTAATGGTAGATGATAGCGCCATCGACCTCGCCATTGTCGACGCCCTTCATCGCGGCCGTGTTGCCGCGATAGGCGATCGAATTGGCCTTCTCCGCCTTGAGCCAGGCGGAGGTCGCGGCCTCACCCTTGAGCTCAAGCATGGCGGCGATGATCGCCTGGAAATCGGCGCCCGAGGGCGAAGCCGCCCAGCGGCCCTGCCAACTCGGATCAGCGAGGTCCATGATCGACTTCGGCAGCTTGTCTTCGCTGATCTTGTCCGGATTGTAGGCGAACACCGTCGAGCGGGCGGCAATGCCGGTCCAGTTGCCGCTGACCGGGCGATAGCCCTCGGCCACCAGGTCGGTGATGTCCTTGCCGAGCGGCTCGAACAGCCCGGCGCCGTCGACCAACACCATCGCGGGTGAATTTTCGGTCAGGAACACGTCGGCCGGAGAGGCCGCGCCTTCCTGCAGGATCTGGTTGCCGAGTTCAGTGTCGCTGCCATTGCGCAGCGTCACCTTGATGCCGGTCTCCTTGGTGAAGCCGTCGGCCCATTCCTGCGTCAGCTCTTCGTGCTGCGCGTTGTAGACGACGATGCCGTCATCGGCGAACGCCGGCCCGGCAAGACTGGCAAGCAGCAGCCCGGCCAGGAGGGGGAGACGGAAGCGCATCGGAAACCTCGCAAAGCCATTCGGATGCCGGCGGAATAAGAAAGTGGACCTCCGGTGTCAACTTAAAACGACCAAGGCTGGAACGGCTCTAAACTGCGGCGATTTTCTTCGGACTTTACGGATGAAACGACCGCTCGGCGCGTTGTTTCATCCCGCTAGCGGCACGCGGATTTCGAACGCCGCTCCAACCTCGGACGGGGAGAGCTCGATGGTCCCGCCATGCGCCGCCAGCATCGAACGCACGATCTGCAGGCCCATGCCCGTGCCGCCCGCCTCGCGCCGCGTGGTGAAGAACGGCTCGAAGATGCGGTCGCGATTGCCGGGCGAGACGCCGCTGCCATTATCAACGACGCGGACGCGCAGCATACCGTCATCGCGCGCCGCGTCGATGCTGACCGTCGTGGCACCGTGCTCGATGGCGTTGCGCAGCAATTGCCCGAACACCGCCTTCGCAGCCTCGATGCCGAGCGCCATCGGCGCACCGGTCTCGCCGCTCAGCGCCACCGCCTCGCCGGCCGGCACCGCATCCGCCAGCGTCGTCGTGCCAGACACCACGTCGAGGTCTGCTCGCGCCAGTTCGCGCAGCCGCTCGAGCAGCGCCGTTAGCCGGTCGCTGTCCGCGATGATGTGGGCGAGGAACTTCCGCCGCTCCTCGGCGGTCATCTCCGCATCGCGCAGCAACTCGGCCGACCCACGGATCGCCGTCACCGGCGATTTGAGCTCGTGGCTCACATGCGCGGCGAACGACGAGACATATTCGGTACGGTCGACCAGCCGCTCGGCGAGGTCGAGAAAACTCTGGCTCAGCGTCGCGATCTCGCGCGTCCCCTGCTGCTCCGGCGCAACGATCGCGGCGCGACCGCCCCGTCCGATCTCTTCAGTGCGCCGGATCAGCGCGTTGATCGGCCCGGTAATGGTCCGCGAGAACACCACCGCGATCACGACGGTGATCACCAGCGCCACGCCGAGCGCGCCGATCTCGGTCGTGCCCATCTCGCTCGTCGCATGGTCGAGCGCCCGGAACCACAGCACGATCGCCGCCGGCAGCAGCAGCACCGTCAGCAGCACGGCAAAGACGATCATCGTCAGCGTCGGCCGCCATTTCTGCGGGACGCGCGGCGCTGCCATCAGACGACGGCCCCGAGCCGGAAGCCGACGCCGTGCACCGTCTCGACGACGCTTGGACAGCCGGCCTCGGCGAATTTTGCGCGGAGGTTGCGCACGTGGCTGTCGATGGTGCGGTCGCTCACGTAGGTGCCAACACCATAGGCCGCATGCATGATCTGCTCGCGCGAGAACACCACCTCGGGCCGCGCCAGGAGCGCCGACAGGATTTCGAACTCCAGCGCCGTCAGCGCGACGGCAGTTTCGTCGAACCACACGCCGTGCCGCGCCGCGTCGAGCCGCACCCGGCCATGGCTCAGCGCCGGCGCCGCCTTTGTGCCGCCCTTGGCGCGCTTCAAGATCACATTAACCCGCGCCACCAGCTCGCGCGCCGAAAAGGGCTTGGTGACGTAGTCGTCGCCACCGATCTCGAGTCCGAGCACGCGGTCGATCTCCTCATCGCGCGCGCTGAGAAACAGGATCGGCACTTCGGACGTCTTCCGCAGCTGCCGGCAGACTTCAAGCCCGTCCATCTCGGGCATGCCGATATCGAGGATGACGAGATCGACCGGCCCACGCCGGATCTGCTGCAGCGCCTCGACACCGTTGCGGGCACTCGCCGTCGCAAAGCCCGCGCGTTCCAGCGCAAACGCAATCACCTCGCGGATATTGGGCTCGTCGTCGGCGATCAAAACTTTGGGCATGCGCTAATTTCTAGTATCAACGCCATCCGGTGCATATGGATGATCGCGGAGATAATCGCGCAGCCGCGCTCCACGCCAGGTCCACGCCTGCCACTCCGGCACGCGAGCTGCGTCGGCGGCGAGATTTTCCCGCATCAGCCGCAGCGTCTTGCTGCCATCCATCTCGGCAAAGGTCTCGTGCGCCAGGAGATAGTCGACCGCAGGGATCACGCCCTCCCCAAGATTGCCCAGATAGTCGA
>CAZNAE010000164.1:0-6875 GCA_964570695.1 uncultured Devosia sp.
CGTAGGTGATGACGCGGCGGTCGCGCACCAGCCCGACCATCTCCTGCACCACCGGATGATCGGTGCACATCACCGCAAAGCCGTAGAACGGCACGTTCTCGATGAAGTTGAGGAAGGCCTGCTTGACGTGTTCGAAGTCGTGATAGTGGTCGAGATGCTCGGGGTCGATATTAGTGACGATGGCGACATCGGCCGGCAGCTTGACGAAGCTGCCGTCGCTCTCGTCGGCCTCGACCACCATCCATTCGCCGTCGCCGAGCCGCGCATTGGTACCGTAGGCGTTGATGATGCCGCCATTGATCACCGTCGGATCGTAGTTTGCGGCGTCGAGCAATGTCGCGACCAGCGTCGTGGTTGTGGTCTTGCCGTGCGTGCCGGCGATTGCAACGGCGTTCTTGAACCGCATGATTTCGGCCAGCATCTCGGCCCGCCGCACCACCGGCAGGCCGCGCGAGCGCGCTGCCGCCAGTTCGGGATTGCCCTTCTTGATCGCCGACGAGATGACGACGACCGCGGCGTCCTTCAAATTCTCGGCGCTCTGGCCGATAGCAACCTCGATGCCCATGCCGCGCAGGCGCTGCACGTTGGCGTTCTCGGCGCTGTCGGAGCCGCGCACCTTGTAGCCCTGGTTGTGCAGGATCTCGGCGATGCCGCTCATGCCGATGCCGCCGATACCGACGAAATGCACGGGGCCGATGTTGCGCGGCATCTTCATGTGGTCTTCCCCCTGCTCAGCCCCTCGGCGAGGTCGGCGAGCTGTTCGACGGCCCGGGGTTGCCCGAGCGATTTGGCGGCCGCGGCTGCCCTCTGCAAGACCGCCGGATCACCGAAAAGTGAGGCCAAGCGAGTGGCGAGCGAAAGCGGCGAAATGGTGGCCTGCTCCACAATCCAGCCCGCTTCGGCGTCGGCCATCAGCAGCGCGTTGTTCTTCTGGTCGGCGTCGAGCGCGCCGGGAAGCGGCACAAGGATGGCCGGCCGCCCCAGCACGGTCAGCTCGGCGATCGTCGATGCTCCGGCGCGGGCGATCACCAGATGCGAGTTGGCGATGCGCTCGGGCAGGTCGGTGAAGAAGGCCTGCAGCTCGACATTCACCTTCGCCTGCCGGTACGCGTCGGCGACGCGATCAAGATCCTCCGGCCGGCATTGCTGGGCGATGCGCAGCCGATGGCGGATTGCTTCGGGCAACGCTGCAATGGCGGGCGGCACCAGATCGGCGAACACCCGCGCGCCCTGGCTGCCGCCGGTGATCACGAGGCGCAGCGCGCCCTCACCGGTCAGCTCAGGGTAAGGGGTCGCGGCGACCGCGAGCACGCGATCGCGCACCGGGTTCCCGGTCAGTACCGACTTGCGAACGAAAGCGTCGGCGTACTGGGTCTTGGCGAAGCTCAAGGCGATACGAGTGGCGTAGCGGGCCAGCGCCCGATTGGCGCGTCCCATTACGGCGTTCTGCTCGTGGAGGATGCCCGGGACGCCACGCAATCGCGCCGCGAGAAACGAAGGGAACACCGGATAGCCGCCGAAGCCGATCGCGGCCGCAGCATCGATATGGCGAAGCTTGGTCCAGGCGACAACGGTGCCCCACAGCAAGGTAAAGGCGGCCGACGCGAACTTGATCGGATTGCGGACGGACGGCGTCGCCGACGGCACCATGTGAGTTTCGCGGGCCGGGAAGCTGTCGCCGTAATTGGCAGCGCGATGGTCGGTCATGAGGTGAATCTCATGTCCGCGCCGGCGCAACTCCTGCGCCAGCGCCATGGCCGGAAAGAGGTGCCCTCCCGTACCGCCCGCCATCAGAACGAAAATGCTCATTCGGCCGGGACGACTGCCGCGCTCGAGCGGTAGGGCGGCAGACCGGTCGCCATGCGCTCTTCCGGCCGCTTGCGCGTCAGCGCCAGCATCAGCCCCATGCCGAAAGCGATGGCGATGGTCGAGGTGCCGCCATAGCTGACGAATGGCAGCGTCATGCCCTTGGGTGGAATGAGGTTGAGGTTCACCGCGAGATTGATAGCACACTGCAGGCCGAACTGGATCGCCAGCGTCGACACCGCAAGCCGCGCGTAAAGCGTCGATTGCTGCTGCGCGCCCGACAGCGCGCGGAGCACGATGAAGACGATCAGCGCGACGAGGCAGAGGCAGAACAGGATTCCGAATTCGCCGGCGGCGGCCGAGAACACATAGTCGGCATGCGCGTCGGGGATGACTTTCTTCGCCATCGATTCACCCGGACCGCGGCCGAACCAGCCGCCCTCGAGCAGCGAGTTCAACGCCTTGTCCACCTGGTAGGTGTTGCCGCCGCCCTCGGGGTTGATGAAGGCATCGATGCGCTTGGCAAAATGCGGGAACACGTAGTAGGCGCCGAACAGGCCGCCGACGCCGAGGCCAAACAGCCCGACGATCAGGAACCATGAGAGACCCGAGAGGAACAGCAGCACCGCCCAGGTCGAGAGCATCAGCGCGGTCTGCCCGATGTCGGGCTGCAGCAATAGGCCGCAGACGATCGACAGCATCAGCACCGTCGCGATGATGCGCGCCGGCATGCCCTTCTGCTGCATGCTCTCGGAAAACAGCCAGGCCGCGACGACGGCGTAGGCCGGCTTCACGAATTCGGACGGCTGGATGGTGTTGCCGGCAAAGCTGACCCAGCGCTTGGCGCCCTTGACCTCGACGCCGAGCTTCAGCGTTAGCCAAAGGAGAACAATGCTGACCAGCAGCACCGCGAGTGCCGAGAAGCGCGCCTGCCGGTGGCTCATGAACGAGGTGCCGATCAGCACCGGCAGCGCCAGCAGGTCGAACATCGCGTGACGGATGATGAAATGCCATGGGCTGAGGCCGAGGCGCTCGGCCACGGGCGGGCTCGCCGCGAAGCTCAGCACCATGCCGACCGCCATCAGCAGGATCAGCGCCGCCAGCAATTGCTTGTCGATCGTCCACCACCACTCGGCGATGGGAGTCTTGCGATCCCGTGCAAACATCTATTGCGCCGCCCTGCCCGGCGGCTCCCTGACGCGACTGAACTGGCACACAGTCTAGCGTCGGGTGGTTAGCAAGGTGTGAGCGTGAATCGCATTGTGCGAGTCAGCGCAGCTTGAGCTCGCTCAGTCCGATCAGCGCCAAGACGAACGAGATGATCCAGAACCGGATCACCACCTGGCTTTCGGTCCATCCCAACATCTCGAAGTGATGGTGGATCGGGGCCATCTTGAAGACGCGCTTGCCGGTGAGTTTGAACGAGACCACCTGGACGATCACCGAGACAGTCTCGAGCACGAACAGGCCTCCAACGATGGCGAGGACGATTTCATGCTTGGTGGCGACCGCGATGGTGCCGAGCGCGCCGCCCAGCGCCAAGGAGCCCGTGTCGCCCATGAAGATCTGCGCCGGCGGCGCATTGAACCACAGGAACCCGAGCCCCGCGCCGATCAGCGCGCCGCAGACCACCGAGAGCTCCGCCGTGCCCGGCACGTTGTTGATGAACAGGTACTCGGAGAAGGTGAACGAGCCGACCAGGTACGCAATCAGCCCGAAGCACGCTGCCGCTACCATCACCGGAACGATCGCCAGCCCGTCGAGGCCGTCGGTGAAGTTCACGGAATTGCCCGCGCCCACAATGATAAAGCCGGCAAAGATGTAGAAGAAATAGTACAGCGGCAGCCCGTGGCCCTTGATGAAGGGGAACATCAGCTGCGTGGCGATCTTGGGGTCGGTGACCGAGGCAATGATGTAGGCCGCGATCAGCGCGATCAGCGCTTCGATCGCCAGCCGCTGCCAGCCCGAGAAGCCCCTGTGCGACTCCCTCTTTACCTTGAGATAATCGTCGTAAAAGCCGATGGCGCCAAAGCTGCAGGTCACGAACAGCACGGCCCAGACGTAGACATTGCTGAGGTTGGACCACAGCAGGATCGAGATCACTGCGCCGGCAAGGATCATCAGCCCACCCATGGTGGGCGTGCCCTTTTTGGTGATCAGATGGCTCTGCGGCCCGTCCTCGCGGATGGGCTGGCCCTTGCCCTGCCGGATGCGGAGGCCGGCAATGATGCCCGGCCCGAACAGGAAGACGAAGAACAGTGCCGTGACGACGGCGCCGGCGGTGCGGAAGGTGATGTAGCGGAAGACGTTGAACGCTGTGAGGCTCTCGCCCAACTGGCCGAGGTAATACAGCATTCGCGCGCGGTCTCCGTCCCTAGGCCTTGGACGCGAAGCGCTTCTTGATCGTGTCGACAAGCAGCGCGAGGCGAACGCCTTTGGACCCTTTGACCATAACAGCGTCGCCATAGGCAAGCGCCGCGAGGATCGTTTCGACCACGGGATCGATATAGCGCGAATGGGCCGTGACGCGGCTTTCGCCCAGCTCACTGGCGAGCGCCTCAATGGTGCTGCCGATCAGGAAAACCTTAGTTGCCCCAGTATGTAAGACCGCACTCTTCAGCGATTTGTGGAGCTCGATGCCCTGCGGCCCGAGTTCCAACATGTCGCCGAGGACGAGCACCTTATAGCCGCCTGGCGCGGTGACGGTGCTGAACACCTCCATGGCAGCGTTCATCGAGGCGACGTTGGCGTTGTAGCTCTCGTCGATCAGCAGCAGCGGCTTCTCGGGCGGGCCGAGCCGGGTCATCTCGCCGCGGCCCTCCGGCGCACCGAGATCGGTCAGCACTTTCAGGACGACATAGGGCTCGACCCCCACCATGCGACCAACGACCATCGCTGCCGTGGCGTTGGCGACCATGTGGGCGCCGCGCAGTTGCAGATTGAGGTCGTAGCGCTTGCCGTCATGGGTGACTTTGGCGAAGGTTCGAGCACCAGCCTGCTCCGGCGGCTCGATATGCCAGTCGGCTTCCTCGTCATAGCCGTAGGTAACGATATTGCGCACGCCTGCTTCGCGCGCCTTGGCGAACAGCACGTGGAGGTAGTCGTGGTCGGCGTTGAGGACGGCAGTGCCGCCCTCCTCCATGCCGAGAAAGATCTCCGCCTTGGCCTCGGCGATCTCGGTGATCGAGTTGAAAAACTCGAGATGCGCGGCGGCGACGGTGGTGATCACCGCAATGTGGGGGCGGACCAGCCTGGTCAGTGGCGTGATCTCGCCGGCATGGTTCATGCCGATCTCGAACACGCCGAACGCCGCCTCGCGCGGCATTCGCGCCAGCATCAGCGGTACGCCCCAGTGATTGTTGAAGCTCTTGATCGAGTAGTGCGTCGGCCCGGCGACGGCGAGCACGGTGCGGATGGCTTCCTTGGTGGTGGTCTTGCCGGCGCTGCCGGTCACGGCAACGAAGGTGGCACGGCTGCGGGCGCGAGCGGCCCGAGCAAGGCCGCGCAGTGCTTCGAGCGGATCGGGAACCACGATAAGTCGGTCGCCACCATGCGCAGCAAACCAGGCCTCGGAGACGATCGCCGCGGCCGCACCGGCTTTAAGGGCGGCCTCGACGTAGTCGTGGCCGTCGAGCTTGTCGCCCTTGATGGCAACGAACAGCGCATCGAGCTCGATTTCGCGCGAGTCGATGGAGACCGAATGCAGCGGACCGTCCGACAGTTTTTCCGGCCGTCCGCCAGTTGCGGCAACGGCTTCACCGACGGTCCACAGCGATTGCATCAGCGGCCTTTCAACGTCTCCGCGACCACTTCATGGTCGGAGAAGTGGTGCTTGGTGGTGCCGACGATCTGATAGTCCTCGTGGCCCTTGCCGGCAATCAGCAGCACGTCGCCCGGCTGGAGCGAGCTGATGGCCGTTTCGATCGCCTCGCGCCGGTCGCCGATTTCCCGCGCGGTGGGAACCGCAGCGATGATCTCACGGCGGATCGTCGCGGCATGCTCGGTACGCGGATTGTCGTCGGTGACGATCACCTTGTCGGCCATGCGTCCAGCAACCTCGCCCATGATCGGGCGCTTACCCTTGTCGCGGTCGCCGCCGGCGCCGAACACGACGTGGAGATCGTTCCTGGCGTAAGGGCGAAGTGCGGCGAGAGCCGTTTCAAGGGCCACGGGCTTGTGCGAATAGTCGATGAAGATCGCCGCGCCATTGTGCTCGCCGACGAGTTCGAGGCGGCCGCGGGCGCCTCTCAGATGCTCAAGCGCCGCCAGCGCCTTGTCCGCTGGTGCGCCGGTGGACATCGCAAGCGCCAACGCCACAAGCGCGTTGGAGGCCTGGAAGGCGCCGGTCAGCGGCAGCGTAAAACTCACCGGCTCGCCGACGAGACGTCCCATAACGCGCTGGCCATAGCCCTCGTTGACGATGGAATTGATTTCGAACCATGCACCTTCCTGGCCAACCGTCAGCAGGGTGACGCCGCGGGACAGGGCCGCGAACATGAAGGGCTCGTACTCCGCATCATCGACGTTGACCACCGCAGCGCCGCCTTCGACGATGAGGTCGGTGAAGAGCCGCACCTTCGCATCGCGATAAGCGGCCATGTCGGCGTGATAGTCGAGGTGATCGCGGCTGAGATTGGTGAAGGCCACAGCGTTGAAGTGCACGCCATCGACCCGGCGCTGGTCGAGCCCCTGGCTCGAGGCCTCCATGGCGACGTGATCGATGCCTTCGGCCTTGAGCCGCCCGAGGTCGCGATGCAAAGACAGGGCGTCGGGGGTGGTGAGTTCGCCCGGGATGAGGCCCGCCGCCGTCTCGATGCCGACGGTGCCGACACTCGCCGCCTTGTAGCCGCTGGCAGCCCAAATCTGGCGCACAAACGAGACGATCGAGGATTTGCCGTTGGTGCCGGTGACGCCGACGACGATCTCGGGCTGCGGCGCAAACTGCACCGCCGCGGCGCGGGCATAGACCGCGCGCACGTCGTCGACGACGACGACCGGGATACCCGGATCGGACGCCGGCGCGCGGTCGGTGACTATCGCCGTCGCCCCATTGGCACGGGCCTGCGCGG
>CAZNAE010000165.1:0-6660 GCA_964570695.1 uncultured Devosia sp.
GAACCCGCGACCATTCGATTAAAAGTCGAATGCTCTACCCCTGAGCTACCGGCCCTCGGGCGAACCCGCCAGAGTGCGGCGGAACATAGCGGCGAACCTTGCCCTGTCAACCGCATTCCGGCGCAACCCTAAGGCGCGGCAGGCGTTTGGCTTTTCGATGCGGCGCGCGTCAACCGGACGTGGCGGCAAGGGAAACGGCGCGATTTTTCCGGTCTCTCGCACCGGCCAACGCAATGGCAGACGAGTCCATGTCCCGCCCGCGCCGCGTCAGCCCTTGAGGCTGTGGTAATGCGCCAGCAGCCCCCTGGTCGAGGCGTCGTTGCCGGTGTTCGGCGCCGTCCCCTCGACCTTGGGCAGGATGGCCTTTGCCAGTTGCTTGCCCAGTTCCACCCCCCACTGGTCATAGGAATTGACGTTCCAAATCGTGCCCTGCACGAACACCTTGTGCTCGTACAGCGCGACGAGGCTACCCAGCATCTCCGGCGTCAGCTTGGGATACATCAGTGTGTTGCTTGGCCGGTTGCCCGGGAACATCTTGTGCGGGGTCAGCGCCTTGATCTGGTCCTTGCCGAGCCCCTGGGCCGTCAGTTCGGCCACGACCTCCGCTTTGCTCTTGCCCAGCATCAACGCTTCCGACTGCGCCAGGACGTTCGCCACCAGCTTCGCGTGATGCGGCGGCATCGCCTCGTGCGGCTGGGCGGCGATCAGGAAGTCCGCCGGGATCACCGAAGTCCCCTGATGGATCAACTGGTAGAACGCGTGCTGCCCGTTGGTCCCCGGCTCGCCCCAGATCACCGGCCCGCTGTCATAGCCAAGCGGCTTGCCTTCGAGATCGACCGACTTGCCGTTGCTCTCCATATCCTGCTGCTGCAGATAAGCCGGGAAGCGGCTGAGCCGCTGGTCGTAGGGCAGTACCGCGTGTGTCGCAAAACCCCAGGCATTGCGATACCAGACGCCGATTAGGCCCATGATGACCGGCAGGTTCTTTTCCAGCTTGGTCTTGAGGAAGTGCTGGTCCATCTCGTAGGCGCCCTTGAGGAACGCCTGGAAATTGTCGAAGCCGACCGCGAGCGCCACCGGCAGGCCGATCGCCGACCACACCGAATAGCGGCCACCCACCCAGTCCCAGAACCCAAAGATCCGGTCGGCGCGGATTCCGAACGCATCGCACGCCTTGAGATTGGTCGAGAGTGCCGCGAAATGGTCGTTCACCGCCTTGTCGCCAAGCGCGTTGGCGATCCAGGCGCGCGCCGAATGCGCGTTGGTCATGGTCTCGTCGGTGGTGAAGGTCTTGGACGCAATGATGAACATCGTCCGCTTCGGGTCGAGCCCCTGCAGCGTATCGTGGAGGTGTGCGCCGTCGACGTTCGAGACGAAATGCACGCGCAGATCCGGCCGCGTGTAGGGCGCCAGCGCCAGCGTCGCCATTGCCGGCCCGAGGTCCGAGCCGCCGATGCCGATATTGATGATGTCGGTGAACTTTTCGCCGGTCGCTCCCTTGATCGCGCCGTCGCGCACCTGGCCGGAAAACAGCTTCATATGCGCCAGCACTTCGCGGATCTCTGGCATCACATCCTTGCCGTCGACCTTCACCGGCTTGTCGCCCTGGTAGCGCAGCGCCATGTGCATCACCGCGCGGTCCTCGGTGGTGTTGATGTGCTTGCCCGCCCACATCGCCTTGCGGCGCCCCTCGACGTCGACCGCCCGCGCCAGCTCGAACAGGGTATCCATCACCTTCTCGTCGATACGGTTCTTCGAGTAGTCGAGGAGGATATCGCCTGCCGACACCGAGAACCGCTTGAAGCGGTTGGGGTCGAGCGCGAACTGCACCCGCATCGGCTCGTTCTCGAGGCGCTTCCGGTGCTTCATCATCGTATTGAGCAGGGTCTTGCGGGTCGATGCCATGATCGTGCCTCTCAGTTCGTCGGAAGATCGCCAAGCGCCCAGCGGGCGCGCGTTTGTGCCGCATAATCGGCGTAGGCGCCAGCCTCGATTGCCGCCCGCGCCCCCTGCACCAGCTCCTGGTAATAGCTGAGGTTGATCTGGCTCAGGATCATCGCGCCGAGCATCTCCTCGGTGCGCACGAGATGGTGCAGATAGGCGCGGCTGAAGCGCCGGCAATTGGGATTGGGCGACTCGGCATCGAGCGGCCGCGGATCGTCCTTGTGCCGCGCGTTCTTGAGGTTGATGACGCCGAAGCGCGTATAGGCATGGCCGTGCCGCCCGGCCCGTGTCGGGTGCACGCAGTCGAACATATCTACGCCGCGCTCGATGGCGCCGAGGATGTCGTCGGGCTTGCCGACCCCCATCAGATAACGCGGCTTGTCCGCCGGCAGCTCCGGCGCGACTTCGCTCAGCACGCGGAACATCGTCTCCTGTGGCTCGCCCACCGCCAGCCCGCCGACGGCATAGCCCGAGAAGCCGATCGCCTTAAGTCCGGCAGCCGATCTGGAACGCAGTTCCGGATCGTCGCCACCTTGGTTGATGCCGAACAGCGCCCGATGCGGCTGCGTGCCAAACGCATCCTTGCTGCGTTGCGCCCAGCGCAGGCTGAGCTCCATTGCCCGCTCCATCTCCTTGCGCTCGGCCGGCAGCGCGATGCATTCGTCGAGCTGCATGATGATGTCGCTGTCGAGCAGCGTCTGGATCTCGATCGAACGCTCCGGCGTAAGCTCGTAGGCGGTGCCGTCGATGTGCGAGCGGAACGTCACGCCGTGCTCGGTAAGCTTCCTGAGCTTTGCCAGCGACATCACCTGGAAGCCGCCGCTGTCGGTGAGGATCGGCCGCGGCCAGTCCATGAAATTGTGCAGGCCGCCCAGCGCCGCCACCCGCTCGGCCCCCGGCCGCAGCATCAGATGGTAGGTGTTGCCAAGGAGGATATCGGCGCCCGTCTCTCGCACCTGCTCGGGATACATCGCCTTGACGGTGCCGACGGTCCCGACCGGCATGAACGCTGGCGTCTCGATCTCGCCCCGCGACGTATCGATGCGGCCCCGGCGGGCCATGCCGTCGGTGGCCGTGAGCGTAAAGGTGAAGTCAATCATGGCGGGGCCTATAGCGGCATGACCGACCGCTGTCACCCTCGGCTCAGAGACCGGCGATGACCTTGCGGTAGTCGTCTTCGGCGAACGCCTTGAGCGTGGTGGTGCGGATCGCCCCACCCATGGCGAGCAGCAGATTGACCTTGGCGGCGACCTCGTCGCTGGGGGCATCGAGGATGGCGACGAGGTCGTAGGTCCCCATCGTCATGTAGATCGTCTCCATCGTCGCGCCGTGCTTGCGCGCCAGCTCCTTGGCCGCGTCCCAGCGCGCCGGCGAGTTCTTCACGTTCTGGATGCCGTCTTCGGTCCAATTGATCAGATTGATATACTTGGCCATTTTCGACAGTCCTCCCTGCCGGACAGTTCCGGGCAACAAAGACTAGACCCGCCGCGCGACAAATACCCAACGATTGTTGATAGAGGGCCTCCCGAGGCTTCGCTGCTGCTACTCCTCGTCGTCCTGCTCTTGCCGGAACAGCAGCGACGAATCCCCATACGAATAGAACCGGTACTTGAACCGGATGGCGTGCGCATAGGCCGCCTGCATCGTCGCCAGCCCGGCAAACGCCGAGACCAGCATGAACAGCGTCGATTTGGGCAGATGGAAATTGGTCATCAGTACGTCGACCGCCCGGAACCGGAAGCCCGGCGTGATGAAGATGTCGGTTTCCCCGATGAACGGCCGCAGCGTCCCGGTGGCCCGCGCCGCCGTCTCCAGCAGCCTGAGGCTTGTGGTGCCGACGGCAACGATCCGCCCGCCCTTGGCCTTCGCCGCCTCCAGCCGGTGCACCACCGCCTCGGTCAGCTCGCCCCATTCGGCGTGCATGACATGGTCGTCGGTGTCGTCGGCCTTCATCGGCAGGAACGTTCCTGCCCCCACATGCAGCGTCACCCGCTCGATGCCGATGCCCATGTCACTGAGCTTTTGCAGCAACCCTTGCGTGAAATGCAGCCCCGCCGTCGGCGCTGCAACCGCGCCGTCCACGGCGGCATAGACCGTCTGATAGTCGGTCCGGTCGCGATCCTCAACATGCCGCTTGGCCTCGATATAAGGCGGCAGCGGCATGGCGCCGTGCGCCTTGATCGCTTCGTCCAGCTCGGCGCCACCAAGGTCGAATTCGAGCGTCACCTCGCCGGTCTCGCCCTTGCCGGCCACCGTCGCGAGCAACGACCCATCGTCGCCCAATTCCAGCCGGTCGAGCAGATGCAGCCGCTTGGCCGGCCGTGCAAAAGCCCGCCACGTCCTGGCATCGACTCGCTTGTGCAGGTTGAACGAGACGCTGGCGCGTGCCTCGCCGCGAAGCCGCGTCCCCTTGAGTTCCGCGGGCAGCACCTTGGTGTCGTTGACCACCAGCACATCGCCCGGCTGCAATAGCTCCAGCAGGACAGTCACATGCCGGTCGAGCAGCACCTCGCCCGGGCGCACCACCAGCATCCGCGCACTGTCGCGCGGCTCCGCCGGATGGAGCGCAATGCGATCCTCGGGCAGCTCGAAATCGAAGAGATCGACCTTCATGGCTCGAACCCCCGCCTCATGCGGGATCGCAACTCACGGCCCAGGCGCCCAGCCCGACGATGCGCAGTGTGCCCGCGAGCACGACGTTCTCGCCTTCGCTCGCCTTGAACAGCCGGAGCTCGGCGATCTTGGCAAAATCCTTGTCCATGGCGTCGATCGAGACCGTGTGCTCGTCCTCGAACGCCTGCCCGACCTTGACCGGATCGCCGGGACCGTTGGCGGGATCGCTGGCCCAGACCTTCTCCCCGGCGCTGACCGTCAGCTCCGAAACCTGCAGCACGCCGAGCCCGTCACCCGCCAGATAGTCGAAGCTCGCGGCCCCGCCCGCGTCGTTGCAATGCACCCATTCGGTGGCCAAAGCCGGGGTCGTGCCGAGCGCAGCGAGAACGATCAGTATTCGGAGCATCGGCAAATCCTACAGCAGTCGGATCATCACGGCGCCAGCCACCAGCAGCACCGCGCCGGCGATGCGGCCAAGCGAAAGCTCGTGCACCGGCGCGCCGAGGAAGCCGAATTTGTCGACCGCGAGCCCGGCCAGCAATTGCCCGGTCACCGCCAACCCCATCATGGCGGCGGCGCCTATCTGCGGCGTCAGGACGACTGCCGACGTCACATACACCGTGCCGAGCGCGCCGCCCGCGATGAACAGCCACCACGCCGGCTGGCTCCAGGCGATCGTCGTGTGGGTCGCGGCCGCAACCGAAAACGTCACGATAGCGAGCACTACCGCACCCGCCGCGAACGACACGAACGCTGCAGCGAATGGCAGCCCGAGATCGCGCCCGAGCTGCGCGTTGATCGGCGCCTGCACGGCAATGCAGGCGCCCGAGATGACGCCGAGCAGCACCCATAGGATGGCCATCGGCTTCATCTCCAATCGTTACTTCACGTCGGCCGCGACTTTGACCGACAGCATCTTGTCGGGATCGCGCACCGGCTCGCCGCGCTTGATCTTGTCGACATTGTCCATGCCCTCGATCACCTTGCCCCAGACCGTGTACTGCTTGTCGAGGAAGCGGGCGTCGTCGAAGACGATGAAGAACTGCGAATTGGCGCTGTCCGGATTCTGCGACCGCGCCATCGAAGTGACGCCGCGAGTGTGCGGCTCGGCATTGAATTCCTGCTTGAGGTTCGGGTACTTCGACGAGCCGGTGCCGGTGCCGGTCGGGTCGCCCGTCTGCGCCATGAAGCCGTCGATCACGCGGTGAAATACGATCCCGTCGTAGAAGCCCTCGCGCGCCAGCTTCTTGATGTGCGCGACGTGGTTCGGCGCCAAATCCGGCCGCATGGCGATCACCACCGGCCCCTTGGTGGTTTCGATCAGCAGCGTGTTTTCGGGGTCTTTGATGTCGGCCATCTGGGGCTCCTTATTGATAGACGATCTTGGCGGAGAGGATCTTGTCGGGGTCGGTCATCGCACCGGACTGCGGATCACCCTTCTTGATGTTGTTGACGTGGTCCATGCCCGCCACGACCTTGCCGAACACTGTGTATTGGCCGTCGAGGAAGCCGGCATCGGCGAAGGTGATGAAGAACTGCGAGTTGAAGCTGTCGGGATCGCTCGAGCGTGCCGCCCCGACAATGCCCGGGCCGAAATGCGTCTGCGAGAATTCCGCCTGTACATCTGGCAGGTTCGAGCCGCCGGCGCCGGTGCCGGTCGGATCGCCGGTCTGCGCCATGAAGCCGTCGATCACCCGGTGGAACGTCAGGCCGTTGTAGAACCCCTGCTGCGTCAGTGTGACGATCCGCTCGACATGCTTGGGCGCGATGTCGGGCATCAGCTGGATGTCCACGTCGCCATCCTTCAGCGTCAAGATCAGATGGGGGGTGCCCTCGGCGCCGACCGAGGCGGAGGGAATGGTGATCGCCGCGCCGAAGACGGAGGCGGCGATGATGGCCAGGAGGCCGAAAACGGCTCCGGCGCGCTTGAACAATGAGGTCATGCTGACTTGAGCGCTTTCAGAACATTTGCGGGAACGAAGGCGGAAATATCGCCGCCGAGCTCGGCGATCTGGCGCACGAGCGTGGCCGAGATGTGGCGAACGTGAGGTGAGGACGGCAGGAACACCGTCTGCAGGTCGGGCGCCATCTGGGCGTTCATGC
>CAZNAE010000166.1:0-3677 GCA_964570695.1 uncultured Devosia sp.
AAGCCATCGACAGCCGGGCAGCGGCGCGGCAGTGTCGCGGCATGCCGATCGCGCTCAATCCAGCCGAAATCACCATCACCTATATCCGCGCCTCCGGGCCGGGCGGGCAGAACGTCAACAAGGTATCGACGGCGGCGCAGCTGCGCTTCGACCTCCGCAACTCGCCCTCCCTCGGCGAACCGGTCAAAGCCCGCGCGGCGCGGCTCGCTGGCTCGCGCCTCACCACCGAGGGCGTCATCGTCATCACCGCCGACCGCTTCCGTACCCAGAGCCTCAACCGCGAGGACGCCATCACGCGCCTCACCGAGCTGCTCGCCGAAGCCGCCGTGCCCCCTAAGCCGCGCCGCAAGACCCGCCCCACCCTCGCCAGCAAAACCCGACGGCTCGACGGCAAGGTCAAGCGCGGCGGCGTCAAGAAGCTGAGGAGCGGCCGGCCGGATATCGACTAGTCCAATGCGACCAGCAATAGAGCCGGGGAGCGCTGAGGCGACTGCAGCGTCTTCAGCTTGCGAGAGACACGGTCCCGCAAATTTTTCGATCGCATCCATCCGGCGGCGTCGCGTCGCGTCTCAAATGTCTGGAAGTGGCGGGGGATGACCCGCGTTGTTCCGGCCTGGCGTTCAATTTAGCTTAAGCCCTCATCGGTTGGTCGAGGACATCGCCAGTGGCATGGGAAGCATTAGGGCTATGGGGTGAAGACGCAGCGCCCATCGAACGGCTTACTGGCGGAGTTGCCAACGACGTCTGGAGCGTCCGCGTGCACGGGCGCCTCGCGGTCGGTCGGCTCGGTCAGAGGAACGACGCCGATCTCGAGTGGGAGGTCAAGCTCCTCCAACACCTCGACCATCAAGGTCTGACCGTGCCAGTCCCGATCCCGACGACGGACGGGCGGCTGTTTGCGGACGGTCTGATGGTGATGACCTATGTGGAGGGAGGACCGCCCGAGACGGAGGCCGACTGGCGTCGCGTGGCTGACGCGCTCCGCCAGTTGCATCGGGTCACGCGGGGCTGGCCGCAGCGCCCAGGCTGGCGATCGTCGACCGATCTCCTCCGCGCCGAGACCGGGACGAGGATCGACCTCACCGCCATGCCGCCCGAGGCCGTTGTTCGCTGCCGAGCCGCGTGGGCACGGCTCGCCGGACGTCCGACCTGCGTGGTCCACGGTGATCCCAATCCGCGCAACATCCGCATGACCGCAGATCGGGTCGGGCTGATCGACTGGGACGAGTCGCACATCGACGTTCCCGACCTCGATTTGGGTTCTCTGCCCCACAACGCCGCCGGTCTTGAAGCCAGGGCTCATGATATCGCCGCCCAAGCATCGGCCGCCTGGGAAGCCGCCGTCTGCTGGGACGACGAATACTCAATCAAGCGACTTGCCGAAGTTAGAGCGGTCTGACCCGCCGAATGCGGAGCGCGGTGCCGGCATCACGGTCGCGCACGGCACGGCCACCGTTTTGGATACGCCCCGGTGCTTCATTGTCGCGAGTTGGCGGCCAATGAAATCGAAGAGGTGCTGCAGCGGACTGGCATCGCGATCGGCGCGCGCCCACGCCCGCTCGTCGCCGTTAAGCGCTGCGCGGCGATCGCTTTCCTGTTCGTCTAGGAGCATTTGGACGATTGTGCGGGATTCAAGCATGAGCTTCGGTCCTCCATCGGCGATACCGCAGCCTGGAGCGCCTGCCCCTTGAGGTATCGAAGCCCGCGCCGAAGAATTCCGAAATCTTCTGAAGCGGGCTATGCTGCGGGAATGGAGCGTCAGCGCTATAGTTTTGGGCCGTTTTTGCTCGATGTTGATCGAGAGACTCTGTTTCAAGATGGCTCGCCCGTCATCTTGGGGACGAGAGCATTCGCACTATTGAGGGTCTTGGTGGGTGCGGGGAACCGGGAGGTCTCAAAGGCGGACCTTATCGACGCCGCGTGGCCCGAAACCGCGATAGAAGAGAGCAATCTCTCCGTGCAGGTCGCCAGCCTGCGACGGTTGCTTGGATCAAATCCGCAAGGCGGCGAGTGGATAGCGACAGTGCCACGCGTCGGATACCGGTTCGCGGGGGAGATCGAGCGATCGGGGCCCGCGAGCAAGTCGCCGTCGGTTCGGCCAACGGTGCTGGTTCAGCCTTTCGTCGACGTGACGGGGGAGCAGAACGGCGTTCCGCTTGCTGCCGGGATAACCGAAGACGTTGTTGCGGCGCTTTCGCGCTTTCGGTGGTTTGCCGTCGCTCGCCAGGGAACCGACGCGTCTTATGTCCTGTCCGGGAGCGTCCGTAAGTCCGGATCGAGGGTTCGGATTTCAGCTCAGTTGGTGTCCTCGGCGACAGGCACACATGTGTGGGCCGAGAAATACGACATCGAGACCACCGATCTCTTCGCCCTTCAGGATGAGCTCGCTGCCCGAGTGGCGGGTGCTATCGAACCAGAGCTGCTTCGCTCAGAGTCTGGGCGGCTGGTCGGCGACCGGTCGGCCCGCGACCTCGTGCGCCAAGGCACGCTGCTGTTTCATCAGGTCAGCCGCGACACGCATTTCGAGGCCAGGGCGTTATTTCGACAGGCCTGCCGTCTGGATCCGTCCTTCGTCGAGGCTCACATTTGGCTTGCCCGAGTGAGTGCGGGCATCCTCGCCTATGCTTGGTCCGAAGATAGTGTGGCTGACGCAGCAGAGGGCATTGCGGCCGCGCTGACGGCGATCCGCCTCGACGAACAGAACCCTTACGCGCACTACGGACTGGCCGTGGTCAGCGCCTATGCAGGCAACCTTGAGCAGGCAAGGCGGGCAGCCGAGCGCGCGATCGAAGCGAGCGCAAGCTTCGCTCTGGGTCATCTCGTTCTCGGAATGGCTTTCCTCTTTTCGGGGGACGCCGGCCCAGCGATTCGCGCCCTTGAACGGGGGCTGGAGCTGAGCCCGCACGATCCGCAGAACTTCGCCTGGCTTAACATGTTGGCATTGGCTCGAGCGCTGTCGGGAGACGCCTCTGCCGGTCTCGATGCAGCCCAGCAGATGGTCAAAGTCAGGCCGGACTGGCGACCCGGTTTTGAGACCCTCGCCTTCTGCCAGGCCCTTCTGGGCAGACACGAAGATGCCCGTCGTTCAGCGACGCACTTGAAGGCGCTCGATCAGGTCCCTGGCGATGCCGTCGGCCCGCTACGATCGGGCAAGCCAGTGTGGGCAAGCAAGATCGCCGAAACCCTGCGCGAACTTCAGGGCCTCGCCGACGCGACGGACTAACACCGCACCGGTGTCCGTTTCCCGCGCGAAGCTGATGTTACCTCTACCGAAAGGGATACCGCTTCGCCATCAGCGCCAGGCCGAGGACCGCGAGCAGCGAGCAGCCGGCCGGGATGAAAAAGACGCTCGGCAGGCCGAGCGTTGCGACGCCGAGGCCGCCGGCCACGCCGCCCAGGGCGCTGCTCAGCGCGGACGAGCTCAGGAAAATCGCCGATGCCGTGGCAACGGCGTTGGGAACAAGCCGCTGGGCGACGAGGATGCCGAGCACCATGAAGACGCCCCAGACCCCACCCATCAGGATCTGGGCGGCGAACATGCCGAAAACGCTGCCGGAGGTCGCGAACAGGACGTTGGCAATCACGCCAAGGGCGGCGGCAACGCACATCAACCAGATGATCCCGATGCGGCGACCGAGGACCACGCTGAACGGCATGATGCAGAGCTCGACAAACGG
>CAZNAE010000166.1:3777-6653 GCA_964570695.1 uncultured Devosia sp.
GCTGTTCCGTTCAGCGTGCCGAGCGGCAGGATCTGCACGAGAAAGCAGATCGCCGTCACCCACAACATTGCCCGGAGGCCGAGCGTCGCGCCGAGCCAGGCGCCCAGTACCGGGCCGACAATCCAGCCGGCGGTGAGCGCCATCCGGATGATCGCCACCACGCCGTCGTTGGGCCGGCTGGGCCTCGCGACCTGCTCGTCATGCACTGCGGCAAAGATCTGCGACACGGCGGCGCCCGAGAAGGCGAGAACGATCGCGCTGACGACGAACGGCATCCAGATCGCCGTCGACAGCGCGACACCGGCCCAGCCCACAAAGCCGGCGAGCGCACAGAGCCGAAACAGGTTCAGCCGGATGCCGGTGCGATCGGAATAACTGCCGACGAGGTAGCCGGCCATAGGCCCGACGAGACTGGTCAGATAATAGAGCCCAGCGACCGGCAACGAGGCACCAAGTTCCTTGACCAGATAGAGGACGATCTGCGGCGCGGCGGCGGAGGTGCCGAGCCCCGACAGGAACATCGCCATCGTGGCGCCGCGATAAAGCGGCGACGCCCAAACCTCGCGCACCGCCGAACCCTTGCTCGGCAAGGCTGCCGCCATGGCTTCCATTGTGTGTCCCCTGCGTACAGCTTCTGTTCTTGCACAGGCAAGCCAATCGTGCAAGATCGTGCATGAACAGGCAAAAGCTTCGATGTTAACCGACCAGCGGCATCAGATCATTCGGCACGAATTGAAGGTGCACGGCACGGTGGTCGCCGCCGCGCTTGCAGAAAAGTTCGGCGTGTCGGAGGACACCGTGCGCCGCGACCTGCGCGAACTCGCCAAAGGCGGCGAGTGCAGACGCGTCTATGGCGGAGCGGTCGCGCCTGCACCCTACGCCGGCTCCATCGCCGCTCGCAGCGTCCACGCGACCGGCGAGAAATCGCGGCTCGCCAAGGCAACGGTCAAGCTGCTGAAAGCCGGGCAAACCCTCTTCATCGACAGCGGCACGACAAACATCGCGATCGCGCAGGCGCTGCCGCAAAACCTCTCTTCGATCGTTGCCACCAATTCGGTCGGCGTCGCGGCGGCCCTCGCCGAGCACCCCAATGTGGAGCTAATCATCCTGGGCGGCTCGCTCCTGAGAGAGGCCGGGGCCACGGTCGGGGCTGAGACCGTGCAGGCCGTTTCGCGATTGAACGCTGACCTGTTCATCCTCGGCTCCTGCGGTATCGATGCTTCCGAGGGCGCTACGGCCTTCGATGCCGCCGAAGCCGAGGTCAAGCGCGCGATGGTTGCCAACAGTCGCGCCGTCCTTGTGGCGTCCACCCGCGAGAAGCTCGGGACGGCAGCGTCGTTTCGCGTCGCGCCGATCGAAGCGATCGGGCACCTCGTCGTCGACAAGGACACCCCGCGTGAAAAGCTGGCCGGGTTTCAAGGCAGCTCGCTCACGCTGCACTTAGCCTGACGCGAACGCATGTCCGTGCGCTTGCCCCGGTGCGATCTATCGCCAAAGTGCCGCAATATGTTCGCTTACGGAACGCCGACCTTGCAGGCGTCCCGCAATCGCCGCCGGCCTCCCCGATGCCGGGTTCATCTGGCCACCCGTTGCCACGAGTGCCGCGAGCGTATCCTCATCGGGATGGATCACCTCCACCTGCGCGCCGGCGGCTCGCAATGCCTCTATTCCAGCCTCGATAGGCACGAGGCGCATCGCTTGCGGAGGAGAGCAAAGCGCGAGGACCAGCACCCGATCGCAGCCGATAGCCAGATCCGCGTTGTCGGACGAGTAGTATCCGCCATCGATGTAGTGATGGCCCCCAAAGAGCATTGGGGGCGCGCCGAAGGAAGCCGTGGTGGCAATGACAGCATCGACCAGATCGATGCCACTCTCGCGGTCGAAGGCGTGCCGCTGCCCGGTTTCCGCATCGACAGCGGTGATCAGCAGGCGTTGTTTTGGCCACGCCTGCAGGGAAAGTTGGGTGGCGTAACTTCCCTCCGATCCGATCCCGCCGCGACCGCTACCGCTAGTGCCAACGCTCCGTATCGCCGTAGAATCTCAGCCGGACTGCCGCCGGCCTGCTTCGCGTCGTCGACACCTGCCCTGATGCGGGCCCAGTCGATCGTGGGAGGGCGCTCCGCAGGTGGCACGCCTGGTCCGGGCGGTTCGCCCTGTCCTGCCCGTCGCTGATAGATTTCATCGAGCGCCTTGCCGCTCGTCAGGTCCAGCGCGACCCTTGCACCTGATGACGTACCGACGAAGCGGTCGGCGTCCCGGACATCGAGACCGGCATCGGCCATGCCCGTGACGAGACCGATCTCCCATGAGCTGGCGACGTATCCGCCACCTGCCAGAACCAAAGCGCGTCGCTTCGTGCTCAGTTTGCGATCTCCATCAAAGCAAGCTCCGGACTCTTGACCGGTTCGCCCTTGCTGGCCGTTTCTGGCGCTTAGGCGACTTTCCGGCCATGTCCCACCCTAGAGCGTGAACAAATGATGCACTAAGGTGCGCGTCCGCTCATCCACGGACTTACTGATGCATCTCCTCCTTGTCGACGGCTCCGGCTATATTTTCCGCGCCTTTCATGCCCTGCCGCAGCTCACCCGCAAGTCCGACCAGTTGCCGGTCGGCTGCGTCAAGGGCTTTACCGAGATGCTCTACAAGCTGATGGCCGACCTCAAGGGCGAGGACGCGCCGACCCACATGGCGGTGATCTTCGACTATTCGAGCAAAACGTTCCGCGACGACATCTACACCGAATACAAATCGCACCGGCCGCCGATGCCGCCCGAGCTGGTGCCGCAGTTCCCGCTGACCCGCAGCGCGACCAAGGCCTATTCGATCCCCTCGATCGAGATGGAGGGCTGGGAGGCCGACGACATCATCGCGACCTA
>CAZNAE010000167.1:0-6603 GCA_964570695.1 uncultured Devosia sp.
TCGCGCGGCGCGGAGCGCCGGAGGATCGACTTCACGCGCTCGACCAAAAGGCGCTGGCTGAACGGCTTCTTGATGAAGTCGTCGGCGCCCATCTTGAGACCGAACAACTCGTCAATCTCCTCGTCCTTGCTGGTGAGGAAGATCACCGGCAGGTCGGACTTTTGGCGCAGCCGCCGGAGCAGCTCCATGCCGTCCATGCGCGGCATCTTGATGTCGAGGATGGCGAGGTCGGGCCGGTCCGATGTCAGGCCTTCGAGGCCCGACGCGCCGTCGGTGTAGGTGGAGACGTTGTACCCCTCGGCCTCGAGCGTCAGCGACACCGAGGTGAGAATGTTGCGATCATCGTCCACAAGGGCGATCTTAGGCATCCAAGTCCCTTTCTATGGGTCAGTTGGCAGCTCGGCGGGCGTGCCAAATGTGGCGGGAACGAGATTGCCACAATTGCGCATAAAGTAAGGCGCCCAACCGCTATACACTAGACGTACCCCAGCCGCCATTCCTTGGGCCGGACCGCCACATTTCCTCAAACTTCCGTCTTACGACCGATTGCCCGCTGTCCCCATCCGCGGCGCCCGCTCTAGAGAAGAGCGCACGCCGGCAGACTGGCTTGATAGGGGACGAAATGGCTCAAACTGCGGAGCTTCTGCGCCGCCTCGGCGGCATTGCGACGCTTCGGCGCGGCGGCAATCGGGCACAAATGGTCACCGCCGCGTTGCTGGCGGGCGAGGGGCAACTGACCGTGACCGGCGCGCTGGCGGTGACGACCGGCGCCCACACCGGCCGCTCGCCCAAGGACAAGTTCATCGTCCGCGACCTGCTGACTGGGCCGCATGTCTGGTGGGACAATGCGGCTGCGATATCGCCGCAGGCGTTCGAGCGGCTGTGCGACGACATGCTGGCCTATGCGGCCGGCCGCGAGCTCTATCTCGAGGAACTGAGCGCCGGCGCCGATCCGAGCTTTCGCATGCGGGTGAGCATCGTGACCGAGACGGCGTGGCACGCGCTCTTCATCCGCAACCTCCTGATCCGCGTAGCCGGCCACGATGCGCCGATGACCGCGACGATCCTCCATCTGCCCGGCTTCGTCGCCGATCCGGCGCGCCACGAGACGCGGACCGGCACGGTGATCGCGCTCGACATGAGCCGGAACATCGTTCTGATCGGTGGCACCTGGTACGCAGGCGAGATCAAGAAATCGGTGTTCTCGCTGCTCAACTTCCATGCCCCGCTCAAAGGCATCTTTCCGATGCACTGCTCGGCCAATATCGGTGCCGACGGCGACACCGCCTTGTTCTTCGGCCTCAGCGGCACTGGCAAGACGACACTGAGTTCGGATCCGTCACGACCGCTGATCGGCGACGACGAGCATTTGTGGAGCAGCACCGGCATCGCCAATATCGAGGGCGGTTGCTATGCCAAGACGGCGAAGCTCAGCGCGGCGGCCGAGCCCGAGATTTTTGCCGCGGCGCAAAGCTTTGGCACGGTGCTCGAAAACGTCGCGCTTGATGCGGAGAGCGGCGAGCCGGAATTCGACGACCTATCGCTGACCGAAAATACGCGCGCCGCTTATGCGCTCGAAACGCTCGCTTCGGTTGTGCCGGGCGGGCAAGGCGGTGTGCCCCGGACGGTGATTTTCCTTACCGCCGATGCGTTCGGCGTACTGCCGCCAATCGCCCGGCTGACGCCGGAGCAGGCCGTCTACCAGTTCCTCTCCGGTTACACTGCCAAGGTCGCCGGCACCGAGCGCGGCGTCACCGAGCCGACCGCGACCTTCTCGGCATGCTTCGGCGCGCCGTTCATGTCGCATCACCCGCAGATCTATGGCGACCTGCTGGCGGCGCGACTCGCGGCATCGGGCGCGACGACGTGGCTGATCAACACCGGCTGGATCGGCGGCGGCTACGGCATCGGCAGGCGCATCGATATCGCAGCGACCCGCCGGCTGGTCGCGGCGGCACTCTCCGGCGAACTCCACGACGCGCCGATGCGCACCGATCCCAATTTCGGCTTCGTCGTGCCACTCGCGGTCGAGGGGCTGCCCAAGCGACTGCTCGACCCGCGCGCCAATTGGGCCGACGCTGCTGCGTATGATGCGGCGGCGGCGCGACTGCTCCGGCTGTTCGCCGAGAACTTCAAGCGGCTGGAACGGCCGGTGCTCGCGGCCGCCGCGGAGTAACGCCCGGACCTCGCCCTTCGACGGGCCAGGATGACGTCCTCACTAAGATCGTTTGTTCCCGAGCCCTCATGGTGAGCCTGTCGAACCACGAGGGCGGGCACGCTACATACCGCGCAACAAAAAATCCCCGCTTCCGCGGGGCCTGGCGTCATCTCGATCGGGAAAGGCTCAGTTCGGCGAGTAGAACTCGTGGGCGCCGATGGTCGCGACCCGTCGGAATTTGTCCGACCAGTCCGGGTTCACCGAGAGCGTGTGATAGTAGAGCGCCGAGTTCGGGATGACGCCGGGGCGATCGCCCTGCTGGTATTCGTTGAAGGCCACCTGGGCCATCTTGTAGGCCTTGTTCCACGCTCCGATCTCCGAGCCCGCACCCATGTCCGACTTGCCGTCGCAGGCGAAGGTGAACTGGCAGCGATGGTAGCCCTGGTCGGCGTTCTGGAACACCACGCCGCACAGCGTCGACGGAAATTGGTGCGACATCGCGCGATTGATGATGACGTTGGCGACAGCCCACTGGCCGGTGTCGCTCTCGCCGCGCGCCTCGTGGTAGATCGCCTGGGTCAGGCAGAGCTTCTCGGAGTTGGAGAAGATCACCTTCTTGACCGTCGGCACGAATTTCTTCTGAGCGTAGACCGAGAGCATGTCGGGGTTTAGTGCCGGCTTGTCGGCAATGCTGTCGATCGCGTCGAGCGCCACATTGTTGAGGCCGCGGGTGCGGTCGATATAGCCGAGCAGCACCTGCTCGTTGAGCGTGCCCTGCGGCTGCACGTCGAAGGCGTTGAAGCCTTTCATCTGCTGCTGCTTGGCGACGTAGGCGGCAAGAAGATCGTTGGTCAGCGCCGGCTGCGTCGCCGCAAAGCTCGGGCGGAGGCCGGTGGTGGGCTGGATGCGCGACGCTGCGAGTTCCGGCGTCAGTTCGGCAGGGGTCACATAGGCGACCTGGAAATCAACGGCATGGGCAGGGGCAGAAACGCCAAAAGCCATGAGCGCGGCAGCGCCCAAGGCCAGCATCTTCAACAGCGCGCGAGGTAGCGCGTTCGCCCTCAATCCCCCGTCCTTCCCCCGACGCCCGCCCCACTGGCAGCATCAGCTTCGGCCGATAACCGGATGCACCCTAGACGAGCTTTTCCGGCGATGGAACCGGAATTTACCGGTATTTAACCATAGTCATTAGGTTCCTAAGGTGAGGTTAACGTGCCGACGGCCTACGGGAAACCCCTGAAATCAAAGGCACTTGGCTATGGTTTGGCCGGGCTTGCCCAGAGCCATCGTAGTTAATTCAAATTGTAATCGTTGCCGCGCCGCCACGTTTGCGTCGGGATGGTGGCAGGGACCGATTCCATGGTATTCTAAGACACCAGTGGCCCACATTCCGGCCATGCCCCGCGCCACTGGAGTTTCCATGACCGAACCGACCGATACCCGCCTCTTCGCCGCGGCGCCCGACGGCACGCGCCTGCCGGTGATCGACATTACCAACCCGGCCTTCGAGGCATCGTGGACCGACGCCGAGATCGACGAGATGATCGCCAAGGCGCTCCGCGACGAGGAAGCGCGAGGTCCGGTGCAGCGGCTATTCATCGGGCTGATGTTGCGGCTTCTGGCCCGGAACTCCAGGCTGATCGGGGCGCTGAGGGCGGCGGACGACACCTATTTGGGCGGGATATCGACCTATGTGCTGAAGCTCGGGCCGACCAATCTGGTGCCGCCCTATGACAGTGAGATCGACCGGCAATTGGTAAGGGCGCCGCTGGTCGCCTCGATGCGGCTCAGGCTCAGCGAGATGGCGACGCTCGCCGCCGAGGGGCTGGCACCGGAGCTGAGGGCGCGGCCGGGTGCGCCTTTGCATCTGCTCGAAATCGCCGGCGGCCCTTCGGCGGATGCGCTTAATGCACTGATTCTCCTCAACCGGCAGGGGCTGCTGGCGGGGCGGCGGGTGCGAATCAGTATCTACGACATCGATGCGAATGGTCCGGCCTTTGCGGCGAACATGCTGGCGGCGCTGAAGATGGGTCCGCTCGGTGGCTGCGACATCGAGATGGCGCATGTGACCGGGAGCTGGGCGGAGACCGGCAAGCTCCGCGATCTCCTGGCCGACGTTCCGGCCGACGCGATCGTGGCGGCGATGTCGGAGGGCGGGTTGTTCGAGTATGGCAGCGATGCCGAGATCGCGGGCGTGCTCGAGGTGCTGGCGCGGCGGGTCGGGATCGTCGTCGGGTCGGTGACGCGGAACGATCGGCTGAACCAGCTGATCCGCCGCCATAGCCGGGCGGTGACGGTGCCGCGGGGGCTCGAGCGGTTCGCCGGCCTCATCGCGCCGAGCGGTTACCGCATTGCGCGGTCGCGGCCGAGCCCGCTGAGCGATCAGGTGCTGCTGACGAGATCCTGAGCGAAGGCGGCGGCGCGGACGGCGTGAAGGCTCGGCATTACCGCATCGCAGAGCGCTCGCACTTCGGCGGAGGGCGGCACGAGGTCGGGCACCATCACGGTCTGCATGCCGGCCGCGTGCGCGGCGCGGACGCCCGAGTGCGAATCCTCGATGGCCAGGCAATCGGCGGGCATCACGCCCAGATGCCGCGCCGCGAGCAGATAGGGCTCGGGGTGCGGCTTGGGGTGGACGACATCGTCGCGCGTGACGATCGCCTGGAACATGTCGAGCAGCCCCGCGGTGCCGAGGTGCGTCAGCGCATGCGGCGCGCGCGACGAGGTCGCAACCGCCATCGGGATGCGGCGCGCTTTGAGCTCGCGCAAAAATTCCGGGACGCCGGCTTTGACCGGCACCGATTCCGCCATCCGGCCGTGCATCAGCCGACGGCATTCGGCGTCGAACAGCTCATAGGGGAAGCTCACCCCATAGGCCTCGACCAGGAGCCGGTTGGTGGCCTCGTGACTGGAGCCGACCATCTTGCCATGCACCACATCGGTCATCTCGAAGCCGAGGGTCTTGGAGACCTCCCAGACGATCGACTTGAACACCAGCTCGGTGTCGAGCAGCGTTCCGTCCATATCAAAGACGACGGCGGCGAAGGGCTTCAATTGCGGCATGCGGCGCATATAGGGCTGTTTGCCGTCCGGCGCTACCGGCTACTGTGCCGCGGAAGACGACGCATCGGGCGAAGGCGCCTCCGATGACGAGGCGTCGGACGGTGGCGCATCGGCCGGGGTCAGCGTGATCGGCACCTCGAAGGTGGTCTGCTTGTTGCCGGCGAGATCGCGCAGCGCATATTGGAGCTTATAGTCGCCGGGCGCGAACGAGGTCAGCGTCGCATCGAGCGTCAGATAGGTCTCGAGCAGTTTTGTGCGCGACACGATGTTGGCACTGAGGAATTTTGCCTGGCTGGCGACGGTGGTGCCATTGGCGTCGATGAGCGACAAATCGGCATCGAGCAATTGCGACAAGGTACCGTCGCCATTGTCCTTAAAACCGTAGCCCAGGACTTCGACGTAGACATTGATCTGCTCGCCGATCTTGTAGCTGTTGCCTTCATGCACGGTGTAGTTGCCGTAGCCCTTGGCGAGGCCGTCGGTGAGGGTGACGTTGCGCGCCGTGAGCGGCAGCTCGGCCCAGATGGCGAGGAGCGCCGAGCGCGCCGCCTCGTACGCGGTGAGACTGGTGTCGGCAAAGGCCGGCGCCGGCAGCATGAGACCCGCGAGGAGGGCGACGGCGGCAAGCGATCTGAGCGTCATGATGTCGGCCCTCCGGATTGGGCCGGAGTCTTACGAACCCCGGCGGCACCCGGCAAGCGTGGCGCACGAATCTGGCCGAACTCCGTCAGAACAGCACCGCAAGCCCCGCGATGGCGAGCACCGCGATGATCGCGATGCCAACCAGCATAAGGACGAAGACGATCTTCGCGACCGCCGACGCTCTCGCTGCGATGCCGGTGAAGCCGAGCGCGCCGGCAACGATGGCGATGACGATGAGTCCGATCAGCAGCGAGAGCATGCGAGTTTTCCGGGTTAGTTGAGCGCCGGCTTGCCGTCTTCTTCGGTCTCGTCTTCGACCGCGACGTCGCCATTGGCCGAGAGCCGCACGTCGTCGCCCTCGATGTCGGCGATGAGATCGGCGGAGATATAGTGGTGGTGGCCCTCGTGATGACCCTCGCCGCTATCGGCCTTGGTGAGCTTGATGCGGCCGTTCTCGACGCGGTCGACGGTGCCCACATGCACGCCATCGGCGCCGATGATGTTCATGTGTTCCTTGACGTTCTGCAGATTGGTCATCGGGGACTCCTTGGGGTTGGGGAGGGGGAACGCGCGGGCGCGCCGGAAGATGCGCTCAGGATTGGGGCGGAGCTGGTTGTGGGCTGGGCTGGCGGGTTCGCCGACCTCAGGCCGTTCGAGCGCAGGCTGCAAGGGGCTTGCTGGGTGGGCGAGCGAACGCCTCCATCGGCGCTGTTTTCGCCTCCGGTTGTGGAAGGTGGACG
>CAZNAE010000168.1:0-6274 GCA_964570695.1 uncultured Devosia sp.
GCGAGACGATCACGCTGCTGCCCGATCCGGCCGTGGCCGGCGCCTTCTATGATCAGCAATACGCGCTCGCCTTCGCACGGATCGAAAACCACTACTTCATGCATGGCGGCTTCATGGAGGAGGGGCAACTCATCCGCGACGCGTACAAGCTCAAGGGCATCCCGGGCGTCATCGTGCAGGGGCGGTACGACGTGTGCTGCCCGCCGCAGACCGCGTGGGATTTGCATCGCGCCTGGCCGGAAGCGGAATTCCATATGGTCGAGGATGCCGGGCACGCCTATAGCCAGCCGGGCATCCTGCATCATCTGATCGAAGCCACCGACCGCTTGGCGGAGGGAATGCGATGACCGAAATCTTTACCGGCGGCTGCCAGTGCGGGGCCGTGCGCTATCGCGTTGCCGGGCCGGTGCGCCACGCCTCGATCTGCAACTGCCGGATGTGCCAGAAGGCGCTCGGCAATCTCAGCGCGCCGTTTGCCGAGTTCGATGCACGGGTGGAGTGGACGCGCGGCCAGCCGAGCCTCTTCCGCTCGTCCGCCAAGGTGCAGCGCGGCTTCTGCAACCAGTGCGGCACGCCGCTCAGCTACCAGTGGGGCAACCATAATCCGGCGCTCACCATCGGCTCGTTCGACCATCCCAACGAGATCATCCCGACGGGCGAGTTGGCGCGCGACAACCGCCATCCGGTGGTGATGCATCTCGACGATCTGAGCGAGGAGCCGCTGGGCTCGACCGATGAGGAGCGCGATATCCTCGCCATCCTTCATTCGTACCAGCATCCAGACCAGGACACCGAGAGCTGGACCCCAGGAGCCGGACAATGAACGACAACGGCTATACCGGCGGCTGCCAGTGCGGCGCTATCCGCTTCCACGCGACGGAACTGCGCGACAATCCGCATGTCTGCTATTGCCGGATGTGCCAGAAGGCCACGGGCAACCTCTTTGCGTCGCTGGTCGGCGTGCGGCACCAACACCTGACGTGGACGCGCGGGACGCCGGCGACGTTCCGTAGCTCGGAGCACGTCAATCGCGGCTTCTGCAAGGATTGTGGAACGCCGCTCTTTTACCAGTACCTCACCGGCCCGCACGTCTCGATCTCGATCGGGGCTTTCGACGAACCGCATCATATCGAACTGCTGTATCAGATGGGCCTCGAGGGCAAGCATCCCTCGCTGTTCCATCTCAACGACATCGAGGAAGTCGGTACGACCGAATCCGCCGATCCCGAGGGCACGGTCGAAATCCGCCGCACCAACCGCCAGCATCCCGACCACGACACCGACACCTGGGTGCCGTACGTGGAGGATCATCGTGGCTGAGGTGTTGCTCACAGGCGGCTGTCAGTGCGGCGCCGTGCGCTACGCGCTCGAGATGCTGCCCGAGGGCGTCCATGTCTGCCATTGCCGGATGTGCCAGAAGGCGGTAGGCGGCCCGTTCGCAGTGATTTGCCCGGTGTTGAAGACGCATTTCCGCGTCACCCGCGGCGCGATGCGCTACTTCCATAGCTCCGATGTCGCACGACGGGGATTCTGCAGCGCCTGCGGCACGCCGATGACCTTCGAGTATCCCGCCGCGCCCGATCTCGGCGTGCTGGCCGGCACGCTCGACGAGCCGGATCGCGTGCCGCCGGTGATCCAGTACGGCAATGAGAGTCGCGTCGGCTGGTATCACACGCTGACCGAGCTGCCGGGCGATCGGCCGACCTACGCAGACAACCCCACCATGCTGCAGCGGATCAGCGGCAGCAACCATCAGCATCCCGACCACGATACCGACCACTGGGCCCCCCATCCGAGTAACGCGTGATGAGCAAAGACCGCCTCTATCTCTTCGACACGACCCTACGCGATGGCGCGCAGACGGCTGGAATCGAGTTCTCGCTCGAGGACAAGATCCGCATCGCCGGCCTGCTCGAAGAGATTGGCGTGGACTACATCGAGGGCGGCTACCCGGGCGCCAACGTCGTCGACGATGCCTTCTTTGCGCAGCAGCGGACGAAGCGCGCGAAGTTCACCGCGTTCGGCATGACCAAGCGCAGCGGCCGCTCGGCCGGTAACGATCCGGGCGTGCAGGCGATCCTCAATTCGCCGGCGACCGCCGCGTGCTTTGTCGGCAAATCGTCGGACCATCAGGTGAAGCTGACGCTCGGCATTTCGCCCGAGGAGAACCTCAAGAACCTCGCGGAAACGGTGAAGGCGGGGGTGGCTGCCGGCAAGGAAGTGCTGATCGACTGCGAGCATTTCTTCGACGGCTTCAAGAGCAACCCGGCCTATGCCCTGAGCTTCGTCGAGACCGCGATCAAGGCAGGTGCCCGCTGGGTTGTGCTCTGCGACACCAATGGCGGCACGATGCCGTCGGAGGTGCGGGCGATCGTCGGCGCAGTGCTCAGGGTCGCGCCGGGCGAGAAACTCGGTATCCACGCGCATGACGATACGGGCCAGGCGGTAGCCAATTCGCTGGCGGCGGTCGAGGCCGGCGTGCGGCAGATCCAGGGGACGCTCAACGGCCTCGGCGAGCGCTGCGGCAATGCCAACCTCGTGACGCTGATCCCCACTCTGCTGCTGAAGCCGGTGTTCGCCGATCGCTTCGAGACCGGCGTTGGTCCCGAGCAGCTTGCCCAGCTCACGCGCGTGTCGCGCGCCTTCGACGATCTGCTGAATCGCGCCTCGGACCGGCAGGCGCCCTACGTCGGCGCCTCGGCGTTTGCCACCAAGGCCGGCATTCACGCCTCGGCGCTGGCGAAAGACCCCTCGACCTATGAGCACGTGACGCCGGAAAGCATCGGTAACGAGCGCGCCGTGATGGTGAGCCAGCAGGCGGGCAAGTCCAACCTGCTCACAGCGCTGAAGCGCAACGGCATCGTGCTGGAGAAGGACGACCCGCAGCTCGAAAAGCTGCTGCGAACGGTAAAAGAGCGTGAGGCGAGGGGCTATTCCTACGACGGCGCCGAGGCGTCGTTCGTGATGCTGGCGCGCGATGTGCTCGGCACGCTGCCGGAATTCTTCGAGGTCGAGAGCTATCGCGCTTCGGTGGAGCGGCGGCACGATGCCAAGGGACGGCTGGTGAACGTCACCGAGGCGGTGCTCAAGGTCGTCGTCGACGGCGAGCGGCTGATGTCGGTGGCTGAAGGCAACGGCCCGGTCAATGCGCTCGACCTCGCACTGCGCAAGGACCTCGGCAAGTTCTCCGCCGATATCGCCGATCTGGAACTGGTCGACTTCAAGGTTCGTATCCTCGACGGCGGCACGGGCGCGGTCACCCGTGTGCTGGTCGAGAGCCGGGATGGGACCGGCGAGCGCTGGAGCACCATCGGGGTCAGCGCCAACATCATCGACGCCTCATTTGAGGCGCTTTATGAATCGATCACCTATAAACTTCTGAAAACAAGGGGGACGGCCGCGTAGCCTTCCCCTCATACGGGGAAATGCCTTGGCCGGGGGACGCGCCGCTGCATCATTGTCGCTGACCATTGGCGTCGCGCTGGCGACCCTTGTGGTCATCGGCGGGATTCTGGCCGGTCCGTCCATCGTCGATTGCAGCCGCCAGCCGGATGGGATCGGCGCCTGCCTGCGCGGAAAAATCCAGCAGAGCGGGCTGGTGTCCCATACGCCGAAGCCGGCACGGCCGGTCGTTTCGGCCGAAATCGCACCCGATCCCTCGCCGTCGGTCGTGGGCGAGACTGGGCCGCGCAATCCGGGCTGGATCGAGGCCAACGCCACTGAATATGAGCAAGGGCCGAGCGGCGTTGCGGTGCTGTCCGGCACGGCCGGCTCGGTCTTGGCGGGCGGCTCAACGAGTGCGCCCGCGGTTGCCGGAGATATCGCGCTCGCGCCGCCATCCGGCCAGCTGGGCGCGGGCGGCATTGTGCCCCCAACTGGTGTAACGGCGAACGAGGCCGCTCTCTCGGCCCCCATCGGAGATATCAGCGCCAATGGTCGTGCCGTCCCGGCCGTCGCCTCGCGTGACGCCGGCGTTGACCTGGCAGAGCCGTCGGGGCTGGTCGACGCCGGCGGCGCGTCGCAACAGTCCATCACACACAGCGGCGACGTCGCGCTGGCCGAGGCGCCCGGAACGCTGATCGCGGGCGGGACTGCAACGGCGGTCCCGGAACCGGCAGACAGCGCGCTTCTGGCGCCCTCGGGCGCGATCGACGCGGGCGGCAGGGATGGTGAGCCGAGCGCGCTGGCCGCCGAGATCGATCCGCAGGTGCCGGCGCGGGGCATTGCGGTGGTCGCTGGCGATATCGGGCTCGGCGCCAGCGGGGCGGGTTCGGTGCTACTACAGGCGAGCGCAGTTCCGCCGATGGTCCTGGATGTCTCGACGCCAGTTTTTGTGCCCAACACGCCCGACCCGCCACCTGTGGTGACGAAACCAGTCGCCAAGCTGAAGCCGGCGCCTGTCGAACGGAAAGCCGCTGAGGTGCAGGAACCGGCGCCCGTGGTGCCGAAACCGGTCGCGAAGCCCAAATCCGCGCCGGGGCCGGTCATCAAATACAACCCGCGCTATCCCAACGTGATCGTCCTGCCGCCGCCCAATACCGGCGCGAATTCGTCTTTTGCGACATTGACGCTGAACTAGGCGCCGTGCCGTCTTGCCACGGGCGCGCGCTTCTTCTATCGGTGTTTGGCGATGAACACGGTTTTGCAGGACGAAGACTTCGCCGATGCGATGCGCGCGCTGGGTCACCCTGTGCGGCTGTCGATCCTCCGCATTCTCGCCGAAAAAGCCCAGAACCAGTGCTGTTGTACCGACGTGACGGAGTGCCTGCCACTGGCGCAGTCGACCGTCAGCCAGCACATCAAGGTGCTACTCGATGCGGGGCTGGTGCAGCGCCAGGCGCAGGGCACGCGCAACTGCTACTCGCTGAACAATGAACGGCTCGAGGCACTGAACGGCGCCTTCAGCGGGCTATTCTCCGGCCTCGCCGATATCGCCGCCGCGCCGCAGCGCACGGAACACGAGCCGGCCTGATGGCAGCCCCCAAGACCGACCGGACGACCGCGACAGTCACCGCGGAGGCCTCGCTGCTTTCGACGGTGCGCAACCTTTGGGTCTATATGTGGCCGACGGGGCGCAACGATCTGAAGCTGCGCGTCATCCTCGCCATCGCGGCGCTGCTGGTAAGCAAGGTGGCAACCACGCTGGTGCCGTTCGCCTATAAGGGCATCATCGACGGCCTCAACAAGGCAGCCACCGGCCACGAAGCACTGGTGATGGGAATCGCTGTGCCGGTGGTGCTCATCGTCGCCTACGGCCTTGGCAACGTCATCGATGCGGGCTTCCAGCAGATCCGCGACATCCTTTTTGCCAGCGTCGGCCAGCACGCCGTGCGCAAGCTCGCCTACCAGACCTTCGAGCATATGCACCGGCTGTCGCTGCGCTTTCATCTGGCGCGGCGGACCGGCGGGCTGAGCCGGATCATCGAGCGCGGCACCAAGGGCATCGAGACCATCGTCCGCTTCACCATGCTGAACACGGCGCCGACGATCGTCGAGTTCATCGTCGTCGCTTTCGTCTTCGCCACAATGTTCGGCGCGAGCTACCTCGGTGTACTCATCGTCACCATTGGGCTTTATCTCTGGTTCACGGTGAAGGCCTCGAACTGGCGCATCTCGATCCGCCGCGACATGAACAGCGCCGACACCGACGCCAACTCCAAGGCGATCGACAGCCTCCTCAATTTCGAGACGGTGAAATACTTCGCCAACGAGAAGATGGAGGCCGAGCGCTTCGATCGCTCGATGGCACAATACGAGCGCTCCGCCATCCGCATCTGGACCTCGCTCGCCGCGCTGAACTTCGGCCAGGCCGTCATCTTCTACGCCGGCGTCATCGTCATCGGCGTGCTTGCGGTGATGGGCGTACTCAACAAGACGCTGACGATTGGCGATTTCGTGCTGCTCAACACCTTCCTGATGCAGATCTACCGGCCGCTCAACTTCATCGGGTCGGTGTATCGCGAAATCCGCCAGGGGCTGACCGACGTCGAGGAGATGTTCAAGCTGCTCGACCAGGATCCGGAGATCGAGGACACGCCGGGCGCCGAGCCGCTTGCCGTCCGCGGCGGCGTCATCCGCTTCGAGAACGTGAAATTCCACTACGACCCCGATCGCGCCATCCTCAAGGGCATCAGCTTCGAGGTGCCGGCCGGCAAGACGACCGCGATCGTCGGCCCGACTGGCGCCGGCAAGTCGACGATCTCGCGGCTGCTCTATCGGTTCTACGACGTGACCGGCGGCCGCATCACGATCGACGGCCAGGACATCCGCGACG
>CAZNAE010000169.1:0-4114 GCA_964570695.1 uncultured Devosia sp.
CAGACGGCGAGGAAGGCTTCCTTGATTTTTCGCTCGACCGTCCGCTCCGGCGAGAGGAACAGGTTCTTGGCGAGCTGCTGGGTGATCGAGGAGCCGCCCTGCGTGCCGTTGTCGCCCTGCGCGTTGTTGAGGAGCGCGCGGAGCGTGCCGATCACGTCGACGCCGAAATGGTCGTAAAAGCGCCGGTCCTCGGTTGAGATCGCTGCCTTGACGAAATAGTCGGGCAGCTTGTCGAGCGGGTAGGAATCGTCGGTGCGGATACCGCGGCGGCCGATTTCGTTGCCGTAGCGGTCGAGGAAAATGACCGAAATATCCTCGGCTTTGTTGAACTTTCCCGACGCGGTCGCCTCGAAGGCGGGGAGCGCGAGCGCCAGCATCAACACCGCGCCGATAGCGAGGAAAGTGGTGCCGTCCGACAGGATTTCGACCAGCAGGCGCTTGAAGCCGCGGACGCGGAAATTGGCGAAAAAGTCCTCGATATGCCGGTAGCCGCGGCCGATCGAGTTCCAGAATTCGTAGATCGCCGAGTCGAGCCAGGCGTCGGCGTCGAGCATCCGGACTTTCTTGCGGCGCTTTTCTTTATGGTAGAAGGGGTCCTGCAACGGACGCTCCAAGGGCTTTGTGGTTAGAATACCTACATCTTTTCAAGGCGGCAAACATATGGCCTTTTGGGACGACAAATCGCTGGAAGAGATGACCACCACCGAGTGGGAGGCGCTGTGCGACGGCTGCGGCCGCTGTTGCCTGATGAAACTCGAGGACGAAGACACCGGCGAAATCTACAAATCCGACGTCCGCTGCCAACTGCTCGACGGCAAGACCTGCCGCTGCTCGGACTATCCGAACCGGCAGGCGAAGGTGAAGGACTGCATCAAGCTGACGCCGGAGAACGTCCGCACCATCGAGTGGATCCCCAAAAGCTGCGCTTACCGCCGGCTCGCCGAAGGCCGCGGCCTCGCCTGGTGGCACCCGCTGGTGTCGGGCGATCCCGACACTGTGATCGCCGCCGGCATTTCCGTGACCGGCCGTACCGTGGCCGAGACCGAGGTGCGCCCCGGCGAGTGGGAAGAGCACATCGCCGAGTGGCCGGAATGGGAGCCGCCGGAGGAGCTATGAGGGCGGTAAGCCCGCCCTCGTGGTTCGACAGGCTCACCATGAGGGCTACCTGCGGTCGCTGCTGAGAACCTCATCCTGAGCTTGTCGAAGGACGAGGGCCGGTGTCGCCCCTAATCCACCCCGTCGGCTTCGCCGCCGTCGCCGTTTTGGTCGTAGGGGGCGAGGAGGTAGAGGCGGGGGGTTGAGTCGGGGGCGTTGTCGTAGAGGCCGTCTTCGTCTTCGAAGAGGCGCAGGGTGATCTTGCGCTCGGCGTTGAGGAAGATCACCGAATTGTCCGCCGGGTCGATGTTCCAGCTCAGGAGGTCGGCGGCGGCGGGGAACGGCGTCGGGCAGGCGTCGGGGATCTGCACGGCCCAGCCGCCGATGCTCTGCTGGTCGCTCAGCGTGAGCGCACAGGTCGGCGGATTGTCGCCGTCGAGCTGGAGAACCCAGTCGCCGACCATGCCCTGCAACTCGTCGGGAACGGTGGACTGCGCGTCCTCCGACGAGGAAGCGGAGCTCTGCTGCGCCAGCGCCGGCGCGGCCATGAGGCCGATGGCGATGATCGCGAGTCCGATGCTGCGGCCGACGACTCTGTGCATTTGCTTCTCCAGCGCCCCTGACCTGCGAGTCTAGGTGACACACTCGCTGCGCCGCAAGTGCCCGCGGGCCGGGGCTTTGACGGAAGTTTTGCGCAACTTACTCACGCGTCACGGCCATCGAGTATATTTGGGTATGGTCGCAGAAATGGGGCCGCAAATACCCCACCCGGAGAGAACGAGATGGCCGAGAGCCGCCTGGGCGATCGGCCCGCTGCGTTCTGGCAGGCGGTTGGGGCCGATTACACCGCATCAAGACTGACGCTGCTCCAGATCAGAGTGAAGCATGACGTCACCGTGGGTGAGTTCAACAATGCCCGGAAGGAACTCGGCTGGCAGCGGCGCAACAAGGCGCCGGCCAGCCGCAAGACGATCCTCAAGCGGTTGTTCCGGCTCGTCGACCGCCTGACCACGAAACTGGAAGAAGAAATGACCAACGCAGGTGAAAAAGAAGTCGGCGTGCTCGGGCGCCTGGTCCACACGATGGGCAAGCTGATCGAGATCGAGGACGCCACCAACCGCACGGCGACGCCGAAGCAGACCAAGGACATGCACGACATCCGCAGCAAGCTCGTGGCCCGCATTGCCGAACTCAAGCGGAGCTGAAGAGGAAGCGGCCTGGGCCGCGAAGCTCCCCATCGCGGAATGTGCCCGCATCTACTACGACTGGCAGAAATGGGCGCGGCCATCGCAACTGCCGCCCAGTGGCGACTGGGTGACCTGGCTGCTGATGGGCGGGCGCGGCTCCGGCAAGACCATGGCCGGCGCCGAATGGGTGAGGGGGCTTGCGGCCGAAAGGATCGGGCCGATCGCATTGGTCGGCGAGACGATGACCGAAGCCATTGCGGTGATGGTCAAGGGCCCAAGCGGGCTGCTGGCGGTGACGCCGCCATGGGAGCGGCCAAGACTCAGTGGAGCGACGCTCTATTGGCCCAGCGGCGTCGAGGGTGTCATCCTCGGGGCGGCCGATCCGGAACGCTTTCGCGGGCCGCAATTTGCGGCGGCGTGGAGCGACGAGATCGGCAAATGGCCCAATGCCGAGGCCGCGTGGGACATGTTGCAGTTCGGCCTCCGGCTCGGCGAAAAGCCGCGGCAGATCGCGACGACGACGCCGCGACCGACGAAATTGCTCAAACGGCTCTTGGCCGATCCGCTGACTGTGCTGACGCGGATGACCACCGCCGACAACAAACACCTGGCGCAGAGTTTCCTTGGGGCCGTCGTGGCGCGCTACCAGGGCACCGTGCTCGGGCGGCAGGAGCTCGACGGCGAGCTGATCGAGGATCAGCCGGGGGCACTGTGGACGCGCGACCTGTTCCGGCCGCTCGACGAGACGCCGATCGGACGGATCGTCGTTGCGGTCGATCCGCCGGCGACGAGCCACTCGGAGTCGGACGGTTGCGGCATCATTGTTGCCGGGCGATTCGGCGATGGCGTGGCGGTGCTGGCCGACCGGACGCTGAGGCCGGCGGCCCCATTGGCCTGGGCGAAACGGGCGGTGGATGCTTTCCACGAATTCGGCGCCGACTGCATTGTGGCCGAGGTGAACCAGGGCGGCGAGATGGTGGCGGCGGTCATCGCACAGGTCGACCCGACCGTGCCGGTCAGGACCGTGCACGCGACGCGCGGCAAATGGGTCCGCGCCGAACCCGTCGCTGCGCTTTATGCGAGGGGCAAGGTCCGCCACGCGGCGGGGCTGACGGCGCTGGAAGACGAGATGTGCGGGTTCAGCGTGGACGGCGCGAGCGGCGGGCGGTCGCCAGATCGGGTCGACGCGCTGGTGTGGGCGGTGACGGAGCTGATGTTGAGGGATGGGCCGCGGGTGAGGGGGATGTAAGCCAGTCGGTCTTCTTGGCCGCAAGACGAGACATGCCGACGATACGGTATGAGTGTTGCGATGTAGCGAGGAGTGCCGCTGCTCACACGCATGTGGCAACGGCTCAGACCTTCATGACCTAAAGGACCTAGCGCAGTGGCCGGCTGAGCTGATCTCCGGCTACAAAGCGATGGATCTAGGATTGAGCAAACTAGCCAAGCGCAAGACGTGAATTTTGTCTCCCTAGCGTTCAACGGCGGCGTCGGAACGCCATCGCTCCCAGCGCATTTCTTCTCGAACGGCCCAAAGCCCGTAGATGCGCCAAGGAGGACACAATGCATGTCGCCAAGAACACGATCTGCATCTGGTACGACAAGGATGCCGAAGCCGCGGCGCGGTTCTATGCCAAGACATTCCCCAACTCCGAAGTGACCGCGGTGCGCACGGCTCCGGGCGACAATCCCTCGAGCAAGGCGGGAGAGGTGTTGACCGTCGAATTCACCGTTTGCGGCATTCCCTGCATCGGGCTCAATGGTGGGCCGGGGTTCACGCAATCGGAAGCCTTCTCGTTCCAGATCGCCACCGACGACCAGGCGGAAACCGA
>CAZNAE010000169.1:4214-6272 GCA_964570695.1 uncultured Devosia sp.
AAGCCAAGGGGCCGGCCGCGACTTGCGGAGCCATCGGTCCGAAGTTCGTATGAAGCACCTATTCAGTAGCAGTTCACGCAGCCGGCTCCATCGTCCAGTCACACGCCGCAATCAAGCGGCATCCACTGGAGAGCCCCATGCGTTCCATGCCCCGAATGATACTCGTAGCGTCTGCCCTATTGGCCCTCGCCTCCGTTGCGACCCCTGCCTTTGCGATCTGCAAGATCGGTACGCCGCACTGCATCAATCCCAATCCTGGCCCGAGCATTCCGAAGGTCAACACCAACCGCCTGCCCGACGCACCTCCGGGCGACGACGACTGCAAGTATTACGGCAACTGCGGCGACGGTTCGCCGGAAGGCACCGGGCCGGATGGCAACCCCAATGGCGGCCTGGGCAATGAACACGGCGGTCCGTGGAATCCGCCCCCGGGTGGCCCGTGGCCGTTCTAACCGGTTGTCGTCTGGTCCGTTGACCGGCTGACTCCGTTACGATGTTTTCGAGATGACGGGCGTACGCGCGCCCGCCATCTCAGCGATCTGATGATTGCGCACCCGACGAGCCACTGCCGTGGCCGCCGGGTGTTTTGAGTCCACGTGACGTACCGACGTCCGACGAAGGATCCGACAATGCCCAAGCTTTTCACCCGCCTGCTCGGCGGTCGATCCCCTGTTGCCGAAAGCAAGTCGGCGCATGTGCTGGTGCAGTTGCGCGATCTCGCGGCGCCGGACTGGACGACGCGCAGCTTTGCGGCGCTGACGCAGCAGGGATTCGGGCGCAACCCGGTGGTGCATCGCTGCGTGCGGCTGATCGCTGAGGCGGCGAACCGCGTGCCGATGGTGGCGATGGAAGACGGCAAGCGCCTGAGCGGCCACCCGCTGCTGACGCTGCTCAGGCGGCCGAACCTGCACCAGTCGGGCAGCGAACTGCTCGAGGCGGTGTATGTGCATCTGCAGACGGCGGGGAACGCCTATCTCAATGCGGTGCTCGCCGATGGCGAGGTGAAGGGCATCTTCGCGCTCAGGCCCGACCGGGTGCGCGTCGTGGCGGGGAGCGACGGCTGGCCGGCGGCCTATGCCTATACCGCCGATGGCCGCACGCAGACGCTCCGCCAGGACACGCTGCCAGTGGCGAGCGTGCTGCACATGGCGCTGTTCGATCCGCTCGACGACCATTATGGCCTCGCGCCGATCAGCGCCGCGCAGCAGAGCCTCGACCTCCACAACGCGGCGGCGAAATGGAACAAGGCGCTGCTCGACAATTCGGCGCGGCCGAGCGGCGCGCTGGTCTATTCGGCCGGCACCGGCCATCTCACCGAGGCGCAGTTCGAGCGGCTGAAGGATGAGCTGGAGCAGGCGTTCCAGGGCGCGGCCAATGCCGGCCGGCCGATGGTGCTGGAAGGGGGGCTCGACTGGAAGTCGATCGGCATCAGCCCCAAGGACATGGACTTCATCGAGGCCAAGCACGCCGCGGCGCGCGAGATCGCGCTCTGCTTCGGCGTGCCGCCAATGCTGCTCGGCATTCCGGGCGACAACACCTACTCGAACCTGGCGGAAGCCAACAAGGCGCTGTGGCGCCAGACCATCGTTCCACTGGTGCGCCGGGTGACCGACGATCTCGGCTTCTGGCTGGCGCCGGCGTTCGGCGGCCGGGTGACGCTGGAGCCGGATCTCGACGGGGTGGAGGCGCTGGCGGAGGACCAGGCGAGCCGCTGGGCACGGGTGGGCGGCGCGAGCTTTCTCACCGATGAAGAGAAGCGGCGGATGCTCGGGGTGAGCGATGGATGAGCTGACCAAGACCATCGCCGAGCGCGGCGACCTGGCGCATTTGGCGCTGTTCCTGTGGGCAAGCGGCGCCAGCGGTCTGCTGGTCTGGGCGCTGAGGGAGCTCGCGGCCGCCAATCGCCGCTTCGAGGATTTCGTCAAGGAAATCGCGGCGCTGAACCAGCTGTTCAAACGCAAGGACTGACCATGCGGCAAAAAACGACCCAGGCGGTCGAGGTTTTCCGGCAATTCGCCTGGAACCTCGCCGGGAGCCTCGCTGCGCCGAAATCGCAGC
>CAZNAE010000170.1:0-2441 GCA_964570695.1 uncultured Devosia sp.
CGCTGCTGTTCGTCGCCGGCTGCCCGATCTGGCTCGCGGTCGCCGTCGCGCTGCTGGTCGGTCTCGCCGGTGGCCTCTTCAACGGCGCGCTCGTCAGCCTCGTCGGCATCCTGCCCTTCGTCGCGACGCTGGCGACGCTCACGATGTTCTCCGGCGCCGCCTTCGTCGTCAGCGGCGGCCGCACCATCTCCGGTCGCGCTATCCCCGAGGACTTCGGAGACTTCGCCCGCAACGGCCTCGCCCTCGGCCCGGTGACGCTGCCCAACCTCACCACCGTCGCCATCGTCGTCGTGCTGCTGGTCTGGGTGCTGCTCGAACAGACGACCTTCGGCCGTCGGCTCTATGCCATCGGCGGCAACATCGAGGCGGCACATCTGAGCGGCGTGCCGGTGCGCCTCTTGAAGCTCGTCGCCTTCGCGCTCACCGGTCTCGCCGCGGCCCTGGCCGGCCTCATGTATGCCAGCCGCGTCGCCTCCGCCAACCCGACGCAGGGCAGCGGCCTGATGCTCAACGCCATCGCCGCGGTGTTCCTCGGCATGACCATGAGCGAGCAGGGCGAGCCGCGCATCCTCGCCACCGTCGTCGGCGTGCTGATCCTCGGCGTGCTCGATAACGGCCTGACGCAGATGAGCGTCGATTCCTATGTCCGGCAGATTCTCGTCGGCGCCATCATCGTGGTGGCGGTCGCGGCCAGCTCGATCACCAAGCGCCTGCGCCGCTGATCATTCCGCCGGCTCGGCCTCCGGTTGCCTCGCCGGCACGTGTACCGCGAGCCGGATACGAAACGCCGCGCCGCCGCCCTCGGCGCCGTCGACCCAGATACGCCCGCCATATTGCGCGATGATGCGCTGCGAGATCGCGAGCCCCAGCCCGGCGCCCTGCGGTTTTGCATTCATCGTGTCGCCGAGCTGGCGGAAGCGCTCGAACACCAGCTGCCGGTCGGGCATCGAGATACCCGGGCCGTTGTCGACCACCGAGATCTCGAAATCCTTGCCGGTGCGCCGCAGCGACAGCTCCGCCCGGCCGCTGCCCGTGGGCGCGAACTTCACCGCATTGCCAAGGAGGTTGATCAGCACCTGCACCAGCCGGTCGTGGTCGCCCAGCACCGCGGCCGCATGCACGTCGATGCGCGTCGTGAGCGCCACCTTGCGCTCGGCGAACACCTGTCGCATCGCCGCTACCGACTCATTCAGCACCGCCAGCAGATCGACCGGCACCAGTTGCGAAGGCAGGGCGCCCGTCGCCTCGATCTTCGACAGATCGAGCAGCTGGTTGATGAGCCGCGTCAGCCGCTCGGATTCGGCGACCACCACCCGCAGGAATTCGTGCCGTTCGATCGCGTCGAGGTCCGGATGATCGCGCAGAATCTCCGAATAGGCGCGGATCGAAGCGAGCGGCGTCCTGAGCTCGTGGTTTACCGTCGCGACGAAATCGTCCTTCAGCCGGTCGAGCTCGGTAAGCCGCGCATTGGCCTCCTTGAGCTCGGTGGTTACCAGCTCGAGCGCGCGGGACTTGTCCTCGAGCTGCCGGTTGGCCTCGATCACCCGCGACGTCTCGTCGAGGATGCGCATCACCTCGTCAACGCCGAGCGGCTCCTCCTCGACGATGGCGCTGACCAGGACCCGCGCCGACGCCGCGCCGATGACACTTGCCAGAAGCCGCTCGTAGAACAGCACGGTCTCGGCGTCGGCGGTCACCGCGGTCTTCGGATCGAGCCCGCGGTTCTTGGCCCAACCCGCGAAGGCGATGTCGGTCCGCTCGCGGCCGAGGAAGCGCGAGGTCAGCGAATTGAGGTCGGGAACCAGTGCGGTGCGCCTCAGGATCTGCGCCGCCTCCGACGGATGGTCGGCATCGACGAACATCGCCGCCTGCGCGCGGTCGACCGGCTGCTGCCGGCCAAACAGCGACACCGCGACGAACCCGCCGATATTGGCCAGCGCCGTCCAGAACACGCTGTGCGTCACCGGATCGAGCCCCGCCAGCCCGAACAGCTCATAGGGTTTCAGCAGTCCGAGCCCGAACGGACCGTTGGTGACGAAGTCCGGCGCGAAGTTCCCCGAGCGCCCGAAGGACGGGATCAGCAGCGTGTAGCACCAGACCGCGAAACCGGCCGAAATACCCGTAATGGCGCCGGCCTTGGTGGCGCCGCGCCAGAACAGCCCGCCGATCATCGCCGGCGCGAACTGCGCCACCGCCACGAACGACACCAGACCGATCGACACCAGTGCGAACTGTGCGCTGTCGAAGCGGACATAGAGGTAGCCCAGCCCCATCACCGCGACCATCGCCAGCCGCCGTACCCAAAGCAGCAGCCGGGTCAGGTCCGAGCGTTCGGCGAGGCCGAGCGACTTGATCCTCAGCAGCGCCGGCATCACCACGTCGTTGCACACCATGATGCTGAGCGCCGTCGTCTCGACCACCACCATGCTGGCCGCTGCCGA
>CAZNAE010000170.1:2541-6207 GCA_964570695.1 uncultured Devosia sp.
GCCGCGAGCCCGGCGAGCAGCGTCATCGAAATCCAGCTGAAGCCATAACGATCGGGCGAATGCGCGAAGATCGTCGCAATCTCGGGGATCGCGGCGGCCTTCGAGAATAGGTCGCCGAAGCCGTGAAACAGCCCGTAGCCGACGAAGAGGCCGATCGCGGTGAGACTCACGAGCTTCAGGATGGACTCGAGCGCCACCGCCACCACCATCCCCGGATGATGCTCACCCGGGTGGATGCTGCGGCTGCCGAACAGCATGGCGAATACCGTGAGCACGATCGCCGCCCATAGCGCCTCGTCGGCGAACACCGGCTTGATCGCACCGTCGCCGGCGACGCCACTCAGCGCGGCAAAGCCGTTGGAGATCGATTTGAGCTGCAGCGCGATATAGGGCACGAGCCCGATCACCGCGATGATGGTGACCAGTGCCGCAAGCCCGCCGCTCTTGCCGAAGCGGGCGCCGATCAGATCGGCGATCGAGGTGATCTGGTTGGCCTTGCTGACCCGGAGGATACGCCGGATCAGCACCGGCCCGAGGCAGAAGGCGAGCGTCGGCCCGAGATAGATCGGCAGGAAATCGAGACCCGATTGCGCGGCCCGTCCGACGCCGCCGTTGAATGTCCATGAGCTGCAATAGACCGCCAACGACAGCGTATAGACGAGGCTTGATCCCGTCAGCTTGCCCAGTCGCTTGGAACCATGTTCCACGAGCCACGCCACGACGAACAGCAGGAACAGATAGCCGATGGCGACGGCAATGATCGCCTGCTGGCTCACGGCGGCGGCACCTTGCGCTCGTCCGGTGCCCCGCCGCCGCGCTGCATCACCCAGGCCACGCCGGCGATCAGCAACCCCCAGGCTGCGAAGAGATACACATAGAGTGCCGGCCAGCCGAAGATCGTGCCACCGACGAGGTTGAGGATCGGCGGGTCGAGCAGCACCACGCCGGCGATGAAGAGGCCAATCAGCCGGTCGCGGCGGGCGGTGCGGCGCAGCATGGTCAGCCGGTCTCACGCGCGGCGAGCCGCGGCCGCGCCAACACGTCGGCGACGCACTCGATGACGTCGCTGATGGCAAAAGGCTTGGTCACATAGGCATCGGCGCCGAGCGACAACCCGGCGCGCTGGTCGGCCTCCTGGCCACGGGCAGTAAGCATAACGATGCGCACATTGTCGTAGTCTCGGCTCGCCCGCAGCGTCCGGCACACCTCATGGCCATTGCCACGTGGCATCATTACGTCGAGCAACACGAGGTCTGGCCGCACCGCCGCGATGGCATCGAGCGCCTCCTGCCCGTCGGTCGCCGTCCGCACGTGGTGGCCCTCGCGCTTCATTACGAACGACAACGCACGTAGGATGTTCGGATCGTCGTCCGCGATGAGGATCGAGGCCGGAATGTCAGTCTCCTCCGGGCACTCCCTATGCCCGAAATAAGCCTAGCCCCCTTGTGTTTGGCCAGCAAGGCACCCACAATCCACCCATCGCCATGCAGGAGGAGTATGACGATGAATTTTGAACTTGGCGACGCGGCGAGGGACGCGTTGGCGCGAAGCGAGAGCCGTTCCGACAGCGCATTGCAGGCGCGCATCCTGGTCGTTGAGGACGACGCCGATATTTCGGCGCTGCTCGGCCGCGAGCTGCGCGGGCTCGGCCACACGGTCGATGCCGTCCGGCTCGCGGAGGATGCGCTGCAGGCCGCCCGCGGCAACGACTACGCGCTGATGATCATCGATCTCGGCCTGCCCGACGGCGACGGGCTCGACCTGGTGCGCGAGATGCGCCGCCGCGCTATCGAGGTGCCAATCCTGATGCTCACCGCCCGCCGCAAGGTCGAGGATCGCGTCATCGGGCTGTCGAGCGGCGCCGATGACTATTTGGTGAAGCCGTTCGCGGTGCCCGAGGTCCGGGCCCGCGTCAGCGCCCTGCTGCGTCGCCCGAGCCGGCTCCGCGGCAACCGGCTGGCGATCGCCAACCTGGTCGTCGACTGCGATGCGCTCGAGGCGGTGGTCGAAGGCGTGAGCCTGCCGCTCGCCTTCAAGCAGTTCCAGCTGCTCGAGCTGCTGGTCCGCCGCAAGAACCATATGACCCCCAAGCGGATGATCGAGGAAACCCTCTACGGCTTCGACGACGAGGTCAGCGCGAATTCGATCGAGGCGCATGTCTCGAAGCTGCGCCGGGCGCTGCGCTCGGCCGGCGCCGGCGCCACCATCGAGACTCGCCGCGGCATCGGCTACCGGCTGGTCGGGCTGGGCGCCGCCGCGCCGAACTGATGCCCCGGCCGGCGCCGACCGCCGCCGATCTCGCGCTGCTCGATCCTGACGGCCGTTTTCGCGGACGCCTTGCCGAGGATCGTGCGCGTATTGCCGCGCTCGTGAGACCGTCGCCGGCCAAAGCCCAGCTTGCCGAGCTGCAGCGTGTCGTCCATCAGCTTGCCGGCGCTGCGGGCACGTTCGGCTTCGCCGAAATCGGTGACCTTGCCGTCGCTCTCGACGACGCGCTGCTGGCCGGGGTCGACTCAACCGAAACCGCGCCGCTGTTCCGCGATCTCCTCGCCGCGCTGGCCCGGGCCTGACGACGTCAGCTTCAGGTCAGTTTCGCGTCAGGTCGGTCTCAGCTTGCTCGGCTCTAGTTCGGGTGGGAGTTGGTGGAGGAGATGACCGTCCAATTCGCGCTGTTTCGGAGGAGGCACGCGGATCGCGCGGCGGTCATTGGAACATCCCCGCCGCCCCTAGGACTGCGCAACGCCGGCACGCCGCTGGTTCGCAGCAAGGGAGGATCAGAATGAGTGACATTGACGACATCCGTGGCGGCATCAGCCGCCGCGCTATGCTGCTGGGAACGGCTGGCGTCGCCGGCGCGGCGTTGCTACCCAACCTGCCGACCTGGGCACTTGCAGACGACCCGCCGCTCGGCAATTTTCCGGTTACCGGCGACAGCGTTTTCGTCGGCATCGACGTGCCGCTGACCGGCACCTACGCCGCCGCAGGAGCGGACGAGCAAAAGGGTATCGAACTCGCCATCGAGCACCTCAACAATGGCGACGACCTCATCAAAGCCATCTCGAGCAAGACCACCAAGGGCGTGCTGGGCAAGACCGTAATGTCAGCTGCGGCGGACGAAGCGGCAAAACCAGATATCGCGGTGCAGAACGCCACCAAGTTCATCCAGGACAACAAAGCACAAGTGGTGATCGGCTCGGTGTCGAGCGCCACGGCCGTCGCCCTCAATCATCTGGCACAGGACAAGAAGGTCATCTACCTGCCGGGTATTTCCGGCTCGAACGACACCACCGGCAAGGACTGCACCCGCTATTCGTTCCGCTCGTGCTTCTACGCCTACTCGGCCTCTGCCGCGCTCGCCCCGGTGCTGCTCGACAAGCTCGGCAAGACCCGCAAGGCCGCCTACCTGACGCCCGATTACACCTATGGCCACACGGTCTACGAATCGATGACCAAGTTCACCGAGGCCGGCGGCTGGACCACCGCGACCAATCAGCTCTTCCCGCTCGGCGCAACCGACTACTCCGCCTACGCGCTCAACATTGCGAACTCCGGCGCCGACACGCTGGTGGTCATCGGCTTCGGCAACGACGCGGTCAATTCGATCAAGCAGGCCAAGCAGTTCGGCCTCCTCGACAAGATGACGCTGGTCGTCCCCTACATGTCGCC
>CAZNAE010000171.1:0-6191 GCA_964570695.1 uncultured Devosia sp.
CGGTACTGCTCCTCGATCTTCCACTCGATCGGCAGGCCGTGGCAGTCCCAGCCGGGCACATAGGCCGAGTTGAAGCCGAGCATGCCCTTGGAGCGGGAGACCAGGTCCTTGAGCACCTTGTTCAGCGCGTGGCCGATGTGGATATTGCCATTGGCGTAGGGCGGGCCGTCATGCAACGTGAACAGCGGGCGGTCCTTCGCCTGCGTTCGCTGCATACGGTAAAGGTCCATGTCCTCCCAGCGCTGCAGCCAATGCGGCTCGCGCTCGGGCAGGCCGGCTCGCATCGGGAAATTGGTCTCGGGCAGGAACAGGGTCGCGGAATAGTCCGGCGCTGCCGCGGCCTTCTGGGTGTCGTTCATTTTGGGCTCTAAGGGCGGAATTGCGGGCCTTTTAGCCTCACGCTCCGGTTGTTGCAAACTCTACGCGAAAAACCCCAACGTCCGGTCGAGATCGGAGATCGCGTCGCACTCGCCCAGGGCGATGCGGGCCTTGCGGCTGTCGCGCGAAATGGCGGCGATCAGCTCGTCGAGGTGCTTATAGACCTCCTGGCCGCGGATGTGACTGATCAGGGCGATTTCGAGATGCCGGCCGTAGATGTCGGCATCGAAATCGAACAGGAACGTCTCGAATGGAGGCAGCTCATTGTTGAACATCGGCTTGCCGAAGCTGGCGACGCCGTCGAGCAGCTTTTCCCCGAGGCGGGCGCGAACCGCGTAGACACCCTGGGCGAGCGCGAAGGTCGAGTTGGTGGCGATATTGGCAGTGGGGAAGCCGAGCAACCGGCCGCGCTGGTCGCCTTTGACGACCTCGCCGCCGAAGAACCAGTGGTAGCCGAGGAGACCATTGGCGAGCTTCACGTCGCCGGCGGTTAGTGCGGCACGGATGCGCGAGGAGGACACCGCCTCGGCGCCCTCGGGCAGGAGATCGAGGATGTCGACCGAGAAACCGTGGACGGCGCCCGAGGCGCGGAGGAAATCAGGGGTGCCGCGCCGGTTGTGGCCGAAGTGGAAATCGGCGCCGACGACGACGCCGGAAACCCGCAGCGCCTTGACGAGGAACCGCGAAACGAAATCCTCCGCCTCGACCATGCTGAGATCGCGCGAGAACGGCATCAGCACGATACCGTCGAGCCCGAGCGCCGCACAGAGGCGCGCCTTGATGTCGGGCGGGGTGAGGCGGAACATGAAGGGCACCGGCGCGAAGACATCGCGCGGATGCGGCTCGAACGTCAGCATGAGGGCCGGAACGCCGCGGGCCTTGGCCTGCGCCTTGAGCCGATCGAGCACCGCCTGGTGGCCGCGATGCACACCATCGAAGGAACCGATGGCCACCATGGCGCCCCTGAGCGCTGCCGGCACGCTATCGAGCCCGTCGAGCCTGTAGAAACTGGTCACGCCGCTTCGCCCCTGAACTGACGGCTATATGGCAAGGGGGCGCTCACCACGCAAGGCGCGGCGCAAAGCCCTTGAGCCGGGCGCCGCTCGGCGCGACGAGGGCGCGGACCGCCGCCGGATCGGGCTCGCCGAACGCGTCGAGCTCCCCGGCATGGATCGAGCCGGTGACGAACAGCAGGTCGAGACCCGCATTGGCGGCGCCGATGGCGTCGGTACGGACGCTGTCGCCGATGGCGAGAATCCGGCTTCGATCGAGCGAACGACCGGCTGCGGCTTCGGCGGCCTTGAGCGCGTCGTCGTAGATCGGCCGGTAGGGCTTGCCGGCCATGTGGATCATGCCGCCGCGCGCCTCGTAGAGGTCGGCGAGCGCGCCGCCGCAATAGATCAGCCGGTCGCCGTGTTCAACGACGCGGTCTGGATTGGCGCAGATCATCGGCAGCTTTCGCTTCAGCCAGACGGTGATGCGATCAGTGTACTCGTCGGGCGTCTGGTCGTCGTTGTCGAGGTCGGTCACGATCACGGCCCTGGCGGATTCCGGCGGGCCGAGGGTGATGTCGAGGCCCTCGAACAGTCCGTCGTTTTCGCGCGCCGGGCCTACATAGTGGAGGGTCTGGCCGCGATACGTAGCGAGCAAGGCGCGCGTGACATCGCCGGACGAGACCACGCCGTCATAGGCATCGCGCGGGACGCCAAGATCGTCGAGCATGGCAACGATCGGCGCCGCGGGACGCGGGGCGTTGGTGATGAGCACGACCCTGCCGCCGCCGGCGCGGAAGCGGCGCAGCGCGTCGACCGCGCTCGGATGCGCGGCGACGCCGTTGTGCACGACGCCCCAGACGTCCGATAGAATGGCGTCGTAGTTCGGGGCAAGCGCGGCAAGCGAACCGGTGCTCACGCGATCAGGCTCCAGCCCGGGCGGCAGCTGGGCGATCGAGCTGCAGATCCGGTCGCACCGGGCCGGGCCCGGCGATGTGCGGTCCCTGCGCCAGCGTCACGCCATCCTCGAATAGGTTGAGCAATTGCTGCTCATCGATGATGCCGGTGGCCACCAGCTCGATGCCGAAGCGGCGACCATAGGCGGCGATGTCGGAGGGGTGGAAATCGGTAAAGCTGTCGGGCTGGCGGAGGAAGCGCGTGGCATCGACGCGGACGGATTTGAAACCGAGGCCCTGGAGCTCGGCATAGTCGAAGCGGAGCGAACTGGCGGCGGCGAGCGACAGGCCGACACCCATCTTGCCGATCGCGGCGAGCGAAGCACGCTCCTTGGCAGCCATGGCCTTGAGATCGTTCTGGGCGACGACGAACAGCAGGGAGCTGGCGATAGCGCGGTTCGCGTCGAGCGCTGCGAGGATCAGTTCCACCGCTTTGGCGCTGCCGAGCGAGGCGCGCGACATCGGCACGAAGAGCGTGATCGGCGTACCGGCGGTGCGCGAGCGGCGGGCGATCACCACTGCCTCGTCGATCGCATCGGCTTCGAGCCGCGCCACGACTTCCTCGCCGCCGTGCCGCGGCATAAAGTCGGGTGGATCGGCGAACTCGCCTTCTTCCATCGCGATGCGCGGCACGAGGTCGTAGCCGAAGGGCTTGCGCTGTGGCAGCGAGACGATGGGCTCGATGTGGAACACCAGCCGACGGTCCTCGACCGCCTGCCGCAGCAGTTCGAGCGGGATGATCGGCTCCGGCATCTTGTCGGGGTCGGTGTCGGGCTCCGGCGCTTTGTGCGGCGCGGTCATGCGGCGGCGCTCTTCGAGATCGGCGACCGCCTCGGTCACCTGGCGCACCACGGTGCCGACGACACCCAGATCGGCCTCAAGCGCATCGAGGCGCGGGCCGACCTTGAGGTCGGTGAGAGCATTGACCCGCTGGCTCAAGGCGGACCCGGCCTGGGCATCGGTCGAGAGCAAGCGGGACAGGTCTTCGATGGCCTTTTCGAGCCGCGCCTCGGATCGCCGGCGCAATTGCCGCTCGACGAGCAGCACCGCGAGACAACCGAAGGCGATGGCGGTGACAGCGGCTTCGATGGGCGTGAAGGTCAATCCAAAATAGGCCGCGCCGGCGACGCCAAGAGCGGCCAGCGCGATGAATAGATAGACCAGGCCCTGCAAGCTGCTGCGCTCCCCGGATTCGACGCCCCGGCGGCAAGCATAGGGCGCGTCGCGAGGCGGTCAAAACGGATTATTTACCCTGAGGATGAACAATCGCGTCAATCTGAAGGCACACACGAGACCCGACTCCATGCCGGATCCAAGCGTCATCGACCCGGCCGCACCTGCGCGGCTGCTGCTGATCGACGGCACAAGCAGACTGGCCGTCGAACTGGCCCGACCGCTGGCGGCAGAGTTCGCCTCGCAGCCAATCGTCGTTGCGACGTGCGGCGGACGGCAGGCGCTTCATGCGCTGCGCAGCGGTGCGTTCGATGTCGTTGCAGCCGACCTCGATGCGCTGGCGGACCTGGCTGACAGGATCGACGACCGAATCGCACGGTTGGCTCGCGCGGCGACTGGCGCGCTCATCCTGGTGCTGTCGGAGGATTCATCGATTTCGGTAACGCTGGCAGCGATGCGTGCCGGTGCGCATGACTGCGTCGGCAAGACGGCGAATGGGGCACTGCTGGTCGAGCGGATGGGGGAGCTGGCGCGGCGTCACGGCAAGTCGAGGGCGATGACGCGGAGCTGTGCCAAGCCGGAGGCCGCAGCGATGGCGGCCAACATCTCGGCCGAACCCACCATCCCGGCTATGCACGACCTCGTGCTGCCGATGTGGCGGCAGGAACAGCGGATCATCGAGAGCGCGATCCAAAGCTTTGCCGGAAATATCGCGCTCGCGGCCGCGGCGCTCGAACTCAGCCCCTCGACGATCTACCGCAAGCGCCTGGCCTGGGCCGAACTCGACAACCGTCGCGCCGAACTGGCTTCGGTCAGCGCCAGGTAAAGACCCGCGTTACCGAGTAGTTGAAGACGACGCTCATCAGGACGCCAGCGACGCCGGCAAGCCAGAAGCTCCTGTCGAAGGTGTAAATCCAGGTGCCAACCGAGACGCTGGCAACGGCACCGATCGAGCAGATGACGTAGAACGTCAGCAGTCCGCGAAGCCATTTCCAGCCGCGGAGCTTCTTGTTGGCGTAGGTCAGCTCGTTGTTGACGACGAAATTGAAGGTCATGGCGACGATGACTGCAATCGTCTGGGCCTTCGCGAAATCGCCCGGATTGTTGACGTTGAGCAAGCGGCCGGCGACGCCGAGCGCCGCCATGTTCACGAGCACGCCGATTCCGCCGACGAAGGCGAACATCAAGAAGGTCGGCGGCAGAAGGCCGCCCGTGAGCTTGCTCAGAACCAGCCCGAGGAACTGGACGACTACGATCGAGCTCATCTTGCTCTCGCCGGCATGGCGCGGGCGGAAGGTGTAGGGGACCTCGCCGATCACCAGTTCCTTGCCGTTCTGCGCGCGGTGCCGGCCGGACGACACGATGACGTCGAGGAGGATCTTGAAGCCTTCGTTGCTGAGCTTGGGGGCGATCTCGTCGAACACTTCGCGGCGCATCAGGAAGAAGCCGCTCATCGGGTCCGACAGGCTTCGGCCGGTGACGAGACCGGACAACTGCGTGGCGAGCTTGCTGCCGGCTTCGCGCGTCTTCGACAGGCCCTCGCCAACGCTGCCGCTGCCGGAATAGCGAGTGCCCACGACGATGTCGTCGCCGGCCAGTGCCTTGTCGAGCATCTGCGGCAGGATGCGCTCGTCATGCTGGTGATCGGCGTCAATCACGGCGAAATACGGCGCGGCGCTGGCGGAAATACCCTCGATCACCGCCGAGCTCAGGCCGCGGCGGCCGATGCGGTGAATGCAGCGAACATTGGCATGACGGCGCGCCAGTTCCTTGACCACGGCGGCCGTTCCATCGGGCGAATTGTCATCGACGACGATGAACTCGAAGGGAATGTCACCGAGCGCCTTGGTCACCAGATCGAAGAGCGACACAACGTTGTCGCGCTCGTTGAAGGTCGGCACGATCACCGCCAACTGCGGCGAGTTCCAGATCTGCTGGACGGTCAGGGGCTTCGGCTCGAGCTCGATGGTCACGTGGACGGATCCATTGAATGGAGAAGCGCGCCCATTATCGCGCCGCCCCCCCAATCTGCAAGTGGGCCAAACGTTCCATCGCCATGCGCAGTTCACGCGCCCGCGACCTTGACTCGCCAAGACCACCGCCATATATCCCCGGCCAGCGGTTGGCACTCCCATAAGCAGAGTGCTAACAGCCCCGATTTCACAAGCATTTTAGGAGCAAACCATGGGCTTCCGTCCCCTGCACGACCGAGTGGTCGTCCGGCGCGTCGACAGCGAGGAAAAGACCGCTGGCGGCATCATTATTCCCGATACCGCGAAGGAAAAGCCGTCCGAAGGCATCATCGAGGCCGTCGGCCCGGGCGCCCGCGACGAGAGCGGCAAGATCGTCCCGCTGGACGTCAAAGCCGGCGATCGGATCCTGTTCGGCAAGTGGAGCGGGACCGAGGTCAAGCTCGACGGCAAGGACCTCCTGATCATGAAGGAAACCGACATCATGGGCATTATCGGCTAATTTCGCCGAACCCATTGATTTCACAGCTTTAAGGAGCGCCTCAGATGGCTGCCAAAGACGTAAAGTTTTCAACTGATGCTCGCGACAAGATGGTCCGCGGTGTCAATATCCTCGCCAACGCAGTGAAGGTCACGCTCGGTCCGAAAGGCCGCAACGTCGTGATCGACAAGTCGTTCGGCGCCCCGCGCATCACCAAGGACGGCGTCACCGTCGCCAAGGA
>CAZNAE010000172.1:0-6182 GCA_964570695.1 uncultured Devosia sp.
CCCCGCGAAGGGGAGGGAGACGACTGAGAGTCCGTTGCTGATCTAAATCATCTCCAGCGACGACTTGCGCCGGGGCGGCGGGAAGGCGGCGTCGAGGGCGGCGAGATCGGCGGGGGTGAGGACGATGTCGGCGGCGGCGCGGTTGTCCCGGACATGCGCATCATTGCCGCTCTTGGGGATGGCGATGACGTTGGGTTGCCCCAACACGAAGGCGAGCGCGATCTGGGCCGATGTCGCGCCATGCGCCTCAGCGATCTTGCCGAGCTCGCGATGGCGGGCCAGCCGGCCCTGCTCGATCGGCGAATAGGCCATGATCGGCACATGATGTTTCGCCGACCAAGGCATCAGATCATATTCGATGCCACGGCGGGTGAGGTTGTAGAGCACCTGATTGGCGGCGACCGCTCTGCCGCCGACGGCCAGCAGGTCTTCCATATCGGCCGGATCGAAATTGGAGACGCCCCAAAGCCGGATCTTGCCGGATTTCTGCAGCGCCTCGAACCCGGCGACCGTTTCGGCGAGAGGATGATGGCTCGGCCAGTGGAGGAGATAGAGATCGATCGTCTCGGTCTGGAGTCGCTTGAGGCTGCGCTCGCAGGCGGCGATGGTGCCGGCGCGGCTGGCATTGCCGGGCAGCACCTTGCTGACGAGGAACAATTCGTCGCGCCGGCCGGCGATCGCTTCGCCGGTAATCTCTTCGGCGACGCCGTCGGCATACATCTCGGCGGTGTCGATCAGCCTCATGCCGAGGTCGAGCCCGAGCTGCAGCGCCCGGATTTCGGCGGCGCGCTGGGCGCGGCTTTCGCCCATCTTCCAGGTGCCCTGCCCAAGCGCCGGCACGGTCTCGCCCGATGGCAGGGCAACGCGATTGATCGGCATGCGCAATCTCCGTTTTGGCGCTAGTCTAGCGCGATGACGCAGACGATCACCACCACCTGCTGCATCGCCGGCGGCGGGCCGGCCGGCATGATGCTGGGGTTCCTGCTGGCGCGCGCCGGGATCGACGTTGCGGTGCTCGAAAAGCACGGCGACTTCCTGCGCGATTTCCGCGGCGATACCGTGCATCCCTCGACGCTGGAACTGATGAGCGAACTCGGGCTGCTCGACGAATTCCTGCGCCGCCCGCATCAGGAAGTGCACGAACTCTCGGCGCAGATCGGCAGCGACCACCTCACCGTCGCCGATTTCAGCCGGGTGCCGACCCGCTGCAAGTTCATCGCGCTGATGCCGCAATGGGACTTCCTCGATTTTCTTGCCGAGCATGCCAAGCGCCTGCCGAGCTTTCACCTGCTGATGACCACCGAAGCGACCGGGCTCATCGAGGAGAACAGCCGCATCGTCGGCGTGCGGGCGGGCGAACAGGAAATCCGGGCCGCCCTGAACGTCGCGGCGGACGGACGCCACTCCGTGCTGCGCGACGCGGCCGGGCTCGAGGTGGAGGATTTCGGTGCGCCGATGGACGTGCTGTGGTTCCGCCTGTCGCGCAAGCCGAGCGACTCGCCGGAGACTTTTGGCCACGCCGAGGCGGGCCGGCTGATGATCATGCTCAACCGCGCCGACTACTGGCAATGTGCCTACGTGATCCGCAAGGGCAGCGCCGCAGAGATGCAGGCCGGTCCGGTGGAGGTTTTTCGCGCCGCGGTGGTGGCGATGGCGCCGTTTTTCGGCGACCGCATCGGCGAAATCCGCGACTGGACCGACGTGAAGCTCCTGACCGTCGCGGTCGACCGGCTGCGGCGCTGGCACCGGCCGGGATTTCTCGCCATCGGCGATGCCGCGCACGCCATGTCGCCGGTCGGCGGCGTCGGCATCAATCTCGCGATCCAGGATGCAGTGGCCGCAGCCAATCTACTGACGGAGGCGCTGCGGCGCGGCCGTGTCGAGGAGGCTGACCTCGACGCCGTGCAGAAGCGGCGCGAGTTTCCGGTGAAGGTGATCCAGGCGGGCCAGATTTTCATCCAGCGCCAATTGATCGACCGGCTGCTGTCGACCGGCGCGGCGCTGCATGCGCCCTGGCCGCTGAAATTCCTTGCCTCGATCCCGGCGGTCCGCCACCTGACGGCGCGCGTCGTCGGCGTGGGCGTCCGGCCCGAACATATTCGGGTAACCCCGAGCGGCTAGGCTGGCGCCATGTCCACCGCGTTTCTCATCGATGCCGAAATCGAACGCCAGCTGGCGGCGTGGACGCGCGATTTCGGCGCGGTGCGGCGGCTGGCACCGAAGACGCTCGAGGCGTACACCCGCGATCTCGGGCAGTTCTTCAATTTCCTTGCATCGCATACCGGCGGGCCGGTGTCGGTGGCGACGTTGCGCGAGATGCGCGCCGCCGACCTGCGGGCCTTCATGGCGAAGCGGCGCGAGGACGGCGTCGAGGCGCGATCGCTGGCGCGGGCGCTCAGCGCCATCAAAGGTTTCTTCCGCTTCCTCGAACGCGAGGGTGTCCTGACCACCGAGGCGCTCAATGTCATCCGGACGCCGAAGGCGAAGAAGTCGCTGCCCAAGGCGCTGACGGTGCTCGAAGCCAAAGCCACGATCAGCATGACCGGCGAACTCGAAGACCGCCCCTGGGTCGCCGCGCGCGACATGGCGGTGTTGTCGCTCTGCTACGGCGCTGGCCTCCGCATTTCGGAAGCGCTCTCGCTCTGCCGCGCCGATCTCGACGGCACGGCGCTCAGGGTCACCGGCAAGGGCGGCAAGACCCGGCTGGTGCCGCTCATTGACACCGTCCGCGCCAGCGTCGAGACCTATCTGGAGCTCTGCCCGTTCCCGCTGACGCCGAGCCAAAAACTGTTCCGCGGCGTCAAGGGCGGCGTGCTCTCGCCACGGCTGATCCAGCTTCGCGTCGCACAATTGCGCGGCGCGCTCGGCCTGCCGCCCTCGGCGACGCCGCATGCGCTGCGGCATTCGTTCGCCACGCATCTGCTCGGCCGCGGCGGCGATCTCCGCGCCATCCAGGAGCTGCTCGGCCACGCCTCATTGTCGACGACGCAGATCTACACCGCCGTCGATACCGAGCGGCTGCTCGACGCCTACCGAGCCGCGCATCCACGTTCTTGACGCGATTTCGAGCGAGGCGTATCGAGCCCCCATGACCGCGCGCATCGCCATTGCGAAACTTATTACCGGCTCCCTTCGGGACCGGAACGCGCGCGGCTGACCTCCTCACGCAAACCGGCCCCGCCATCAGGCGCGGGTGTTTCCGGTGATCTGAGGGCGGGGCCAAGAAACGGACCCCGATGACGACCGCCTCGACAACCAAACCCGCCCCAGCCGTCAGTGCCCAGGCGCTGGGGATTTTCCTCGCGCTGCTCGGCGCGGCTTTGTTCGCCACCAAAGGCATCGTCATCAAGCTCGCGATGGCCGACGGCATCGATCCGCTGACGACGCTGACCTGGCGGATGATCGTCTCGGTGCCGGTGTTCGTGACGGTCGGCGTGATCGGCTATCGCACGAAGCTGCGCGAGGCGGCGCCCGGTGCCGCGCCGGTGCTCGACCGCAGAACGCTGTTCCAGGCGCTCGGCGTCGGCGTACTCGGCTATTATGTCGCGAGCTTTCTCGATTTCTCGGCACTGACCTACATTTCGGCGCAGCTCGACCGGCTGATCCTCCTGACCTATCCGTTCTTCGTCGTGCTGTTCGGGGCGGTGTTCTTCCGCCGCAAGGTGACGCCGCTGATGCTGCAGTCGCTGGCCGTGAGTTATGCGGGCATTCTCATCATCTTTGCGCGCGACTTCTCGGTCGAGGGCGACAATGTGCTGCTCGGCTCGGCGCTGGTGTTCGGCTCGGCGGTTGCCTACGCGGGCTACCAGATTCTCGCCAAACCGCTGATCGACAGGCTCGGTCCGCAGCTCTTCACCTCGATCGCCATGAGTGCGGCCGGCCCGGCGGTGGTGCTGCATTTCTTCCTCACCCACCCGGTCGGCGCGCTGGCGATCAATGGCGAGGGGTTGTGGCTGATGCTGGCCATCGGCCTCGTCTCGACCGTGGCGCCCGCCTACTGCATTTCGGCCGGCATTGGGCTCATCGGCCCGGAGCGGACCGCGATTATCGGCAATATCTCGCCGATCGTCACGGTGAGCCTCGCGGTCGGCGTCCTCGGCGAGGCGTTCACGCCCTGGCACGCCGCCGGCACCGCAATGGTACTGCTCGGCGTCTGGCTGTTCGGCCGCAAGCCCAAACCGCTGAGCCTTGCGCCACAGGAGGGCTGAAAGCCCTGCAAACCTTACGAAAATGGCCCTCGGGTTACATTTGTGTAAGACAAGATAGGGTTATGATCCGGTTAACAAATCGGGGTCTTCAGTGCTCGCATTCATCGCGCTGGAGACCATCCTTATGACCATCAGTTCAGTGTCCGGGACCCAGGGGTCCTACTTTCCTAATGCCGCCCAGAGCGCCGGTCAGCAGGCTTTTCAGACCCTGTCGCAGGCCATCAGTTCGGGCGATCTGAGTTCGGCGCAGCAGGCCTTCGCCTCGCTCACCCAGAACCAGCCCGCAGGCAGCTCAAGCAACCCGTCCAACCCGTTCCAGCAGGCGCTGCAGAACATCGGCAGCGCGCTGCAGTCAGGTGACATCACCGGCGCGCAGTCGGCGCTGCAGGGCCTGCAGAAGGGCCATCACGGCGGCCACCATCACGGTGGTGGCGGTGCCGGGGGCGGTGCGGGCGCAGTGCTGTCGGCCGCAAGCACGTCGACCGCCTCAACCAGCACGTCGACGACCTCGGGCGCAGCCTCGCTGCTCGACACCACCGCCTAGATAAAGGCGGCGCGGCGCCGTTCAGATGTGGATGGCGCCATCGCCGCACATCAGTGCAGCCTCGCGAATGGCTTCGCTGAGCGTCGGGTGCGGGGCGGTGGTGCGGGCGAGGTCTTCGGCAGACCCGCCGAACTCGAGCAGCACCGTCAGCGCCTCGATCATCTCGCTGGCGTTGCGGCCGATGATATGTGCCCCCAGCACGCGGTCGGTCGCGACGTCGGCGAGGATTTTCACAAAGCCCTGCGTTGCCAGCATCGCCTTGGCGCGGCCATTGGCGGTGAACGGGAACTTGCCGATCTTGTAGTCGACGCCCTCGGCCTTGAGCTCATCCTCGGTCTTGCCGACCGAGGCGATCTCGGGGCTTGTGTAGACCACAGCCGGCATCGCGCCATAGTTTACGTGGCCGGCCTGGCCGGCGATGATCTCCGCCACCGCGATGCCCTCGTCCTCGGCCTTGTGCGCGAGCATCGGGCCGACGATGACGTCGCCGATCGCATAGACGTTCTCGACGTTGGTGCCGTAGCCGGGTCCGGTGACGATGCGGCCCCGCGCATCGATCTCGACGCCGGCGGCATCGAGGCCCAGCCCCTGCGTGAAGGGTTTGCGGCCGATCGCGACGAGCGCCACGTCGGCATCGACGATCGCCATGTCGCCGCCGCCCGCCGGCTCGAGCCGCGCGGTGAGCGAACCATCGTCCTGCTTGTCGATGGACTTGACCTTGGTCGACAGCCGGAACTCGACGCCCTGCTTCTGCAGGATGCGCTGGAACTGCCGCGCCACTTCGCTGTCCATGCCGGGGAGGATGCGGTCGAGGAATTCGACCACGGTCACCTTGGCGCCGAGCCGGGCCCAGACCGAACCGAGCTCGAGCCCGATGACACCGGCGCCGATGACCAGCAGGCGGTCGGGAACGGCCCCGAGGGTCAGCGCGCCGGTGGAGGTCACGATCTTTTCCTCGTCGATCTCGATGCCCGGCAAAGTCGCCGGCACCGAGCCGGTGGCGATGACGATGTGCTTCGTCTCGATGATCTGATTGCCCTTGTCGCCGGCGACTTGCACGCGGCCCTTGCCAGCGAGCGAGCCGGTGCCCTGGAACGTCGTGATCTTGTTCTTCTTGAACAGGAACGACACACCATTGACGTTGGCGGCGACCGTCTCGTCCTTGTGCGCCATCATCTGCGCGAGGTTGAGGGTGGGCGCCGGGATGTCGATGCCAAGATGGCCGAAATTGTGCCCGGCTTCCTCGAACTGCTCGGTGGCATAGAGCAGGGCCTTGGACGGAATGCAGCCGATGTTGAGGCAGGTGCCGCCGAAGGTCGGCCATTTCTCGACCACCGCGACCTTCATGCCGAGCTGCGCCGCACGGATGGCGCAGACATAGCCGCCCGGCCCCGAGCCGATCACCGTGAGGTCGAATTGGTCCGCCATGA
>CAZNAE010000173.1:0-1460 GCA_964570695.1 uncultured Devosia sp.
ACGCACGGCACCGTGAACGGCCGTCTTAACGAACGATGAACCTGGCGCGGCGTATGGCTCCGAAAATCATCAGTAGGAGATTTTCATGAAGCATATTTTGGCGATTGCCGCGGGCGCGGTCCTGCTCGGGGCTGCGACGATGCCGTCACTGGCAACGCCGCCGGCACCGACTTGCACGGAGACCAGCTCGCACCGTTCCGACGCCTCGGTTCCGTCGATCTGCGCCGTGGCCGACACCAAGGACAACCATCCCACCTGGTACCGCGACGGCGGCTATTGCAATGGCGGCACGGCGACGACGAACGTCACGGCGACAAGCAATCAGACGTGTGTGCTGCCCCCCGGTTAGGCCGCTCCGGGAACAGACGACCGGCATTTCAATTTAACAACACGAGAATTCGATGAAACATGTTTTGGGAATTGCCGCGGCGCTTGTGCTGCTTGGCGCGGCGACCATGCCGTCACTGGCCATTCCCCTCCCATGCACAGAGGTGAGCTCGCACCGTTCCGACGCGTCTGCTCCCCCGATCTGCGGCGTGGCGGACACCAAGGACAAGCATCCCACTTGGTACCGCGACGGCGGCTATTGCAATGGGGGCACGGCGACGACGAACGTCACCGCGATCACCAACCGGACATGCATCGTCTTCTAGGCCGCGACACCATTCTGGCCGGGGGCGACTCCGGCCAGCCGACATCTATTGCCGTGGCCACAGCACGGTGTAGCGGTTTTCGCCGCGGTGGCTGTGGACCAGCGAGAAGCCGTCGATAGCGACCCGGATCGGCGGGTCGACCGGCGTCCTGGGGACGCGAACCGGATCCCAGAGCAGTGTCAGATGCGGCTCCTTCGGCAGGAACGAGCGCGGGCGGAAGCCCTGGGCGATCATGGCAGCGGTCAGCCGGCCGGCCAAGCGGAACACACCGCTGGACCCGTTGCTGCAGGTGAGAACCAGCGGGCAGTTGTCGCCGACCTTCTTGCGGCCGCCCCAACTGAGCAGCTCGGCAAACTCGAGCTCGAACGGCTCGACCGCAACGTCGTCGGCGATCACCGCGGCAAGCGCCCGTTCTTCCTCGCTCAACTCGTCCTCAAAGCCGTAGCCCAGCACCGAGATGTGGAACGTGTCGCTCGATCGCATCCGGCCGGTCAGTCCGTGCGTCGCGCGGACGGAACTGACCAATCGCGCGGCCGGCGACTGCAACTGCGGGCCGAGCAGCAACGCGTAGAACAGCACGTCGCGTTCGAGCGCCGGCGGCCTCGGCCGTGGACGGCCCTCCATTTCGTCGAACAGCGATAGCTGCATTCCGTGTCCTCGCGGGGACGCGGAAGATATGGCAGGCACAAAGTGCTAGCAAGAACAAAACAGGAACAACTAGGCGCCCGATGACGCCGTGCTGTCGACGTAGCTGCGGCTGTAGCGGCCCTTGAGCGAGGTCAGGATCTCGTAGCCGATGGTGCCGGC
>CAZNAE010000173.1:1560-5977 GCA_964570695.1 uncultured Devosia sp.
CGGCTGTCGCGGCTGAGGGTATAGGTTGCGCCATAGCCGACGGATTCGCCGGTCTTGGCGTCGCGGATCTGCAGCAGCGGCGCCTCGAGCGTCACTGCCGGCATCATCGGGTTGCGCCGGCCGTTGACGGCGCGGCCGCCATAGAGCGCGATTCCAGGGCGCACCATCTGGAAGTGCATGTCGCGGCTGGTCATGGTGCCGGCAGAGTTGGCGAGCGACGCCGGAATGCCGGGGAATTGCGCGGTGACCGCGGTGAACAGCGCGAGCTGGGTGCGGTTCTTTTCGTGCAGCGGCTGGTCGGCGCAGGCGAGGTGGCTCATGACCATCTGCGGCGCGTAGCCGATCTCGTCGCACATGCGCTTGACGACGGAGGTCTCATTGAGCCGGAAACCGAGCCGGTTCATGCCGGTGTCGAAATGCAGCGCCGCCGGCAGCGCCTCGTTGCGGCCGAGGCAGGCGACGAGCCATTCCTCGAGCATCGGCAGCGAATTGATCACCGGCATCAGCCGCTCGCCGACATAGAGCGGCGCGGCGCCGGGGAAGAGGCCGTCGAGGACGAAGATGTAGGCGTCGGGCAAAGCGGCACGCACCGCCAGGGCCTCGTCCGGCGTCGCGACGAAGAAGAACCGCGCTCCAGCCGAGTAGAACGCTTTGCTGGCAGCATTGATGCCGGTGCCGTAGGCGTCGGCCTTGACCACCGCCCCGGTGAGTGCGTTGGCCGATACCTTGTCGATCGCCTGCCAGTTGCGGATCAGGGCGCCGAGGTCGACCGTGAGGCGGGCGCCGTAGCCGGTGGCGACGGCCGGAGCAGGCATCATTCCATTCTTTCCGGAAGATAGGAGTCGCGGGCGAGATTGCCGAAGCGGGTGAACTGCGCCTCGAAGCTGAGCTGCACGGTGCCGGTCGGGCCGTGGCGCTGCTTGCCGATGATGACTTCGGCGCGGCCGTGCACCTTTTCCATCTCGCCCTGCCAGGCGAGGTGCTCGGGGGTGCCTTCGCGCGGCTCCTTGTTCTTGAGGTAGTATTCCTCGCGATAGATGAAGAGCACCACGTCGGCGTCCTGCTCGATCGAGCCGGAGTCGCGCAGGTCGGCGAGTTGTGGGTGCTTGTCGTCGCGCTGCTCGACGGCGCGGCTGAGCTGGGCGCAGCCGATGATCGGGACGTCCAGTTCCTTGGCCAGAGCCTTCAGCGTCGTGGTGATTTCGGTGAGCTCCTGCACGCGGTTTTCGTTGGCCTTGCGCGACGAGCCCGAGAGCAGCTGGATGTAGTCGATGATCATCAGGTCCAGGCCCTTCTGGCGCTTCAGGCGCCGGGCACGGGCGGCGAGCTGGCTGATCGAGAGGCCACCGGTATCGTCGATATAGAGCGGTACGGATTCCAGCATCCTCGACACGTCGACGAGCCGCGCGAACTGGCTCTCATGGATGTTGCCGCGGCGAATGTCGGAGGATGGGATTTCGGCCTGCTCGGCAAGGATACGTGTCGCCAACTGCTCGGCGCTCATTTCAAGCGAGAACAGTGCGACCTGTCCGCCATCAACCGTCTTGCGGTGGCCGTCGGGCGTAACCTCGCCCTTCCAGTTTCGTGCGACATGAAACGCGATATTGGTGGCAAGCGACGACTTACCTGAGCCCGGGCGGCCGGCGACGATGATCAGATCGGATTTCTGCAGGCCGCCCATCATTCGGTCGAGATCGGTAAGGCCGGTTGCCATGCCCGAAAGCGTGCCGTCGCGCTGATAGGCCTCGCCAGCCAGCTTGATGGCTTCGGTAAGCGCCACGTTGAAGCCCTGGAAACCGCCATCGTAGCGGCCTTTTTCGGCGAGATCGAAGAGCGATTTCTCGGCTTCCTCGATCTGCTTGGGCGCCGTCATCTCGACGTCGGATTCATAGGCCGTTGCTGTCATTTCCTCACCGATCTGGATGAGGTTGCGGCGGATCGACAGGTCGTAGATCGCCTGGCCGTAATCGGCGGCGTTTAGAACGGTGGTCGCCTCCGAGCCGAGCCGGCTCAGATAGGACTGCATGGTGACGTCGGCGGTCAGCACATCGGGCAGATAGGTCTTGACCGTGATCGGCGTCGCCGCCTTGCCGGCGCGAATGATCTTGCCGCAGACCTCGTAGATCTCGCGGTGCACGGGCTCGTAGAAATGCTCGGGCAACAGGAAATCGGAGACGCGATAAAACGCCTCGTTGTTGACAAGGATGGCGCCGAGCAGCGCCTGTTCCGCCTCGATGTTGTGCGGCGCGAGCCGGAAGCTCTTTTCGTCCGCCGGACGAATGCGCGCGACGTTTGACTCAGCCATGATGTTTCAGATTCTCTGCCCCGTCCCTTAAGGCTTCTTTAACCACGCCGGACCAGTGCCGATAGGGCCGACTGCAGCGCTGCACCGGGGCCGTCGGACGCGGGTGTGAACTACTGTTGATTGTGGGGGAATCTAAGACCGCCGCTTGCGATTCCCGCCAGCCCCGAATCCGGCGATTCTTTGTCGCTGGCGTTGGGGTCGCTAGCCGTCGGTGCGCTGGCCGTCGGCGTCGAGCACGGCGATGACGCGGCGCAGCATATCGAGGAAGGGTTCGCGTTCGTCGGGCTTGAGGGCGGAGAGGCCAAGCGCGCTGGTGGTCTCGGCGGCAACCAGCGCCGCCTTGGCCCGCTCGAGCCCGGCCGGCGTCAGGCTGAGGAGGGTGCTGCGCCCATCGGTCGGGTCGGGAGCACCGGCGACGAGCCCGTCGCGCTCCATGCGGGCGAGCGTGTTGGCCATGGTCGGCTGTTCAACGGCGGCGCGGCGGGCGAGTTCCTTCTGGGGCAGGGCGGACCCGTCGGCGAGCGCGATGAACACCGGCATCGGGCCGGCGCTGCCACCTGGGATGCGCCGCTCCAGCGCCCGCACGAACAGCCGCGCCGCCCAGTTGGTCAGATAGCCGATCGAGCCGTGGCGATGCGGATCGAAATCCATAGCTTGCTATCCAATTGCATAGTGTGCTATGCAATCACCTTGCGATCCCGCAGGCAAGGAGATTTCCAATGCCCACGAAAAGCACCCCGACCCATTATGGCAACGTCGCGATTTTGATCCATTGGACGAGCGCGCTTGCCGTCATCCTGACGTTCGCCGCGGGCTTCGTCGTCGCCAACGTCGCGGCGCCCGAGCAGCAGGGACCGATCCTGATCGCGCATATCGTGCTCGGCTGCATCGTGCTGCTGCTGACGCTGCTGCGCATCGTCTGGTGGATGGTGGCGGACAAGCATCCGCGGGTTCCCGCCAACCAGCCTCGGTGGCAGCAGCGGACGGCGACGGCGGTGCATCTCGGCCTCTATGTGCTGCTGATCCTGATGGCCTCGAGCGGCATCGTGGCTGTGATCCTCTCGGGCGCCGTACCGACGATCCTCGGTGGTGGACCGGTGCCGGACCTCTCGGCGCTGATCCCGCGCATCGCGCACGGCATCATGAGCAAGCTGCTGCTGGCGCTGTTCGTGGTGCATGTCGGGGCGGCGCTCTACCACCAGTTCATCCGCCGCGACCGGCTGCTGGCGCGGATGGGAGTGGGGCAGGCGTAGATGGGACCACCAAAGCAAAGGCCGGGATCGCTCCCGGCCTTGGTACCTGCGCGCTGATACGGCGATTATTCGTCGCCGGCGCCTTCGACGGCGGCGGAGCCGACTTCGGCCTGGCTTTCGGCGAACGCCTCGTTGGCTTCATCGTCAAAGGTCGGGACGGTGAGGTCCTCGCCCTTGGCCTGGCGCTCGGCTTCGTCGTCGGAGCGGGAGACGTTGACGTTAACCGACACGGCGACTTCGGCGTGAAGGTGCAGCGACACGGAGTGGATGCCGACAGTCTTGATCGGGTTGGCGAGATCGACCTGGCTGCGGGCGACCGAGTAGCCGGCGGCGCTCAGCGCCTCGGCAACGTCGCGGGAGCTGACCGAGCCGTAGAGTTGGCCGGTCTCACCCGCCTGGCGGATGATGACGACGGTCTTGCCGTTGAGACCCGATGCGATACCGGCAGCCGCTTCGCGGCGTTCGGCGTTGCGCTTTTCGATCGAGACGCGATCGATCTCGAACTTCTTACGGTTGGCTTCCGTGGCGCGAAGCGCTTTGTGCTGCGGCAGGAGGAAGTTGCGAGCGTAGCCGTCCTTGACGGTGACTTCGTCGCCGATGTGGCCGGACTTGCCGACGCGCTCGAGCAGAATGACTTTCATTTTGGATACCTTTTGCTGTCCCGGCTGGGCCGGTTAGGGGTGGCGGACCATCCGCCACCTCAACGATCGAAACGGTGTTAGGCGACCGCGTACGGCATGATGCCGATGAAGCGGGCGCGCTTGATCGCCTGGGCGAGCAGGCGCTGCTTCAGCGCCGAAACGGCGGTGATGCGGCTCGGCACGATCTTGCCGCGCTCGGAAACGTAGCGCTGCAGCAG
>CAZNAE010000174.1:0-5897 GCA_964570695.1 uncultured Devosia sp.
CGGGCGCTGCCCGCGGCGCTTCAGCGATCCCGCGACACGCTCAAATCGCGCTCGCCGCCCCCAAGCCGCGCCACCGAGTTGCGGAGGATGAGCTCGCTGCGCAGCAGCACCTGCCGCTGCTCGACTGGGCGGCCCTCGACCATCGCGATCAGCAGGTTCATCGCCGCCTCGCCGATCTTGGAGCGGGGCTGCTTCATCGTCGTCAGCGATGGCGTGACGAAGCTCGCGAACGAAATGTCGTCGAAGCCCATCACCGAGAACTGGCGAGGCAGGTCGTAGCCGCGGGCATTGAGGGCGATGATGACGCCAAGCGCTGCGGCGTCGTTGACGCAGAAGAAAGCCGAAGGCAGCACGTCGCGCACGAACATCAGCTCCGCCGCCTGGCGGCCGCTCTCGGTGGTGCCGTCGCCATCGAGAATGAGCATCGGATCGATGCTGATGCCGGCGTTGCCGAGCGCCGCGCGGTAGCCGCTTTCGCGCAGTTCGCTGACGGTGCGGCTCGACCGGCCGATGAAGGCGATGCGCCGGTGGCCCTGCGAGATCAGATGCTCGGCGGCGATGCGGGCGCCCTCGAAATTGTCGACTCCGACGAACGGTACCTGGTCGCCCGGTACCGGCTCGTTGACGGCGACCATCGGCGGCGGACGGCTTTCGAGCGCGTCGCGGGGAAAGCCGAAGGGCAAGTGGCCGGTCAGCAGGATCAGCCCGTCGGCCTGGTTGGAGCTGATGAAGCGCAGATAGTCGGTTTCGCGCGTCGGATCGTTTTGCGTGTTGCCGATCACCACGCCATAGCCGCGCTTGCTGGCCTCAGTTTCGAGGCCGACGAGGATATTGGAGAAGTTCGGGTCGCCAACGTCGGGGGCGAGGATCAGCACCATCTTGCTGCGCCGCATGCGCAGCGAACGCGCCATGGCGTTGGTGGTGTAGCCGGTGCGGGCGATGGCTTCGTTGACGCGGCGACGGGTGGCGTCGGCGACCTTGGCCGGCTCGTTGACCGCCCGGCTCACCGTGGCGATCGACACACCTGCGATCGCCGCGACGTCCTCGATCGTGGCCAGTCTCTGTTGCTGCACTTGGCGCTCCGCCAGCGGCAATCGGCCTTCGCCTCGACAGTCGGCAGGCTCAGACGCTGCCGCAAACTATACCTTTCCCGGGTTGTGTAAACCTTTACATAGGCCATGAAAACCTTTACATCGGTCTCTGGATGAAGATCGCGGTCACAAGCGACACATCCTCGGGGAGTTCAACACCGCATGTCGACGGCTGAGGGTTCAGCGTTGTCGCCGATCCTGTCGGCGAACCGGATCTCCAAGTCCTTCGGAGAGATTCCGGTGCTGTTCAGCGTCGATTTCGACGTTCGCCCGGGCGAGGTTCACGCCATCATCGGCGAGAATGGCGCGGGCAAATCCACCCTGATCAAAATCCTTTCGGGCTTCGAGCAGCCGACCTCGGGCACCATCACTTATGACGGCAAAATCGTCACCCTGCCTCCCAACGGCGAGGCTGAAGGCCTGGGGATTGTCCTCATCCACCAGGAATTCAACCTCGCCGACCATCTGACCGTCACCGAGTCGATCTTTCTGGGCCGTGAGATCAAGCATTTCGGCCTGCTCGACGTGCGCCGCATGCGCGAACAGGCGCAGGCCCTGCTCGACACCCTGCATGTCGGCATCGAGCCCGGCGCCCGCATCGAGACGCTCTCGGTCGCCGACAAGCAGATGGTCGAGATCGCCAAGGCAATCAGCCGCGATGCCCGCGTGCTGATCATGGACGAGCCGACGGCGGTGTTTTCGGTCGCCGAGACGCAGACGCTGTTCGAGCAGATCAAGCGACTGACCGCGCGCGGCGTCGCGATCATCTACATCTCGCACAAGCTCGACGAAGTCATGGAACTCGCCAACCGGGTGACGGTGCTGCGCGACGGCCAACTGATCGCGACGGTTGCGGCGAACGCGCTGACGCCGGATTCGGCGGCGCAGATGATGGTCGGCCGCGAGCTCTCCAATCTCTACCCGCCCAAGCACGAGCCCGATGTCGATGCGCCCCGCCTGATGTCGGTCCGGCATCTGGTGGCGCCCGGCGTCAAGGACGTTTCCTTCGATCTGCGCAAAGGTGAGATCCTCGGCTTTGCCGGCCTGATCGGCTCGGGCCGTACCGCGGTCGCCGAGGCGGTCGTTGGACTGACCCACCGTTCGGGCGGTGAAATTGAGCTCCACGGCAAGCCGGTCAGTTTCGGCAATGTCGCGCAGTCGCTGGCGGCGGGGCTCGCCTACATGACCAAGGACCGCAAGGGCAAAGGGCTGCTGGTCAATATGGGGCTGAGGCCCAACCTCACGCTGCTGACGTTGACGCGGCATCTGCGTGGCGCTTTCATCGATACCGGCAGCGAAGCGAGGGCGCTTGAGCGGGCCGTTCGCCGCTTCGATATCCGGGCCCGTGACTCGTCGGTACGCGCCGGCCAGCTGTCGGGCGGCAACCAGCAGAAGCTGATGCTCGGCAAGACCATGGAAAGCGAGCCCGAGATCATCATCATGGATGAGCCGACGCGTGGCATCGACGTCGGCACCAAGCAGCAGATTTATCACATCATCGCGGCGCTCGCGGCGGAGGGGAAGTCGATCATCCTGATCTCATCGGAACTGCAGGAAGTCATCGGCCTCAGCCATCGCGTGATGGTGATGCGGGCCGGCCGCATCGTCGGCGAACTCGAGGGCGCGGCGATCACTGAGGAGCAGATCGTGCGCCACCAGATGGGCATCGAAGGAAGGGCCGCAGCATGACGAGTGTGGCAACCGAGAGCCCGCCGCGCGCCCCGCGGCCCCGCTTCCGGCTGAGCGTGCTCGGCCCGCTGATCGCATTGTTGCTGCTGATGATCCTCGGCACGCTGCTGAACGGCAATTTCCTCAGCGTCGGCAATCTCTCCAACATCGTGGCGCGCGCCTCGTTCATCGGCCTCATCGCCATCGGCGCGACGTTCGTGATCACCTCGGGCGGCCTCGACCTTTCCGTGGGCTCGATGGCGGCGTTCATCGCCGGCATGATCATCATCATCATCAACGGCTCCGTCCCCGGACTGGGCACCGGCTGGGCGGTGGTGGCGCTCGGGATCGTCGCCGGTCTCGCGATCGGCAGCGTCGGTGGCGCGGCCAACGGCCTCCTGGTGACGGTGGGACGGATCGAACCGTTCATCGTCACGCTCGGCTCGCTCGGCATCTTCCGGGCGCTCATCACTTTCCTCGCCAATGGCGGCACGCTCAACCTCAACATGGCGGCGTCCGACACCTATTCGCCGCTCTATTCCGGCAAGCTGTTCGACATTCCGGTGCCGATCATCATCTTCGCAGTCGTCGCGATCATCGCCGAAGTGGTGATGCGGCGGACGACCTTCGGCCGCCACATCGCGGCGATCGGCTCCAACGAGCAGGTGGCGCGCTACTCGGCGATCAAGGTCGACCGGGTGCGGCTCCTGACCTATGTGCTGCAGGGCTTGCTCGTCGGAGCGGCGGCGGTGCTCTATGTGCCGAAATTCGGCTCGGCCAACAGCTCGACGGCCGTGCTCTGGGAGCTGCAGGCGATCGCCGCGGTGATCATCGGCGGCACGACGCTGCGGGGCGGCTTCGGGCGCATCTGGGGCACCGTGGTCGGGGTTATCATCCTCGAGCTAATCGGCAACATCCTTAATCTGCAGAGCCTCATCAGCCCCTACCTCAACCAGGCGTTCCAGGGGGCGATCATCATCATCGCGGTGCTGCTGCAGCGGAGCCGCAAGACAACGAGCTAAAATCAAGTTCTACGCAACGCCCACAACGGGCACATTCCGGGAGGAAACACGACGATGAACTACATGAAATCAACAGCACTGGCGGCGCTCCTCGTCGCAAGCGTCGGGCTCGGCACTGCCGTCGCCCAGGACAAGACCTATACGATCGGCGTCTCGGTGCCGACCGCCGACCACGGCTGGACCGGTGGCGTCGATTTCTTCGCACAGCAGGCCGTCGATCGCCTGACCAAGGCGTACCCGAACCTCAAGTTCGTGCTCGCCACGGCTCCGGATTCGACCAAGCAGGCCGCCGATCTCGACGACATGGTGACGACCCGCAATATCGACGCACTCGTCATCCTGCCGGGCGATCCCGACGCGATGACCGCCTCGATCAAGAAGGTCAAGGACGCCGGCAAGTGGGTGACGGTGATCGACCGCGCGCTCAGCCAGCCGGGCATCGAGGATCTCTATGTCGCCGGCGACAACCCGGGCCTCGGCGCCACCACGGCCGCCTACTTCAAGCAGGCGCTGCCGCATGGCGGCAATATCGTCGTCCTCCGCGGCCTGCCGATCCCGATCGACAAGCAGCGCGTCGATGCCTTCATGGATGGCATCAAGGGCACCAACATCAAGGTGCTCGACAGCCAGTTCGCCAACTGGAACCGTGACGACGGCTACAAGGTCATGCAGGACTTCCTGACCAAGTACCCCAACATCGACGCAGTGTGGACGCAGGACGACGACACGCTGGTCGGCGCTCTCAAAGCGGCCAAGGAAGCCGGACGTGACGACAAGATGTGGTTCGTCGGCGGCGCGGGCATGAACCAGATCGTCAAGATGGTGGAAGCCGGCTCGACTCAGGTTCCGGTCGATGTCAGCTACAACCCCAACATGGTGGCGACCGCCATCGACCTCACCGCGCTGCATTTCGCGGCCGGCGCCCAGGTCGACGGCAAGATGATCATCAACTCGACGCTGATCACCAAGGACAATGCCAGCCAGTTCGACTACGCCAATACGCCGTTCTGATCGACGGGCGACATGCACAAAGGAGGCCGCCCGATCGCTCGGGCGGCCTTCTGCTCGTCTGGGGTGAGCAGGTCAGCTGTGCGTCTTGGTCTGCGCCTCGAACACGGCCGTGAGGGCGGCCGACGGGGCCGAGACCTCGACCGAGCCGCCCGGGTGCCAGGTGACGGTGCCAAGTGAGGCGAGTTGCAGCTCGTCGTCGAGCTCGCCTGGCAGGCCGCGGTCCGTTTCGGGCGCGACCAGCGGCATCGGGCGCGGCGTAAATTTCGGCAACTCGATCGGCCCCTCGCGCGTCGCGGTCGAATCCGCCGAACCCGGATCCGGATCGATGCGGTCGGACGCGGCGAGAACAGGATTGGCCGCGAGCATTGCGCCGACCAGGAGCAGCGCGGCGATGGTGGATAGGCGGGACGTCATGTGGAACTCCATAGCTGGGGTTGCCCCCGTGTGAATGTTCCTAAGACGGTCGGTGCGCGCCGGTCCTTTGGTGCGGCGATCAGTGGGCAGCAGGCGCGCCGACGGGTGTCCATGCCACGTACAGGATCAGTCCGGCGAGACGATCACCGCAATGATCGGCAGGATCGCGTCGATCGGGCGGCAGGGTTTGGACATGCTGGCTCGCAAGAGATCGGCGTTGGCTGGCCGGCCCGGCAAGGCCGGGCTCGAACCAACTGTTCCAGGTTCTTGAGGACCGGAACACCCACCTGGAAGCTGCCCAAGCGGCCAACTCCGACGTGGATCATGGATTACAAGCCATTTATGGCGGTCACCCCACGCCGAACTACTGGCGTGGGGCGATAGCCGGGGCAGCTTTACGGGTGAGCCGGAAGGACCTGGCCGCGGACTTCGCCGTCGGGGTACTTGGCGGTGTGCAGGTTGAAGTACCACAGCTGCTTCGTGAGGTCGGCGTACTGTTGGTCGGTCAGCGTCGCCGAGCCCTTGATGGGGCTATCGTAGGGAGCTTCGATCGGAACGACCGGGGCCGCCTTCTCGCCAACCGTGGCGGGGCCATGGAAGTGCGCCGCTGTCACCGGGCCGGTCAGGTCCTTGTATTCGATGGTCCAGGTCAGCGTCTTGGTGTCGGGGTCGTAGGTCGCGTCAACCGTAC
>CAZNAE010000175.1:0-5765 GCA_964570695.1 uncultured Devosia sp.
GTACGCATCGCCAGTTGCTGCAGCGCCGAATGCAGCCGGCTCTGCGGCTCGATCGGCTGCGGCGCAGGCTTGGCCTCGACTTTGGGCTCGGCCGGCGGCGGCGTCTTGGCGGCGGCTGTAATGCGCATGATCTTTTCGATGAGCTGAGAGCCGCTTGCGACGCGCGCCGCAAGTTCATCATCAAGCTTTTCGGCCTCCACCAGCCGCTCGCTGAGCTTGGTGTCGGCCTCGAGCGCCGCGGTTTTCATCTCCATCACCGCGGCATTGGCGTGGCCGGTGGCTTGCACCAGATCGCCGACCATCTTGGCCAGCGTCTCGCGGTCCGAATGCAGCCGCTTCAGCCGCGAATTGAGCACCACGCAGTATCCGATGGTAACGGCCAGCAGCACCGCCACCGAACTCTCGACGATCATTCCCAGGCTGATGCCGAACATCACCGCCCCTCCGCTGCTTTGTCTAACGCTTCGAATGCCGCCATCGTCACCTTTGGCGGGTTGAGCCGGCGGGCGACCCGCACCGAGACATGATTGCCGATATGGCCCATCACCCCTTCGGTCAGTTCCACGTCGCCGCACCTGAGCTTGACCGGCTCGGACGGCGAACGGTCGAACATGATCGTCTCACCCGGCTTCAGACCGAGGGCCCGGCTGAGCGGCAGGTCGAATTCGTGTAACACGGCTTCGAGCTGCACGTCGGCGGCAAAAATCTCGGTCGCGAGATGGCCTTCCCAGATCGGGTCGCGGCCGAACTTCTCGCCCATATACATCTGCAGCAGCTGCTCGCGGATCGGCTCGATCGTCGCATAAGGCAGTAGAATCTCGATCTTGCCGCCGCGGTCGTCCATCTCGATGCGGAGCTCGATCAGGATCGCGGCGTTGGCAGGCCGCGAGATCGCCGCGAAGCGCGGATTAGTCTCGAGCCGCTCGAGCTTGAAGTTGACCTCGGTGACTGGGGCGAAGGCCTTGTGGGTGTCCTCGAGGATCACCTCGATCATCCGGCGGGCCAGTGCCATCTCGATGGTGGTGTAGGGCCGGCCCTCGACGCGGATCTGGCCGCCGATGCGGCGCCCGCCCAGCAGCACGTCGATCATCGAGTAGATGAGGTTGCTGTCGACCGTCAGCAGGCCGAAATTGTCCCACTCCTCAGCCTTGATAACGCTGAGGATCGCCGGCAGCGGGATCGAGTTGAGGTAGTCGCCGAAGCGAACCGACGAGATCGACTCCATCGAGACTTCGACGTTGTCGGAGGTGAAATTGCGCAGCGAGGTCGTCGCCAGCCGGACCAGCCGGTCGAAGACGATTTCGAGCATCGGCAAGCGTTCGTAAGAGACCAGCGCGGAGTTGATCAGCGCCTGGACGCCGGTCAGCTCGACCGTGCTCGCCGTGTTCGCGTCGAACCCCAGGAGACTGTCGATCTCGTCCTGGTTGAGGACGCGGTCGGTGCCATCGCCGGCGGCGACCTTGGTCGGATCAGCCTCGAGCATCGCTGCCCAGTCGGCGGAGATCGCCTCGTCGGCGCCCGCGGTCGGATTCCAGTTTTCGGCGAGTTTGTCCTGATCCCCCGGCTCGGCCATTACTGCACCAGGATCTCTTTGAAGAGGATACCGTCGATCTGCGCCGGGAAGATCGCGACGTTGACACGGCGGCGCAGTTCTTCCTTCAGCCGGTAGATGCCGGCGGAACCTTCGAGGTCGCTCTTGCGCAGCTCGCGCAGATAGACCTGGAAGGCGTCGACCACCTTGGCCATGCGCGGCTGGATATCCTTCATCACGCCTTCATCGGCGACTTCGAGCGCCACGGTGAGCTTCAGGAACTGGTCGCCCTCGGCGCCGTCGTCGTTGAGGTTCACCGTCATCGTCGGCAGGTTGAAGATGAAGCTCGGCGGCACGGCGGCAGCAATTGCCTGCTGCTTGGCGGCGTCGGTCGCGCTATGGCCGGCGAACACGAAGAAGTAGAGTCCCGCTCCAGCCAGAAGCACCACGATCAGCCCGGCACCGCCGATGATCAGCAGCCGGCGCGGTATGCCCTTCTTTGCCAGCTGGGCCTCGCCCTCTTCGACATCGGCTTCGGCTTCCACGGCCATAGACGGAAATCCCCGCATTTCCGGACGATTCCGGCTGCTCACCAGCTAATCGTCGGATAGTTAACGATCCCTTACCAAGCCGCCGGACACGGCAGATTTTGCCGGGTCATCCTTGCCCCAAGGTCTCGGCACTTCCTGCCCCGCGATCCCGGCGAATATTAGACTTCGTTGAAATCATTACGATTTTTGCTCTGGCACGGTTTCTGCAGTGTTAACGGCGGAGCGGCCCGCATGGGGATGTGAAGCGGCTCCGGGGATGAAATACGGGGATATGCGCCATGGATAATGCGCAGCTCATTTCGCTCTCGCGACAAGTCGCGCTGCAGCGTCAGATGGATGTGGTGGCCAACAACATGGCCAACATCAACACGACCGGCTTCAAGTCCGAAGACATGCTCTTCGAGGACTACATGATGCCCGGCGCCAAGGACAACAACTTCGCCGGCGCCGACCGCAACGTCCACTACACGCAGGACTGGTCGACCATTCACGACATGACTGACGGGCCGATCGAGTCGACGGGCAACCAGCTCGACGTGGCGCTCAACGGTCCCGGCTTCCTCAGCGTCCAGACGTCGGCCGGCGAGCGCTATACGCGCAACGGCTCGCTCACCATCGACAACACCGGCACGCTGGTCGATCTCGACGGCAACCCAGTGCTCGGCGACTCCGGTCCACTCCACTTCGATGCCAGCGACACCGACATCTCGATCACCGACAACGGTTCGATCGTCACCAACAATGGCGCCAAGGGCAAGCTCAAGGTTTCGGAGTTCGCCGACCCGCAAGTACTCGCCCGCGAAGGCAACAACTACTATTCGGGCCCGGCCGGAACCCCGGCGACCACGACCCGCGTCGTGCAGGGCTCGATCGAGCGCTCCAACGTTTCGGGTGTAACCGAGATGGTCAACATGATGCGCGTGGAGCGCGCCTACCAGACCATCGCCAACATGATGCAGCAGCAGGACGACATGCACCAAACGGCAGTGCAGCGTCTCGGCGACGTTACAGCCTGATAAGAGGACACGACAATGCAAGCTCTCTACATCGCGTCCACCGGCATGGCGGCCCAGGAACGAAATGTCGAAATCATTTCGAACAACATCGCCAACATGCGGACCACCGGCTACAAGCGCCAGCGCGTCGAGTTCCAGGATCTGTTGTACCAGTCCTTCCGCCGCTCCGGCTCGGCCACGTCCGACACCGGTACGCAAGCGCCGATCGGCATAGAAGTCGGCTCCGGCGTCAAGACTGCCGCCACTCCGCGCATCATGAGCCAGGGCACGGTGACGCCGACCGAAAAGGACCTCGACGTCGCGATCAACGGCGAAGGCTTCTTCGCGGTGCAGCTGCCTGACGGCCGCACCGGCTACACCCGCGACGGCTCCTTCGACCGCGACTCGAGCGGTCTCCTCGTCAACAGCGACGGCTACCAGGTGCAGCCCGGCATCACCATTCCGGACAACGCCAACAACATCTCGATCAGCGCCGACGGCGTGGTGCAGGCCTTCGTCGGCACCGACACGGCGCCGACCCAGCTCGGTCAGCTCCAGCTCTATCGCTTCGTCAACAAGGAAGGCCTGCAGGCGAACGGCGACAACAACTTCGTCGAGACTGCGGCAAGCGGCGCGGCGCAGGCCGGCACTCCCAATACCGACGGCATGGGCAATGTGCAGCAGGGCTACCTCGAAGAAGCCAACGTCAATCCGGTCACCGAGATCTCCGACCTGATCGCCGCGCAGCGCGCCTACGAAATGAATGCCCGCGTCATCACCGGGGCCGACGAGATGCTTCAGTCGGTCAGCCAGATGCGCTGAGGAGTTGAGCCATGAAACTGTTCACGCTTGCATTTGCCGCCCTGCTGCTCGGCACCACCGCGACGTTCGCAACGCCCTCGCTCAAGGGCGACATCACGGTCAACGCAGACATAGTCACCGTCGGCGACATGTTCGACGGCGCCGGCGAGCTGTCTGAGACGGCGATCTTCCGCGCTCCGGCCCCAGGCACCACCGGGATCGTCCCGCTCTCCGATGTGCAACACGCAGCCGAGCTGATCGGCCTCACCAAGTTCGACAACGTCGGCTACACCCGCGTCGTCGTCGTCCGCGCCTCGACGGTGATCGACGACCCGGCGCTCGACAGACTGATCGACGCCGAGCTGACGCAGCGCGGCGTGCTCGCCGAGGGTGTCACAGCCGACGCGCATTTCGACATTGCAGACATCACCTTCAACGCCGAAGCGGTCGACAGTCCCGCGACCCTCGTCAGCCTCCGCTACACGCCCGGCACCGCTGCGTTCTCGGCGCGCTTCAGTATCGCCGGCATCGACCAGCCGATCGATCTGACGGGCACGCTGCAGCTGATGACCACCGCGCCGCAGCTGATCGCCATCCAGCCGGCCGGCACCGTGCTCACCAGCGCCGATTTCCAGCTGATATCGGTACCGCTCGCCACCGCCGACGCCGGCGGCTACGCCAGCCTCGACCAGCTCGTCGGCAAGCAGCTGGTGCGCCAGAGCCGCGCCGGCATCATGCTGAAGCCCTCGGACGTGACCGAGCCGACAGTGGTCACCCGCAATGCGCTCGTCACCGTGCTGCTCAAGGCCGGCGCTATGACGCTTACGGTCAAGGGCCAGTCGCTCACCACCGCCGCGGCCGGCGATCCCGTCGATGTGCTCAACACCGTCACCAAGAAAATCCTCCACGGCATCGCCCAGGCGGATGGCTCCGTCGCGATCGTCGCGGCCCTCTGATCGAAGAGAGACAGATGCAGACCCTCAAGATCCTCTCCACCGTCACTCTGGTCGCGCTGCTCAGCGGCTGCGCCAGCCTCGATCAGCTCTCGCGCGTCGGCGAAGCGCCAAAACTCAGCGCCATCGAGGACCCAACCGCCCAGCCGGGCTACAAGCAGGTCAACATGCCGATGCCCGAGATCGAGGCAGCGAGCTACCAGCCCAATTCGCTGTTCTCGACCGACGCCCGCGGCTTCTTCAAGGACCAGCGTGCCCACAAGGTGGGCGACATCCTGACCGTCATCGTCACCATCGACGACAGCGCGCAGATTTCGAACGCCACCAGCCGCAAGCAGACCTCCGACAATGCGGCCAATGTGGGCACGACCCTCGGCTCGCTGTTCGGCACCAAGGTGCCCGGTGTCGATCTCGACCCCACCGGCGGCATCAGCACCGGCAGCACCACGACGGACGGCGGCACCGGCACGGTGAACCGCAACGAGAACATCACGACCAATGTCGCGGTCGTCGTGACGCAGACCCTGCCCAACGGCAACCTCGTAATCGAGGGGCATCAGGAGGTGCGCGTCAACTTCGAGATCCGCGACCTGGTCGTCGCCGGCGTCGTCCGGCCAGAGGACATCCAGTCCGACAACACCATTCCAAGCGAGAAGATCGCCGAGGCCCGCATCTCTTACGGCGGCCGCGGCCAGATCACCGACATTCAGCAACCCCGGTACGGCCAGCAGATCGCCGACGCCATCCTACCGTTCTAGGTTCAGAGCTCCCGGCCGCGCATTCCCCCAATGGCGCGACCGGCACCGGCGGACTCCAGAAGGACCCGCCTTCTGAGGGGCGCAGTCTCCCCGGCTGCGCCCCATCCCCTTTTTGACGGCCCCCGCTGTGCCCGCTAGAAGGTCGCGTCTACCGACCGAGGATCCGCTATGCCCGC
>CAZNAE010000176.1:0-5714 GCA_964570695.1 uncultured Devosia sp.
GAGACATCTCGAGCGCATCCACCGTCAGCTCGATGTCCATGCTGCCCTTGATCTTCCGGCGCCCGGCGGCGTCGGTGAATTCCTTGGCCGGCTTGGTGACGACAGTGAAGCCGTTGTAGTCGAGCCAGTCGATCAACGGCCGGATGGAGGAGTATTCCTGATCCTCGACCAGGGCGGTGTAATAATAGGCCCGGAGCAGATACGCCTTGCCTTGAAATTCGGCGAGCAGGCGGCGGTAATCGATGTCGATTCCGATGGCTTTGCTGGTGGCGTAGAGATTGGCACCGTCTATGAACAGTACGACCTTTTCGCGGGGGTCAATCGACATGAGCATCCTCCTGACTGGGGCGGCCGGCCTCTCAGACCCCCCAGCATAACAATCCGATATTGTGGCTACACTCAAAGTAAGCTTGCCGGCCGGAGCGGCCCCCCGCAAAGGTTCCGCCGGCTCTCTGTCCATAACAAGGCTGACAACGTCCCGCAATTGGGATTTGTCACGCTTCGGAAGGTATGGGCAGCGACATTTGGACCGGACCGGCCGTTGTCCTTGAAGCGGGGGGACGGCTCGTGTATGAGGGCCCCTCATTCCAACAAGGCTGGAGACGTTCGTGGCCCGCGTCACCGTTGAAGACTGCATTGAAAAGATCGACAACCGCTTCGATCTCGTCCTGATGGCCGCCCACCGCGCCCGCATGATTTCGGCCGGCGCGGCGATCACCGTTGACCGCGACAACGACAAGAACCCGGTCGTCAGCCTGCGTGAGATCGGTGACGGCGCCATTTCGCCGGAAGATCTCCGTGAAGACCTGATCCACTCGCTGCAGAAATATGTCGAGGTCGACGAGCCCGAAAGGCACGCCGCGCCGCTGCTCGACGCCAATGCCGACCAGGATGGCGACACGTTCGACACGATTTCCGAAGACGAGTTGCTGCGGGGCATTGAAAGCCTCGCGCCGCCGGAACGCCGCGACGATTGATCCGCGGCCAACTCGGCCTATAGTGCTTGGGCGCCCGGCTTGTCGGGCGCCTTTTTCGTTTTAGGAACGAGGTCTTAGCCCTGCGTTCTCACGGAGCGTTCCGCTTCCCATGATGCGTCAGTACGAACTCGTCGAGAAGGTGCAGGCGTACAATCCGCATGCCGACGAGAACCTGCTGAATCGCGCCTACGTCTACGCCATGCAAAAGCACGGCGCGCAGAAGCGGGCCTCGGGCGATCCGTATTTCAACCATCCGCTGGAAGTCGCCTCGATCCTCACCGATCTGAAGCTCGATGATGCTACCATCGCCGTGGCGCTGCTCCACGACACCATCGAGGACACCGACGCCACGCGCGCCGAGATCGACCAGTTGTTCGGCGCCGAAATCGGCGAGATCGTCGACGGCCTGACCAAGATCGAGCGGCTGCAGCTGGTCACCCGCGAAGAAGCGCAGGCCGAGAATCTGCGGAAGCTCCTCCTCGCCATCTCGGCCGACGTTCGGGTGCTGCTGGTGAAGCTCGCCGACCGCCTGCACAATATGCGCACCCTCGACTATATGCCGGCGGACAAACAGAAGCGCATCGCCGAAGAGACGATGGACATCTACGCCCCGCTCGCCGGGCGCATGGGCATGCAGGACATGCGCAGCGAGCTCGAGAACTTGGCGTTCCGGACGCTTCAGCCCGATCACTACGCGGCGATCACCGACCGCCTCGCCGAGATGCAGGCCCAGTTCAAGGAAACCATCGACGCCATCAAGAGCGAGCTGACGGAGCGGCTCAAGCAGCAGGGGATCGAAGCGCGCGTCTCTTCCCGGGTGAAATCCGCCTGGTCGATTTCCACCAAGATCGAGCGCAAGCAGATCGCCCTCGAGCAACTTTCCGACATGATCGGCTTCCGGGTGATCGTGGCGACCATTCCCGATTGCTATCAGGCGCTGGGCATTGTCCACACCAACTGGAAGGTCGTGCCCGGCCGCTTCAAGGACTACATCTCGGTCCCCAAGCACAACGACTACCGTTCGATCCACACCACCATCGTCGGCCTCGGCCGCCAGCGCATCGAGCTGCAGATCCGCACGGAGGAAATGCACCGGATCGCCGAATACGGCATCGCCGCACACGCCCTGTACAAGGAAGGCGCTACCAACGACCTCCACAAGCTTGAAGGCGAAAGCCAGGCCTTCGCCTGGCTCCGCCAGACCATCGAGCACCTGACCACCGGGTCTTCGACCGAGGATTTCCTCGAATACACCAAGCTCGAGCTGTTTCAGGACCAGGTCTTCTGCTTCACCCCGCGCGGCAGGCTGATTGCGCTGCCGCGCGGTGCGACGCCGATCGATTTCGCCTACGCGCTCCATACCGACATCGGCGACACCACGGTCGGCGCCAAGATCAACGGCGCCATCGTGCCGCTGGTCACGCATCTGCAGTCGGGCGACGAAGTCGAAATCATCCGCGACCAGAACCATCTGCCGCCCGCCAATTGGGAGACCATCGCCGCCACCGGCAAGGCCCGCGCGGCGATCCGGCGTGCCGTCCGCGTCGCGCAGCAACAGCGCTTCCAGGCACTCGGCGACCATGCAATATCGACGCTCCTCGAACGCGACGGCTTATCTCTCGACGAAGTGGAGTTCGAACAGCTCGCCAAGGCCCTGGGGCATCCCTCGAGGCGCGATCTGGTGGTCGCAGTGGGCGAGGGCAAGGTCGATGCCGAGGCGCTGACGACCGAGATTGCCAGCGTCAAAGGTTTGAAGAAGCGCAAGAAGAAGGCGCTCGACCTGCCGACGCCGGACAAGGCTGAAGGCTGGTTTGCGCTGCGCGACACCGACATGTTCCGCTTCCGCGTCCCGGGCGGCCAGAGCACCGGACCGAACGCCCGGTTGGCGCTGGCGCAGCTCGGCTTCAACACCAAGGTCGAGACCTCGCCCGAGGGTGTCGTACCAGGCGACCGGCTGGTCGGCATCATGCGCGCCAATGGCCCGATCGCGATCTACCCGATCCACTCGGATGCGCTCGTCTCGATGCACGATTCCGACGTCGCCTGGATCGATGTGCGCTGGGACATCGCGGGGCGCGAGGACCGGAACCACAAGGTCGTCATCTCCATGCTGACCGTAAACAAGCCGGGCTCGCTGGCGCAGATTTCCAGCGCCATTGCCGCCGCGGAGGCGAACATTCATAATCTCGTGATGCGGATTGTCTCCCCCGACTTCCACAAAAACATCTTCGAACTCGAGGTGAGGGATTTGGCGCAACTGACTGAAGTCCTGTCGACCTTGAAGCTGACGCACGGCCTGTCGCAGGTCCGGCGCGCCACGATTGGCGAGGCGGAAAGCGTCGCCCTTGCCGAGTGGACCGGCGCCAATGCCGAGGAGCACGTCCGCGCATGAACACTGAAGAAGTGCTGGATATCTTCCGCGATTGCGGGGCGCTGCTCGAGGGCCATTTCATCCTGTCGTCCGGCCTGCGCTCGCCGGTGTTCCTGCAGAAGGCGAAAGTCTTCATGCATCCCGACAAGGCCGAGATCCTCTGCAAGGCCCTGGCCGCAAAACTGCGGGCCGAAGGCTTCGGCGGCGTCAGCCAGGTGGTCTCGCCGGCCGTTGGCGGTATCATTCCGGGTTACGAGACGGCGCGTCACCTCGGCGTGCCGGCAATCTACACCGAGCGTGTCGATGGCAAGTTCGAGCTCCGCCGCGGCTTCGAGATCTATCTCGGCGAGAAGGTGCTGGTGGTCGAGGACATCGTCACCACGGGCCTGTCGATCCGCGAATGCATCGCCTGCCTCAGGGACATCGGCGCCGATGTCGTCGGCGCGGCGTGCCTGATCGACCGCTCGGCCGGCGAGGCTGATGTCGGCGTGCCGCTGGTGGCGCTCGCCAAATACAAGGTCCCGGCCTATCCCGCCAGCGCGCTGCCCCCGGAGCTGGCAGCGATCCCGGCGGTGAAGCCGGGAAGCCGGGGGCTGCAATGATCGTCGGGCTGGGCAACGACCTTTGCGACATCTCGCGCGTCCAAAAGGTGCTGGACCATTACGGCGACCGCTTCACGCACCGGTGCTTTACCGAGATCGAACGGGCCAAGTCGGACCGCCGGGCGCAGCGCGCGGCCTCCTACGCCAAGCGCTTTGCCGCCAAGGAGGCCTGTTCCAAGGCGCTCGGCACCGGTATCGCGTGGGGCGTCTACTGGCGCGACATGGGGGTTGTTAACCTGCCCTCGGGCAAGCCGACGATGAAATTGCAGAACGGCGCCGCCAAGGCATTGGCCCGCCTTGTTCCCGCCGGACATGAACCACATATCCACCTGACCATCACCGACGATGGCGGCATGGCTCAAGCCTTTGTCATCATCGAAGCCCTGCCGGCTGGTTGACCGCCAATCGCCTTCGGCATAACCACTGCGCCGCGGGGCGCACCCGACCGGGAAAAGTAATGAGCCAGACTGCCATGCCCAAGGCCGACAAAAAGGCCAGCAAGAACGAACTGCGCGATACCGTTGTCGTCATTATCGAGGCATTGGTCATCGCTCTGGTCTTTCGGACCTTCATCTATCAGCCATTCTCGATCCCGACCGCATCGATGCAGTCGACGCTGATGATCGGCGATTACTTCGTCGCCAGCAAATTCGAGTGGGGCCTGGGCAAATATTCCTTCCCGATCCCGCTGCCGTTCAACGGCCGCTTCCTTGAATTCACCCAACCCAAGCAGGGCGACATCGCGGTATTCCACAACGAGCCGACGAACGAGGACTACATCAAGCGGATCATCGGCCTGCCCGGTGACCACATCCAGATGAAGCAGGGGCGCCTCTGGATCAACGGCAAGATGGTCGAGCGCGAGCAGGTCGGTGTGGGCGTCGATACCGACAGCTACGAGACCAGCGTTCCGGTGACTCTCTACAAGGAGACGCTGCCCGACGGCGTCGTCCACACCATCCAGGAAATTTCAGACGACCAGCCGCTCGACGACACCGCCGAATACGTCGTGCCGCCCGGCCATTACTTCATGATGGGCGACAACCGCGACCGCTCGGCCGATAGCCGTGTGCTGAGCCAGGTCGGCTACGTCTCCGAGAGCGCCCTGATCGGCAAAGCGGAAGCCCGCTTCTTCTCGATCAAGGACAACCTGCCGCCGTGGCAGATCTGGCAGTGGCCGGCGAACGTCCGCTGGGACCGCATGATCCAGTCCGTCTACCAGAACTTCACCACGACCCCGAAGTAATGCGGAGCCCGAAGCGGTGAGCCGCCGCAGTCACAGCAAGCTCGAGGCCCGGCTGGGCTACACTTTCGCCGACCCCGAGCTGCTCGACCGCGCTCTGACCCATTCAAGCGCCATCGCTCCCGCTAAGCGCATCGCGCAATCCTATCAGCGGCTCGAATTCCTGGGCGACCGGGTGCTCGGGCTGGTGGTGGCCGACATGCTCTACCGGCGGTTCCCCAAAGCCACTGAGGGCGACCTCAGCCGCTCGCTTAATGCGCTGGTGCGCAAGGAGACTTGCGCCGCGATCGCCCGCGAACTCGGCCTCGGCCCGGAGCTCAACCTCGGCGACAGCGAAGCCAAGACGGGCGGCGCCGAGAAGGAAGCGATCCTCGGCGACGTCATCGAAGCTGTGCTTGGGGCGGTCTACATCGATGGCGGTCTTGGCCCCGCCGCCGAAATCATCGAGCGCCTGTTCGGCGAGTACGGAGGCAGTTCAGGCACCGAACGAGCCGACGCCAAAACGGCGCTCCAGGAGTGGG
>CAZNAE010000177.1:0-5585 GCA_964570695.1 uncultured Devosia sp.
GGCTTAACAAGCCCTTCATGCAGGATGATCTGGCGCGAGTGCTGGCAAAGCAGCGGTGAGGGGCGCCGTCGCTAGGCAAGTCCCGGAAAGAAGTCCGTCTTGATCCGCCAGAACGGCAGGCCGAGGCGGCGAAGCTGGCGCCGCAGGGCGCTGACCATCGGCGCCGGCCCGGACACGTAGAACGTCCGATCGGCGTAGTCGGGGACGCTGCTGCGAATCATGGCCTCGTCGATCAGTCCATGATGCACGTCGGTCCCGGCGCCCGCTGGGTCAAGCACGGCCAGATGCGTGGTGATCCCCAGCTCCTCATGCGCTTCGCGCAGCACGTTCGTGTAGGCGACCTCGTCGAGCTTGGCGCAGCCATAGAGCACCACGACGTCGCGCGCCTCACGCGTGTCGATCAACTGTTTCAGCATGCTCCGGAACGGCGTGATGCCGATGCCTCCGGCGACGAAGCAGAGCTTGCGGCGCGGACTGCGCGGCAGCGTGAAGCTGCCGGCCAGTTGTGAGGCGACGATCTTCTCGCCTGGGCGGAGCTCGGCCAGCTCGCGCTTGAAGGCGCTGCCCTCCGGGGCGAACTTTACGCCGAGCCGCACCTCATCCTCTGTCGGTGAGGAGGCGACCGTGAAGTAGCGGCGGTTGCCGCGGCTGTCCGACCGCTCGAGCGGCATGGTCCATTCGAGATATTGCCCTGCGGCGAAGGCAAACCGGCGGTCGGCCCGGAAGACGAAGTCGTACGCACCCGCCGCTGCCTTATCGATCCGCTCGAGGGTCAGCACGAGCCGCCCCTGCGGGCTCACCACGAGGGTGAGAAGGTTACCGGCGAGCAACGCGACCTCCGGGGTAAAATAATAGCCGGCGATCGCAATGTTCGGTGCCGCCAGTCCACCGACCAGCGCGCCATAGACCACGCGCCAGAACCGACCCTGCGGCGCGGTGAGCGGCTCGGTGAGCATCACGAAGGCAAAGAAGAAGAACGGCGAGTCGAGCAGCGCGAACTTGATCGAGCCGAGCGCGTCCCCGGCATTACCCGTCAGCACCGTGACCCCAAGATTGCTGATCGCAAACGCCAGCACCAGGTCGATCCGCCGGAGCTTGCGCACGATCAGCAGTCCGCCGATCACGACGATCGGCAGCAGCCAGATCTGGCCCGAGACCCACCAGGTGGCCGGCTGGTCGAGCAGCAGCGCCGGCAGCGCCACACCCAGGGCCGCCGGGTTGAAGACATGCCGTCGCCGCAGCGAAATGATGAATTTCGACGCCATCGCCCAGACCGACGCGGCGAGTACTGCGCCGATCGCCGCGAGGTCGGTCGCGGCCGCCGGCTGCATGATCAGCACGATGATCATGCCGGTGATGTAGACGCTTTCGACGTTCGGGATGGCTCCGAAGAGCCGCGCGAAGATCTGGTTGGCGAGGTAGCCGCTCGCCAGCACCAGGACGGTCGAGAGCGCCAGCGCCACCGGGTCGATGGCGATGAGCCGGACCAGCCCGAGCACGAAGGCAGCAACCAGCAATGCCGCAAGATACCAGAACACCAGCCGGTACATCGTGGCGCGGTCGACCAGACGATCCAGCGTGCGGAAAATATTCATGGCGCAACCATCCCGGCAAAGCCCGAGGTCATCGTGGCGAGACCGGTCTGGTCGATAGCGTAACCTTCGAGCCCGTACGCCTCTTCGATGAAGCTGATGCCCTGCCGGCCCATCGCAAAGGCCGCGGTCGCGAACCGGTCGGCCTCGTAAACGTCGGGACCGATGACCGTGAGGCTCGCGATGTCGCCGGACGCCGGCTCTCCGCGGCGCGGATCGTAGATATGCGCGCCCCGGACATAGAGGCCGGAGGTTGCGACCCCGCAATCGCCCGGCATCAGCGTCTTGACGATGCCGGCCGCGTCGAACGGGTTGCGGATGCCGATGCGCCAGGGCGTGCCGCTGCCGCTGTGACCGCGGCACTGAATGTCGCCGCCGGCTTCGACGCAATAGTCGCGGCAGCCCGCCTCGTCGAGCAGGCGCGCCGCGTTTCGGATCGCCCAGCCCTTGACCAGCCCCGAGGGATCGATCCGGCCATCCGGGCGCCGGACATCGAAATAGCCCCGCGTTTCATGGCGCGTCAGCTCCGCCAGCTCGAGCACCTCGCGCAGCGCCGGACTCATTTCCGACAGCGTGAGCTCGCCGCGATTGAGCGCCGACACCTCGCTCTCCGGCTTGAACGGACTGAAGCGGGTATCGACCGACACGAAATAGTCGAACGCCGTTTCAATGGCGCGCGTGTCGTCGCCGCCGACCACGTCCACCGTGATCGGCATGCCCATGATCAGCCGGGTGTCACGCATTGCCGCCGGCTGCCTTGTTCAGTGCGTTGGCGAGCGACTTGATGTAGGCGCCGCTGGTCAGCGTTGCGCCTGAGACGGTATCGATATTGCCGTTCTGTGCCTGCACCACCTCCTGCGCCAGCAGCGGCAGCGCTTCGCTGTTGATGGAGCGCGAGGTGCGGCGGTCGTTCGGATAATCGAGCGCCTTGACGGACGTGATCTGGTTGCCCGCCACCGTCACCTGCACCTGCACCTTGCCGTAATAGGCATACTCGTCGGTGCCGGTATAGGTGCCGTCGCGATACTGGCCGCCATTCGCCTGGGCGACGGTTGTCGCCTGCGCCGTTTCGATCGTTGGTGCATCGGCAGGCCGCGGCCGCGGCAAAGGCGGCATCGCCGGGACGGGTGCTACGGGGGCGGGGGTAGGCACGGGTGCAGCCGGCATCGCCAGGGCGACGATCGGCGCCGACGGCCGCGCGCTGGGTGCGGCGGGCGCCTGCTCCAGCACCGCCGGACTCGCCGACGCCTTCGGCGCCGGTCCGAGCGGCGCGGTGGCCGTCTCCTCGGGCTTGGCCGCGCCCGGCAACAGGCCGTCGAGCCCGTGGTTGGCATAGGTCACGTAACCTGCCGAGGCGGCGAGGAAGGCGAGGGAGAACAGGGTCTTTTTCATGCGGGGACTCGTGGGAGCAGATGGTGTGCCCAGAAGCACCCCCAGCCTGACGTGAACCTGACGAGCCCGGTGGTCGAAAATGAAACCTCGTTCAGTTTCGTAAGGCTGCTGTAAGGATCGATGCTTAGCGAGCCGCGTGCGAAGTCCGTATAGTGCGGTGGACGCTGCGACCCTCAGGCGGAAAATTGCGCATATTGCTGATCGAAGACGACAGGATGCTGGGCAGCGCGGTGCGCGACCACCTCGTCGTGCATGGTCACGCCGTCGACTGGATGATGCGGCTCGGCCCCGCCGAGGATGCCAATGCCGCCGTCGCCTATGATCTCATCCTGCTCGATCTCAACCTGCCCGACGGGCGCGGCATCGATTTTCTCCGCGCCGTGCGCGCCCGCGGCGACGCCACCCCGGTGCTGATCCTAACCGCGATGGATCAGTTGACCGCCCGCATCGAAGGCCTCAACGCCGGCGCCGACGACTATCTGGTCAAGCCCTTCGACCTCAGCGAGCTGATGGCACGGCTCGGCGCCGTCGCCCGGCGCTACAACGGCAAGCCCAATCCACTCCTCAGCATCGGTCCGCTCGCCATCGACCAGGCAAAGCACGTCGCGAGCCTCGATGGTCGGCCGCTCGATCTGACGGCGCGCGAATGGGCCGTGCTCGAGCGGCTCGCACTCCACCCCGGCGTGCTGGTGTCGAAGGGACAGATCGAAGACGCGCTGTTCGCTTTCGGCGCTGAGGTCGAGAGCAATGCGGTGGAGGTCTATGTCAGCCGGTTGCGCAAGAAGATCGGCGCAGATCTGATCCAGACCTCGCGCGGCCTCGGCTATCGCCTGGGACCTGGCTGATGGCAGCCTCGAGCCTCACCCGCCGCCTGATCTGGACGCTGACGATCGCCGCCGTGCTGCTCTGGATCGTTGCCGCGCTGCTCGCCGCCAACACCCTCCGCACGCGGCTCGACGACGCCTTCGATGGCGGCCTCAAGGAAACGGCCGAGCGGCTACTCGCCCTTGCCGTCGATACCCTTCGCGACGATGGCGATGAGTCGCATCATGGTCACGAGGCCCACGAGGTGCCGCTCTACAGCGACTCCGGCTCAGAATACATCGTCTATCAGGTGCGGCTGGCCGATGGCACCGTGGTGCTGCGCTCGCACGACGCGCCCGATGCCCCGTTCGCCGCCCCGCTGGTTCGCGGCTTCGCCGATTCCGGCCCGTGGCGCGTCTATACCATCGGCACCGTTCCCGGCGACATGTTCATCCAGGTGGCCGAAGCCAGCCAGCATCGCACCGATTCGCTCTGGAGCAGCGTTCTGTCGCTGCTCTGGCCGATTGCGCTGCTGGTGCCGCTCTCCGCCTTCGGCATCTTTCTGGCGGTCCGCTCCGGCCTCCGGCCGGTCCGCGAGTTCAGCCGCGAGATCAGCGCGCGCCACGCCAGCAATCTGGCGCCGGTCGGGGATGCCGGCCTGCCGTCCGAGCTGCAGCCGGTAGCGCACGCCGTCGATGCGCTGCTCGGCCGCGTCCGCGCCGCCCTTGATGCCGAACGCGCCTTCGCGGCCAACAGCGCCCATGAGCTGCGCACCCCTATCGCCGGCAGCCTCGCGCAGACGCAGCGCCTGATCGCCGAGCTCGACGACGGCCCGCAGCGCGGCCGCGCCGAACAGGTGGAGCTCTCCCTCCTGCGCCTCCGCGCCCTGTCCGACAAGCTGCTGCAATTGTCGCGCGCCGATGCCGCCATCGCCGCGGTCGCCGAGCCGGTCGACCTGCTGCCGGCCGTCAAGGTGCTGGTCGAGGACGCCCGCCGCGCCGACGCGGCCCCGGGTCGGATTGCGCTGATCATCGGGGAGGGGGTCGGGCTCGTTGCGCCCATCGACATCGACGCCTTCGGCATCGCGCTCCGCAACCTGCTCGAAAACGCCCGGCTGCACGGCCCCGCCGGCGAGCCCATCCGCGTCGTCGTCGAACCGCACTCGATCGAAGTCACAAACGCCGGCCCGGTCGTGCCCGCCGACAAGCTGGCGCAATTGACCACGCGCTTTGCCCGTGGCGACACCGAGGCCCAGGGCTCGGGGCTGGGCCTCGCCATCGCCGACACCATCATCCGCCAGGCCGGCGGCCGCCTCGACCTCCGCTCCCCCGCCCCCAACCAGCCCGCTGGTTTCAGCGCGCGATTGGTGTTTCCGGGCTAGCGGCGTGGAGGCCGGCGTTCGCACGCCGGCAGAACCTCACGATGGCCGTCACCGCTGGTCCGATCATCATCCTCGCCACCGGCTGCGCCGAACTCCCCGAGGGCGTCGCCACCGACTACCGCGCCTCAACAGCCGTTCATGCAGGAGGATCTGGGGACGGCGCTGGCACGGCAGAGCTGCCGGAGAAACAGAAGGGATGGCCGTTCCTCTGGCCCGTCCGGTCATTGTCAACGGGGCCTGTTAGCATAGCGTTCTGACGCTTTCGTTCCGGTCCTGCACGTTAACTATTGCTCATTACAAGACACGATGGGCATATGCCTTCCGCGGCTGGAACCGCGGGGGCACGTTTGGGGATTTGGGGTCTCTCCCGGCTGAAGAGATCGACCGCGGGCGCTATTGGCGTCTGGGTGCTGCTC
>CAZNAE010000178.1:0-5487 GCA_964570695.1 uncultured Devosia sp.
CGGCACCGACTATCCGACGCCGGACGGCACCTGTGTGCGCGACTATATCCACGTCACCGACCTGATTGCGGCGCACAAGCTGCTGCTCGATCATCTGCGTCGGGGCGGCGACAGCACGACGCTCAACTGCGCCTACGGCCAAGGCTATTCCGTGCGACAGGTGGTGGAGATGGTGAAGGATGTGTCGGGCATCAACTTCCGCGTCGACGAAGGCCCGCGCCGCGCCGGGGACCCGGCCTCGATCACGGCGACGGGCGAGAAGGTGCGCAAGCTCCTCGGCTGGGTGCCCGAGCACGACGATCTGCGCGAGATGGTGTCCACTGCGATCGACTGGGAGCGGTATCTGATGACGCGGAACCGGTAGTGAGAGCCCCCCTCCCAACCTCCCCCACAGACGGGGAGGTGCCGCGTCGTGGCTGGCGCAGCATCGTGCCAAAATCGCCGAAGGGCACCCTCCCCCTTGCGGGGAGGGTTGGGGAGGGGGTGGCAGTGCTGCTGGTCGCGCTCGTGCTTGCGATCTCGCCCGCCCGCGCCGACGCGTTCGGCGAATTCCTCCATTCCTTCGAGCCCAAGGCCGTCGCCGCGGGGGTGAGCGCGGACGTCTATGAGCGTGCGACGCGCGGGCTGACGCCGGATCCGACGATCCCGAAACTGGTCGAGACGCAGCCGGAGTTCACGACGCCGATCTGGGACTATCTCGACGCGCGGGTGAGCGACAAGCGGATCGCCGCAGGCAAGACCGCGATGGCGGCGAACAAGGCGCTGTTCGCGGCGATGGCCAAGCGCTTCGGCATCGATCCCTATCTGCTCGGGGCAATCTGGGGGATCGAGACCAATTACGGTTCGGTGCTGCACAACTCGAAGCTGATCAGGCCGGTGATCCGCTCGCTCGCTACGCTGGTCTTTGAGCGCCGCTCCCGCCTCGAGCTCGACGAAGCCGATTTCATCGCGGCGCTGAAGCTGGTGCAGCGCGGACCGCTCGATGCCGATCATCTGGTCGGCTCTTGGGCAGGCGCGATCGGGCACCTCCAGGTCAACCCCAGCAATGTGCTGGCGCATGGGACGGATGGTGACGGCGACGGGCGGATCGATTTGCAGGACTCGCTCGCCGACGCGCTGGCGACCAGCGCGAAATATCTGCTCGATCTCGGTTATGTGCCAGGCGTCGACTGGGGTTACGAGGTCACGGTGCCCAAAGGCTTCGACTACCTGGTTGCCGATCGCACGACGATGCAGCCGGTTTCGTTTTTCACCAAGCGCGGCATCAAGCGCGTGCATGGCAAGAAATTCAGCAATGCGGCGACGCCGGTGTTTCTCTATACGCCGGCTGGAGCGAGCGGGCCGTCGTTCCTGCTCACCGCCAACTATCTCGTAATCAAGGGCTACAATCTCTCCGACAGCTACGCGCTGGCGGTGGCGCATCTGGCCGATCGGCTGAAGGGCGCTGGGGACTTCGTGGCGCCATGGCCGCGGACCGCGAAGCTGCCCAACCTCAACGAGCGCAAGGCGATCCAGGCGGCGCTGATCAAGCTCGGGCTCTATTCGGGCGATGTCGACGGCCGGCTCGGGCCGGCGACATCGTCCGCCTATGCGAAGTTCCAGGCGAGCCACGGCGAGGTGGCGGATGGCTTCATCACGCTCAAGGCTTACGATGAGTTGACCGCCGCAACGAAATAGCCTGCCTTCATTTCGGCGGGAAACGCGGGCATAGTCGAGGCCGTGCTGCGCCGTCTCTTCATCGTTCTGTTCGTTGGGCTTTTCGCGCTGGGCGAGATGTCGGCCTCGGTCGTCTTGGCGCAGGACCAGAGCCAGCAGCAGCCGCAGAAGAAGCGCCGGACGCTGTTCGACATGCTGTTCGGCAACAATGACGACCAGCAGGACGTGACGCCGCCGCCCGCGGTTGTGACCAAGCCCAAGAAGGCGGTGTTGCCCGTGCCGTCTAAGCCCGCCATCGCGAAGTCGGCAAATGCGACGCGGCTGGCGGTGTTCGGCGACTCGCTGGCGGTCGATCTCGCGGCGGCGCTCGACCGGCTTTATGCCGACGATCCCAATATCATCGTCATCAACCAGGGCGTTGGTTCGTCGGGCTTTGTCCGGCCGGACTTCTTCGACTGGGACAAGACGGCGGTGGACCAGGTGACGAAGAACAGCTTCGATATCGCGGTGATGATCGCCGGCATCAACGACCGGCAGACGATCAAGATCGACGGCAAGTCGCTGAAGCCGCTGACGCAGGACTGGGACGACATCTATCGATCTCGCGCCGACGGCTTCGTCGGCCCGATTCACAGTGCCAACAAGCCGCTGATCTGGGTTGGCCTGCCGCCGATGTCGACAGACGATTATTCGACAGCGATCGGGCAGATCAGCGCCATTCAGAAGCTCGCGGCCTTCTCGGGCGGTGCCGAGTTCGTCGATATCTACGATCGCTTCGTCGACGACAACGGCGCCTATTCGGCCTATGGCCCGGACCTCAACGGCAACCGGGTGAAGATGCGCAAGGACGACGGCATTCACTTCACCGCCGCGGGCGCCGATAAACTGGCGTTCTACACCAGCCAGTCGATCAAGCTCTACTATCACGGTGGCGGCAGCGTCGGGCTCGACATCGCCGACGCGCTGGCGGGCACTGACGCGGCGCTGATGGTCCGGCCGCCTTATCAGGGGCTTGGACAGATCCGGCTGCTCGAAGTGGCCGGCGCAGTGATCCCGCTGAGCCAGACGCCGAAGCGGGCGACGGATCTCGTCACCGCCACGGCGCCAACCGGCAGCGACGACGCGGCGTTCGACGTCGATCAGATGATCGAGGCGCCACAGGGGCGCGTCGACGATTTCGGTGTCGGCAAGGCGCCCGTGGTGCCGGCGGACGAGAGCAAGCCAACGCCCGTGGCGAGCGCGAAGTAGCTCAGCGCGGCAGGGTCGTCTCACCCATCAGGCTCAGGTCGATTGACCTCGCACACTGGCGGCCTTCGCGGATGGCCCAGACGACGAGCGACTGGCCGCGGCGCATGTCGCCGCAGGAGAACACCTTCGGCTTGCTGGTCTGGTACTTGAAGGTATCGGCGAAGACGTTGCCGCGCTTGTCGAGGTCGACGCCGAGGTCCTTGACCATGCCCTCCTGCACCGGGCCGAGGAAGCCCATGGCGAGCAGCACGAGATCGGCCTGGAGCTCGAACTCGGTGCCGGGGATGGCCTGGAACTTTTCGTCGGCGCGGGCACAAACGAGCTTCTTGACGACGCCGTTCTCGCCCTCGAAGCGCACGGTCGCGACGGCGAAGTCGCGGGTGACGCCCTCCTCCTGCGACGACGACGTGCGCATCTTCATCGGCCAGAGCGGCCAGGTGAGCGCCTTGTTTTCCCTCTCGGGCGGCGCCGGCATGATTTCGATCTGGGTCACCGAGAGAGCGCCCTGGCGGTTCGAGGTGCCGATGCAGTCGGACCCCGTGTCGCCGCCGCCGATGACGACGACGTGCTTGCCGCCGGCGAGGATGGGCTTGACGTTATTGAGCGGCTCGTCCGAGACGCGGCGGTTCTGCTGCGGCAGGAAATCCATGGCGAAATGGATGCCGTCGAGATCGCGGCCGGGGATCGGCAGGTCACGCGGCTTCTCGGCGCCGCCGGCGAGCGCGACAGCGTCGTGTTGCGCAACGAGATCATCGATCTTGATATCGCGGCCGACATGCACGCCGTAGTGGAACGTCACGCCCTCGGCGGTCATCTGCTCGACGCGCCGGTCGAGGTGGCGCTTCTCCATCTTGAAGTCGGGGATGCCGTAGCGCATGAGGCCGCCGGCCTTGCCGTTCTTTTCGTAGAGATGGACGTCGTGGCCGGCGCGGGCGAGCTGCTGGGCGCAGGCCAGACCCGAGGGACCGGAGCCGATCACCGCGACCTTCTTGCCGGTCTTGTGCGGATTGCTCTCCGGCTTGATCCAGCCGTTTTCCCAACCTTTGTCGACGATGGCGCATTCGATCGTCTTGATCGACACCGGAGCGTCGATGATGTTGATCGTACACGCCGCCTCGCAGGGAGCGGGGCAGATGCGGCCGGTGAATTCCGGGAAGTTATTGGTCGAGTGGAGGTTGCGCAGCGCCTTCAGCCAGTCGCCGCGATAGACGAGGTCGTTCCAGTCCGGGATCTGGTTATTGACCGGGCAGCCGTTGTGGCAATAGGGCACGCCGCAATCCATGCAGCGCGCCGCCTGGTCGCGGGTGCCCTTGTCGCCGAGGGGAAGGACGAACTCGGAATAGGTCTTGAGCCGTTCGGCGATTGGAGCGTAGTCCCGATCGTCCTTCTCGATCTCGAGGAAGCCGGTGATCTTGCCCATAACTCTTACTCCGCCGCCACTTGCAGGCGGGCTTGTTCTTTTTCGAGCTCGGCGAGAGCCCGGCGATATTCGACCGGCATGACCTTTTTGAACTTGGGCAAATACTCGGCCCAGTTGGCGAGGATGCGGTCGGCGACGTTGGAGCCGGTGAAGCTCTTGTGGCGCTGGATCAGCGACCTGAGGCGGTCGGCGTCGCCGGCGCCGAGGTTCGACATGATCTCGACCACGCCCGAAGTTTCGAGGTCGCCATAGTGGCCAAACTCGCGCTCACTGAGCATCTCCTCCTCGACCACCGGCTCAAGCGACACCATCGCCATGTTGCAGCGGCTCTCGAAGCTGCCGTCCTCGTCGAGCACGTAGGCGATGCCGCCCGACATGCCTGCCGCGAAGTTGCGGCCGGTCCTGCCAAGCACAGCAACGACGCCGCCGGTCATGTATTCGCAGCCATGATCGCCGGTGCCCTCGACCACTGCGACGGCGCCCGAGTTGCGGACGGCGAAGCGCTCGCCGGCGATGCCGCGGAAGTACACCTCGCCGGAGGTGGCGCCATAGAGCGCGGTGTTGCCGATGACGATCGAGTCCTCAGCCCTGGCGGCGGACCTGTCGGACGGACGCACGACGAGCCGGCCGCCACTCAGGCCCTTGCCGACGTAGTCGTTGGCCTCACCGACGAGATCGAGCGATACGCCATGCGCGAGGAAGGCGCCGAACGACTGGCCGCCGGTGCCGGTGAGCGACACCGCAATGGTGTCCTCCGGCAGCCCGGCATTGCCGTAGCGCTTGGCGACTTCGCCCGAGAGCATCGCGCCGGCGGTGCGGTCGACACTGTTGATCATTTCGGTGATCTGGACCGGCGTTCCAGTTTCGAGCGCGGCCCTCGCCTTATCGATCAGCCGGCGATCGAGGATCTTGTCGATCGGGTGGTTCTGCTTTTCGGTATGCGAGATGGCGACGCCATCGACGGTCGGCGGCTTGTGGAAGAGCTTGGAGAAATCGAGGCCTTTTGCCTTCCAGTGGCTGATCGCCTCTGTCTTGTCGAGCATCTGCATCTGGCCGACCATTTCGTTGAAATGGCGGTAGCCGAGCGCGGCCATCAGCTCGCGCACTTCCTCGGCGACGAAGAACAGATAGTTGATGACGTGCTCGGGCTTGCCGGTGAAGCG
>CAZNAE010000179.1:0-5299 GCA_964570695.1 uncultured Devosia sp.
TGCAGCGACGCTACCCCCAAAGCCGAACGACGGCTACATGCCTTCGACAAAGCCCAGGACGTTGCCTTCGCTGTCCTGGGCCCAGGCGTTCTTGACCGGTCCGAAGGCCGCGACGCCGTTCTCGGTCTTGAGGCCGGGCATATCGTAGTCGATGAACAGGACCCCCTTCGCCCGCATCGCCTTCATGTCGGCAGCGAGATCCTTGGTGTCGAAGGACAGCAGCGTATGTTGCGCGGTGCCGGCGAACTGCGTCGAGTAGAGGAAAGCCCGAAGTCCGCCGCCGAGCATGTAGACGGCTCCGTTGTTGTCCGGAAATTCCTGCACCGGCTTCAGCCCAAGCTTGTCGGCGTACCACGCCTTGGCACGGGCGAAGTCCTTGGCCGGGATCATCGCGGTGGCTGTGTTATCGGCTATCATTTTCGGTTCCTCCCTGCGGTCCCATCGAAACGCCGACCGGACCCATAAGTTCAGCTTCGGTGGGCAATGGCGCAAGCAGCGATGTGCATCTGTGATGCCGGTGGGGGAATCGCCTAGCGGTGCCGGGGAAAGAGTGGTGCCCGGGGGCGGAATTGAACCACCGACACGCGGATTTTCAATCCGCTGCTCTACCAACTGAGCTACCCGGGCGCCGGGCCGGTTGCGGGAGCAACGGCCGAAAAGGCTCGCGGTTTATAGGGGCAAGGTTCGGAGCGCGCAAGCGGCAATGACGGCTTGCGCGGCAGGGCCCGATAGATGAGGCTCCCGGCCGAAAACGGAGGGGAAAATGCTCGAGGACCTCAGGGGAAAACGCGTGCTGGTGACCGGCTCGTCGACCGGAATCGGGGCGGCGGTGGCGCGGCAACTGGCAAGGCTCGGCGCGAGGGTCGTGGTGCACGGCAACAAGAACGGCGAGGCCGCCAATGCGATCGCCAAGGAGATCGGCGCCGCGGGCGTGGTGCTGGGCGATGTCGGCGACAGCGCCGTGGCGGCGCGGATCGTCGGGGAGGCGGTGAAGGCGTTGGGCGGGCTCGATATCCTCATCAACAATGCCGGGGCGATCCACGAACGGGTGACCAACGCCAAGTTCGACGAGGCGATGTATGAACGCGTCTACGACACCAATGTGCGCTCGGTACTGGCGGTGACCAATGCCGCCTACCCGCATCTCAAGGCAGCCGGCGGCGGCTCGATCATCAATACCGGCTCGATCGCGGGGCGGTTCGGCGGCTTCCTCGGCTCAAGCGTCTACGCCTCGGCCAAGGCGGCGGTGCATTCGATCACCCGCAACGCAGCGCGGGAGTTCGCCGACGACAAGATTCGGGTCAATGTGGTGGCACCGGGGTTCATCATAACGCCATTCCACGACCGGACGCCGGATTCGGTGCGGCAGGCAGCGGCGGCGCAGATTCCGATGAAGCGGCTGGGGACGGCGGAAGACTGCGTCGGCGCCTATATCTTCCTCTGCTCGGACACGATGTCGGGCTACATCACCGGGCAGATCATCGACGTCAATGGCGGGCAGTTGATGGTCTAGGTCTCATCGTCCTCTTCGGAGGGCGTGGCGACTTCCTGCTCGCCGTCTTCAGCTTCTGGCTCGTCCTTGGCGGGGATGACATAGCTGCCGCTCAGCCAGCGGTTGAGGTCGACGTCCTGGCACCGGGCCGAGCAGAACGGGTGGAAGGCCTGTGTCGACGGCTTGCCGCAAATTGGGCACGGGCGCGTCGGCTTCAGACGAATGATCTCGGCCATTTAGACCGCCGTCAGCGTCGACTGGTTGAGCCAGTTGAAATGCACGGGATAGCCCTCGCCGGAGAGAAGGCCGACGGTCTCGTTGAGCGGCAGACCGACTACGGCGGAGTAGGAGCCCGAGAGCTTGACCACAAACGCCCCGGCGATGCCCTGGATGGCATAGCCGCCGGCCTTGTCGCGCCATTCGGCGCTGGCGAGGTAGCTCTCGATCTCGCGGTTGGAAAGCCGCTTGAAGCGCAGCCGCGTCTCCACCAATCGGCGGCGGAAGGCGCCGGATGGGGTGAGCATGGCGACGGCGGTGAAGACGCGGTGGTTGCGGCCGGAGAGCAGGCGGAGGCAGATATTGGCCTCTTCCATGGTCTCGGCCTTGGGCAGGATGCGGCGGCCGACGGCCACAACGGTATCGGCGGCCAGGACCAGCGCGTTGCCGGCGATGCCGGCGGTGCGGGCCTTGTGCTGGGCCGCGACAGCCTTTTCGTCGGCAAGGCGCTGCGCGAGCTTGCGCGGCAGCTCGTTTTTTTCCGGCGTTTCATCGATATGGGCCGGTACCAGATGCTCGGGCTCGATGCCGATCTGGTTGAGAAGCGCCAGCCGGCGCGGGGACGCGGAGGCCAGGATAAGTTCGGGACGTGTCGCCATGGCTATCGCTGTAGATCAACCGGGGCCGGTTGTGAACCTCCCGCGACGAGCGGGGCCAGGCGCTCGCGGACGCGCTGCTGGAGGGTGTCGCGGAGCGTGCGGTAGGCGCTGAGCACCGCTTCGCGGTTGCCTTCCATTTCGGTCGGATCGGGCATCGGCCAGCTCTCGAGCGTGCCCATTTCGAGGCCGCGCTGCTTGACCGCTTCGGTGGCGTCGGCGGAGAGCGCAATGACGAGATCGAAGCGGTTGGCGACCAGCTCGTCCATGGTGTGGGGGGTGTGGACGGACATGTCGACGCCGATCTCCTCCATGACCTCGTGCACGAAGCCGTCGGCCTTGCCGGAGCGGACGCCGGCGGAGCGGGCGATCAGCCGGCCGGGGAAATATTTGCGGGCGAGCGCGGCGGCGATGGGCGAGCGGACGGAGTTCATCGAGCAGACGAACAGCACCGTCGGCAGGTTGGATTCGCGCTCGTCGATGCGGCTCGCATAGGGCTGCACGGCGCAGATGAGGGTGAACAGGCGCCGGGCGGTGTTGAGGTCCATCTCGAGCTTGTTGTCGAGACGAGTGCGGAGCAGCTCACCAGCGTCGTTGTGGAGGCCGCGGCGGGCCATGTCGACGGTTTCGATCTGGTAGGTCGAGGCGGTCTTGATGGCGTCGTAATAGCTGTCGCGAATGCGGAAATAATCGCGGATCAGACGACGGAACGGGGTCAGCGAGAGATAGTGCGCGGCGATCGGCTCATAGGTCTCGGGATTGCGGACGTCGAGCACGATGTAGTTGGCAACGATCGACATGTGGAGGGCATACGGCCCCTTCGACTTGACGCGCGCCGGATGGAACTTGTTGGCCTCGACCAGATCGTAGATGGCGATGCGCCATTCGTGCACCTCGTCGGGGTCGATCGAGGTGATGGTATTGGGGTCGAGCGTGACGGCGACGATCCGGTCGGTCTTCTCGTCGAAGACGTGCGGCGTGAGCGCCATTTACCGGTTGAGCCGGATCGATATGGAGCGGCCGTGCGCACTCAATCCCTCGGTCTCGGCCAGCGTCACGGCGGCAGGCGCGAGCGCCGCGAGCGTGCCGGGATCGCAGCCCAGCAGCGTCGTGCGCTTCATGAAATCGAGGACGCCGAGGCCAGATGCGTAGCGGGCCGAGCGGGCCGTCGGTAGAATGTGGTTCGAGCCGCCGACGTAGTCGCCGATCGCCTCGGGCGTGTGGTGGCCGAGGAAGATCGCGCCGGCATTGCGGATCTTCGGCTGGATCGTTTGCGGATCGTCGAGCATCAGCTCGACGTGTTCGGACGCGATGCGGTTGGTCAGTTCGACGGCTTCCGCCAGCGAGCGCACCAGAATGATCGCGCCGAATTCCTGCCAGCCGTCGCGGGTGATCTCGGCCCGCGGCAGCAAGGCGATCTGGCGGTCGACCTCGATCGAGACGGCATCGGCCAGCGCGGCATCCGTGGTGATGAGGATCGACTGCGCGCCGCCGCCGTGCTCGGCCTGCGCCAGAAGATCGGCGGCGACCCAGGACGGATTGGCGGAGCCATCGGCGATGATGACGACTTCGGACGGGCCGGCGATGGTGTCGATGCCGACCGTGCCGAAGACCTGGCGTTTGGCGGCCGCGACATAGGCATTGCCGGGGCCAAAAATCTTGCTGACCGGCTTGATGGTCTCGGTGCCGTAGGCGAGCGCCGCGATCGCCTGAGCGCCGCCGATGCGGTAGATTTCGGTGACGCCGCCCATCCTCGCGGCAGCGAGCACTGCCGGACTGACCTCGCCGCGCGGCGTCGGCACCACCATGGCGATGCGGCTGACGCCGGCGATCTTGGCGGGGACAGCGCCCATCAGCACGGTCGACGGATACGTCGCGGTCCCGCCCGGCACATAGAGGCCAATGGCTTCGATGGGCGTCCAGACGGTGCCGAGCGTGACGCCGAGCGGGTCCTGATAGATGTGGTCGAGCGGCTTTTGCTTTTCGTGATGGGCGGCGATGCGGTCATGCGCAAGCTGCAGCGCGGCACGGACCTCGCCGCCGATGGATGCCGAGGCGGCGTCGATTTCGGCTTCGGAGAAGGCCAGGGTCGCGGCCGTCAGCGGCAGCTTGTCGAAGCGATCGGTATAGGCCAGCACCGCCTCGTCGCCGCGGGTCTTCACGTCCATGAGGATGGTGGCGACGGTCTGGCCAACTTCCTCGGAGACCTCGCGCTTGGACCCCAGGAGGGTCTCGAATTCCTCTGCGAAACCGCCATGGCGGGAGTCGAGCCGAAACGGCATCAGGCAGTGTGCTCCGGAGTGGCTTTGGCGGCCCAGGCGGCGCCGAGGTCCTGCAGCCGCGCCTCGAGGCACTCGACGGTTAGGCGGACGGTGCCGCCGCCGGCAAAATCGAGGTCGACATGGCCGGCCGGCGCGTCGGCCTCGGTGAAGCGGATGGCGAGTAGTTCGAGCACGCCGTCGATGGAATTGGTGTCGATGCCGGCGACCTTGACGTCGGTGACCCGGTCGAAATGGAGGGCGGCGCGCTTGCGCTGGCGGGTCTTGCCGCCCTCCTCCCAGGCGAAGCGGTTCATCAACAGGGCAAAGCGGCTGTCGGCCCTGGCAAAGCCCATGTCGCCGACGCGCACCACGGCGTCCTGTGTGGTGGCGGAAATCACGTCGAGGTCTTCGCTGTCGAGCGCCAGCAATTTGAGGTCGGGCATCGGAAGTGTCCGTCGGTTGAGGGTGTTGGCGCTCAGATGGTCGTTGCCCCGCCGATCTACAAGTTCGGGGCGTTTGGGGCAATGGGCGGGAGGGCATGGGCGGATTGCGGGCGAGCGGAGGCATCCGGTTACCCGGTTGTCCTCGAACCTGGAGCCATTCGAGCGCAGCTCTCATGGCCTTCTCGGCTCAAATCGATCCACCGGATCGATTTGTCGTCTGCGGCGCCGCCT
>CAZNAE010000180.1:0-5290 GCA_964570695.1 uncultured Devosia sp.
GGTCAGCTGAGCGGGAGTATGAGGGATGCGGAAGGAGCGGCAGTAGATTTTGTTACGGGATTGAGGAGGCTTGGGTTTTGGCGGCTTTCAAGATCACCGCGAGTCCCCCCACCCAGCGCCGCTACGTCGCTTGGCGATGAGCTTTGCTACCCTCCCCCGCGCGGGGGAGGGAGACGGACCGCATCCGTCGCTCGATGAGACGTTCACCGCCGGCGGGTGGGCATATCGGCGGTGCATTTCGCGGCAAGCCAAGCACCGTTCTCTTGGTGGTCATGGCCAGGCCCAACTCGGCCATCCAGCAGCATTGTCGGTGAGCGGCGTATCCGGCTGGATCCCCGGGTCAAGCCCGGGGATGACGACTGAGGGGTGGTGAAGCCGATGGAGGGGCGCCGCCGGTCCCACTACGCACCCGTCTTACCATCCCCCGCCGCCACCGCCGCCACCGCCGCCGCCGGAGCCGCCACCGCCGCCGGAGAAGCCGGAGCCGGAGGAGGATGAGGGTTGGGCGGCGATCATGGCGGCGCTCATGCCGGTGGCGATCGAACTGACGGAGTTGGAGAAGCCGCCCGAGTCCGACCAGTTGCCGCCGGTGTACCAGAGAGGCGTGTAGGTGCTGCCGACGCCTGCTACGGCGTTGCGCGACAGATCCGCCTCGAAGCGCTGCGACCAGGGCTTTTCAACGGCCAGCGCAATGGCGAAGGGCAGGATGCTCTCGAAGCGGCCGACGGTCATCTGCGGCTCGCCCTTATCGACATAGTTGAGGCGGTTCTTCTCGGCGGTGTTGAGGTACATCTTGAAGCCGTCGATCTGGTCCATCAGCTTGCGGCCGGCGACGGTGGGCGCGCGCATCAGGATGGCGAAGACGATCTCGATGACGATGATCGAGATGGCGGCGACAAGGCCGGTATCGAGGCGGACACCGGAGACGAAGCTGCCGACGCTGCCGAAGATATTGACCGCCACGATGACGATCCAGATGCCACCGAACAGCTTGCCGACGATATTGCCGCCGCCGCCCGCCGCCATGCCGTGGATGACGCCGATGAACACGCCGGCAATGATGGCGACGACGACAGAAATGATCAGCGTGCCCGGATCGAGCACGTCGAGCCAGACCAGCGCGCCAAGCAGCACCACCGAGAGACCGACGCCGCCAAGGGTGTAAGGAACGTTGTTCTTGAAATAGCTCTCGCCGCTCTGGCTCTTGAGCTGGGTGACCATCTCGCCGCGCTTGGTGTTGAGCGAGGGGCCATCGGTCTTGTCGATGGTGACGGTGCCGCGCTGGCGCACCAGATTGTAGATGCTGGCTTCGCCGGTCGGCAGGTTCTCGCCGCCCTTGCTGTCGGTGGCAGTGATCGAGGTTTTGCCGCTGGATTTGTCGATGGTGACGAGACCCTTGACGCCGAGATCGAAGATCGAGGCGGTAAAGGCAGTCCAGCCGTTCTGCTTGAACCCCATATTCTCGATGTAGTGGACCTGAGCCGGCGACAAATCGGCCGGCGGATGGAATAACGGAATGATCGGGCCGCGCGCCGGGTCGCGGCCGACAGCGCTCCAGGCGAAGAAATTGTAGAGCAGCACGATGAACACCGCTATTGCCGGGAACACCAGCTCGCGATGATCGGACAGCCAGTTGCCGAGGCTGGCGACGCCGGTCGGCTCGGTGAGGATGCCTTTCTGGAAGGCGACGGCCACCGACATGCCCTCGCCCGGCGCCAGCTCACGGGTCGAGCGGAAGGTGACGGAAGTGTCGGAGGTTTTGTCGATGGTGACCGCCTGCTCGGTCGAGCCGGGCTGGCCGGTATAGCCGACCGAGTTGGAGATGACGGCGCCGTCGGGGACGTTGAGCGTCGCCGTCGCCGCCATGATCGGGAAATTCCAGTAATTGCCGGTGGCGTTCCAGAACAGCTCGTCATGGTCGGGGAAGAACCGGCCCATGCGGGTCATCGTGTAGTGGATGGTATAGGTATAGACGCGGCTATCGAGGAAGGTGTCGGCGTCGCCGATCTTGATGCGCTTGAAGCCGTTGCCGATGTCGTCGAGCGTGTAGTTTTCCGGCTGGCCGTCCTGCAGCACGCTGAGCACCGTGAGATCGGAGCGAACGCGCGACTTGTCGGGGTTGATCAGGATGATCGGGATGTCGCGGTAGATGCCGTGGCGGATCTGGTCGCCCTCGGCATTGACGGCGATGGTCTCCGTGACATCGACGGTGCCGTCCTTCAGCAGCGTCGCGTTGGTGGTGAAGGTTCGGATCTCTTCGCGCGCCGCTGCAGGGAACGCCAAAGCGACAAGCAAGACAAGGGCAAGGAACGCGGTCGCGAGGATGCGGCCTGCCCCCTCTCCAGCTCTCCCCACGAAGGGGAGGGTGTTCACTGAGTTTGTGGCTGGATCCCCGCCTGGCGCACCGGCGGGCACCTCCCCCCTCGTGGGGGAGGTTGGGAGGGGGGCGGCAGCGGTCATGATGATCTGCCTAGAACTTGACCGTGGGGACGGCGCGGTCGGCGGCGTTCTCGATCTCGAAATACTGCACCGTGGTGAAGTGGAAGATGTTGGCGAGGATGCTCGAGGGGAACGACTGGACGGCGGTGTTGAGATCGCGGGCGGTGCCGTTGTAGTAGCGGCGGGCGAGCTGCAGCTCGTCTTCGGTCGACTGCAGGGCGGCCTGGAACTGCAGGAAATTGGCGCTGGCCTTGAGGTCCGGATAGGATTCGGCGACGGCAAAGAATTTGCCGAGCGCGCCGCTGAGGGCGCCTTCCGCCTGGGCGCGCTGCTCGGGCGTGCCGTTGCTGGCGGCGACGGCATCGGCGCGGGCCTTGGTGACGGCCTCGAGGGTACCGGCTTCATGCGCCATGTAGCCCTTCACCGATTCCATGAGGTTCGGGATGAGGTCGGCGCGGCGCTTCAGCTGCACGTCGATGCCGGACCAGCCCTCCTGCGTGACCTGGCGGGTTCGGACCAGTCCGTTATAGGCGACGACGCCGTAGCCGACGACAAGAATGACGACGACGAGGATAATCCAGCCGATCATTGAAAGCCTCCAGAGGCGCGCCCCTCGCGCCGAGCGGTGCCGGACATTGGCACCGGCATAATGGCGCTGCAACTGGCGCGCGGCGGCTGAATGGAGCCTGAACGGGGGTGGTGTGAATGGAGGATGGCGAAAGTAACTCGATTCAAGTTATTTCGCTAACTTATCTTGTTTTCAGTTAATTTTACGTCTTCTGGTTCGTCACCCGGTTTCCGGGTGAATCGGCCGCGGCGCTTGTAGGTCGTCGGACTCGGCTCGACCTTTGGACGGAACAGCGGAGCGCGCAGCGCCTTGGCGGCGAGGTTGCGCTTTTTCGGTGGCGGCAGGGAGGGACTCTTGGGCGGTTTCACGGCGACTCCTCGCGCGCGAAACTAAACCGTCCGGCGGCAGGTGAGAACAGCCCCTGCCCTAGAACAGCGACCAGCGGCCATGTCAGCCCCCGCGATTGTTCGCTCAGCTAGAGCGAGACTCCAGTCCCGTGGCAAGAAGGCATAGCGACGGAACTGCGGATGGCGATTGTGCCCACTATTCGCGCGAGCCCGTGGCTCGTCACGCTGAGCGCGCCGGGCATTGAAGCTCGAGCTTCAGCCCTTCCGGACCGGTGACGAAGAGCTGGCGGATCGGTCCGCCGGGGATACCGCCGATTGTGTAGCTGAAGCCGCCCGCATCGAGCCGCGCCTTCTCGGTATCGAAGTCGAACGGCGCGAATGCGATGTGATCGATCCAGCCACGGCCGCCCATGCCGGCGCCGCGATTCTGCATGTGGATGATCGGCTGCTCGCCCAGATAGAGCCAGTAGCCCTTGAAGTCGAAGGGCGGGCGGTACCCCTGCTTCAGGTCCGGCAGCACGGCGAGCAAGAAGTCGCGTGCGGCCTCGAGGTCGTCGGCGTGGATGTTGATGTGGTTTAGGGCGATCATGGTCCGCCTTCTTTGGCCATCTGGCTCAGGTCAGCAATGAGAGGATCGTGTACGCCGTCGGCGATGGCGCCGACGCGGCGGAGACACCACCACATGACGACGCGATGGAGCAGCGTGTAGAGCCAGAGCGCGGCCTCCGGATCGGGATGGCCGACGGGACCGTAGCCGGCGCGGATGTGGGCGGACGCGCCGGGGGCGTCGTGGTCGGCCATGAACAGGGTCTTGGCGAGATCGGACACAGCGTCCGCGGCGCGAGCGTTGCCGAAATCAATGAGGCCGGTGAGGCGGAGGTGACCGTCGGCGTCCCGTTCGGAGAGGATGTTGCCGACGTGAAAATCGTCATGGGCGAAGACTGGGCCGCCGCTTTGCGCGAAGAGCTCGGCGCGTGCAGCCACGATCCGGGCGAGGCGGTCGGCCAGAGCGGGATCGCCGCCGTATTTGCGGAACTGCGCGAAGGCGTGGGCTGCGGTCCGTTGCATAGAAATGGCGTTGTCGGGCACCGGATCGTGGATGCCGGTCGCATCGAAATGGCCGAAAGCCAGGAGGTGAACGGCGTGCAATCGGCGGAGCAGCACGCCCATCTGGCGGTAGACATCGGCGATGCCGGGATCGTCGCGCAGCGAGGCGGCGGTGACGCCCGGCAGGTGGTTGGTGAGAGCGAAGCGGAACGGCAGGCGGGTGAGGCTTTCGTCGACCGCGAGGTAGTGCGTCACCGGCATGTCGAGACCGGCCAGCAGGCGCGACGCATAGGCTTCGGAGGCGGGGAGCGTTGCGCCCAGATCATCGTAGGTCTTGAGGACCACCGCGGCGCCATCGGCCAGGTCGATGCGGAAGGCTTTGTTGCTGCCGCCCGCGAGTTCGGTGACCGCAACCGGCTCACCGAGGCCGAGATCGCCGAGGATGGTGCGAAGCTCAGCGAGGGTGGGCGTCTCTGTCACACCGCCCCGCCCCCGGCCGTCTGCAGCCAAGCGGCGCCGCAGGCTTTGGCGAGGTCGCGGATGCGGAGGATGTAGCTCTGGCGCTCGGTGACTGAGATCACGCCGCGGGCGTCAAGCAGGTTGAAATTGTGGCTCGCCTTGATGACCTGCTCGTAGGCGGGGACGGCGAGCGAGTGGCGGCCATTGGCCTCGGCGCCCTTGTGAAGGAGCGCCTTGCACTCCTTCTCGGCGTCGGCGAAGTGGCGAAACAGCATTTCAGTATCGGCCGCCTCGAAATTGTACTTCGAGAATTCCTGCTCGTTCTGGAGGAACACGTCACCATAGGTGACCTTGTCGTTCGACCCGCCGTTGAAGTTGAGGTCGTAGACGTTCTCGACGCCCTGCACGTACATGGCGAGGCGCTCGAGGC
>CAZNAE010000181.1:0-5242 GCA_964570695.1 uncultured Devosia sp.
TTGGAGCGGGCGAAGGGATTCGAACCCTCGACCCTAACCTTGGCAAGGTTATGCTCTACCCCTGAGCTACACCCGCACTCCAAGCCATGCTGGCCGCCAATCTCTTGGCAGCGCGCCGACGCGGGCCTATATGCCCAATCGATATCGCCTTTGCAACCCTAAATCCCGCCCGGTTCGGGCGCCGCTGGCGCCGGGACGGCCCGGTGTGCGAAAAGGGTAAAGAGCACCGAAAGAGTGGCCGCCGTGAACGTCAACATCTCCTCCTCCCCTGCCGCCCAGACCCCGCCGGTCGCGCTGGTCAAGGATTCGACCGACCGCGCCTTCAAGGCCGACGTCATCGACGCCTCGCTCGAGGCGCCCGTCCTGGTCGATTTCTGGGCGCCGTGGTGCGGCCCCTGCCGCTCGCTCAGCCCCAATATCGAGAAGGTGGTCAAGGAAAAGGCCGGCAAGATCCGGCTGGTGAAGATCAATATCGACGAGAATCCGGGGATCGCCGGCCAGCTCGGCGTGCAGTCGATCCCGGCGGTCTTTGCCTTCGCGGGCGGGCGGCCGGTCGATGCCTTCCTCGGCAACATACCCGAGAGCGAGGTGCGCAAATTCGCCGACAAGGTGATCGCCGCCGCCCCGCCGGGCGCCGCGCGGGCCGGCTCGATCGAGGAAAAGATCAAAGAGGCCATGACGGCCGCCAAAGAGGCGCTCGGCGCCGGCGACCTCAACACCGCGGCGCAGATCTTCGGCATGGTGCTGCAGAATCAGCCCGACAACAGCGATGCGCTGCTCGGCATGGCCCGCGTCTATCTCAAGGCCGGCGAACCCGACCAGGCGCAGGCCGTATTCGACACCATCCCCGAGGCGGCGCGCAAAGGCGGTGACTATGTGTCGCTGGCGGCGGAGCTGAAACTCCTGAGCGAAGCGGCCGACCTCAGCGAGACCGACGAATTGCAGCGCGCCGTCGACAAGAACCCCGACGATCATCAGGCGCGCTACGATCTGGCGCTGGCTCTCAATGCCGAAGGCAAGCGCGCCGAGGCGGCCGAGCAACTGGTGGCGCTGATGAAGCGCGACCGTGCCTGGAACGAAGACGGCGCGCGCAAGAAGCTGCTCGAGTTCTTCGAGGCCTGGGGCGCCAAGGATGCGGCGACCCTCAAGGGACGCCGGCTGTTGTCGGCGCTGCTGTTTTCATGATGCACAAGCGCCCGGCCTCGGCTGCCGATATTCCCGATCATCTGCCGGTATTTCCGCTCACCGGAGCGCTGCTGCTGCCGTACTCGCACCGGCCGCTCAACATCTTCGAGCCGCGCTATGTCGAGATGATCGACCAGGCACTTAGCGGCAACCGTATGATCGGGCTGATCCAGCCTGAGGACATGTCGGAGGAGAGCCCGCGCGGTAGAGCGCCGCTCCAGAAGATCGGCACCGTCGGCCGCCTCACCCATTGGGAAGAAAATGGCGAGGGCCGTTATTTCGTCATCCTCGAAGGCGTCACCCGCTTCGAGATGACCTCGGAGCTGACCGTGATGACGCCGTTCCGCCAGGCAGTGATCTCGGCCAACCGCTTCGCCCTCGATTTCGAGCGCGCCTATGGGGAAGACGGCGTCGATCGCGACCGCTTCCTCAAGATGATGCGGGACTATGCCGAGTTCGCCAATTTCGATCTCAACTGGGACGAGATCAACAAGACCGGCACCGCCGATCTGGTGAATTTCTGCTGCATGGTCTCGCCCTATGGCGCCAAGGAAAAGCAGGTGCTGCTCGAAGCCAATTCGCTCGAGGCGCGCGCCGAGACGCTGATCGCCATGGCCGAATACGAAATGGCCAAGGGCGGCACCGGGGCGCCGCTGCAATAATGCCAGCGCCCGTCGAGCGGCGTTACGAGGTCGACGTCAAGACTCTCGAAATGCTGGTCTGCCCGCTGACCAAAACCCGCCTGGTGCTGAGCGCCGACAAGACCGAACTGATCTCGGTCGCCGCCCACCTCGCTTTCCCGATCCGCGACGGCGTGCCGATGCTGAGCCTCGACGAGGCCCGCGATGTCGAGCCCCACGAGATGCGCGTGCATTTTCCGCCGACCGCGTAGCTTAACCGGGCGGCCGCTCCACGTATTGCGCGACGCCGCCGCCGAACGACCAATCCTCGAGTCCGTTCTCGACGAGATTGATCATCACGTCCTCACGCCTGAGGCCGATCCGCGCGTTGAGGCCGTCGGCGATGGCCTTGAAGAACGCCTGCTTCACTTCGACTGTTCGGCCGCGCCGCAGCACCACCTGGATGATCAGCGCGTCGGCGGAGCGTGCGATGCCGAGGAAGCTCGGATCGATCAGCAGACTCTCCGGCGGATGCTCGGTGATGATCTCGAAGCGGTCGCCGTCCGGCGCCTTGAGCACCCCGATGATCGCCTCGTAGACGACGTCCGCAATAGCGCGGCGATAGGCGGGCGGGTTGCCGGCCGGCAGATCGATCCGAACCAGAGGCATCGGCGGTTCCCTTCGATTAGAGCGGAATTCCACGCGTCAGTCGCGGACCATCGCGGTCAAGTCCTGCCGCGCGGCCAATCAGCGCTGATTTGATGCGCGGCATTCGATCTACCACGCCGAGGCCGAGATCGCGCAAGGCGCGGACCGGCGCGACGTCGTTGGAAAACAGCCGGTTCAGATTGTCGGTCACCGCCGCCATCAGCGAGGTATCAAAGCGGCGCCACGCCTCGTAACGGGCGAGCACATCAGCGACGCCGTGGTCGAGCCCGAGGCGCATGGCCTCGATCACCGTCTCGGCCAGCGCCGCGACGTCCTTGAGGCCAAGGTTGAGCCCTTGCCCTGCGAGCGGATGGATGACATGCGCAGCATCGCCGATCAGCGCCAGCCGTGGCGCGACGAAGTCGCGGGCGAGCTGCAGCCGGAGCGGGAAACTCTGGATCGCTTCGTCAACCGTGACGTGGCCGAGGCTTGAGCCCATGGCGGCTTCGATTTCCGCCGCCGCCTGTTCCGGCGGCAGCGCCTTGAGCCGTGCCGCTTCCTCGGTCGATTCGGTCCACACCAGCGACGAGCGGTTGCCGCTGAGTGGCAGGCTGGCGAATGGACCCGCCGGACGGAAATGCTCGAATGCCGTACCCTCATGCGGCAGCTCATGCGCGATCGTCGTGACGACGCCTGACTGCCGGTAGTCGTGCGACACGACGCCGATCCCCGCCATGCCGCGCAGCGCCGACATCGCGCCGTCGGCCGCGACGATCAGCGGCGCGCTCAGCACGCGGCCGTCCTTGAGCGACAGTTTCGCCTCCGGTCCGTCGGTCGTGTAGCCGGTGATTTCCGCCGGCGCGATCAGCTCGGCCCGCGCTTTTGCCGCATCGAGCAGCACCGCCGTCAGCACCCGATTGGGCACCATGTGGGCATAGGGCTCGCCCGGTGCGACATCGCCCTCAAAGGTCAGGAACACCGGCCGGGAGATATCGCCGCGACCCGAATCGGTGATCTTCATCGCCCGGATCGCCGTCGCATCCGGGGCGATCGCCGCCCAGACGCCGAGCGTTTCGAGCACCCGGCGCACCCCGGCCGAGAGCGCAAATGCCCGCTTGTCGTCGGGCACGCTGAACGGCCGGCGGTCGACCAGCGCCACCCGCAGCTCGCGCTGGAAACGGGTCAGTGCCAGCGCCTGGCAGAGCCCGACGGGCCCACCGCCCACTATTATGACATCATACGAGCTGTCGTTCATCGGCTCCTCGGCGGCTAGTCGGACGGTTTTGGCGCGACATGCCGGCGGAGGCAAGCGGGAGCCTGCCGCGCGCTGCCGAAATCAGCGGCAAAATTCGGCCTGATGCATAATCTTTAGGCAACTATCCGCCCGCGGCCGAAACTGCCGCTTATCTCGGCACCTGGGTCCGGGGGATTCGCTTAACAGAATCATAACGTTGGCGATTGTGGCGGCAATTGGCACGGCACTTGAGTCTTGGAACGGCATTGGAGACCAAGGCAGACACGAAAGGGGCATCCATGAAACTGGTGATCGCAATCATCAAGCCATCGCGGCTTGAAGAAGTGCGTCAGGCGCTGAACTCGCTCGACGTCCACGGCATGACCGTGACCGAAGTCAAAGGCTATGGCCGGCAGAAAGGCCATTCCGAAATCTACCGCGGCACGGAATACGCGGTGCACTTCCTGCCCAAACTGAAGATCGAGATCGCCGTCGAGGACACCCAGTCCGACGCCATCGTCTCGGCCATCCGCGAGAGCGCCCAGACGGGCCGTATCGGCGACGGCAAGATCTTCGTCCTCGATCTGCTCGCAGTCACCCGCATCCGCACCGGCGAAACCGGCGCGGCCGCCCTCTAGCACCGGTTTCAGGAGAACAACTGAGATGAAACTGCAAAAATCCTTGACCATGCTGGGGTCCGCAGCCACCGCGCTCGCCCTGATGGCCGCCCCCGCCTTCGCGCAGACTGCGCCCGCCAGCCCGATCAACTCCGGCGATACCGCCTGGATGCTGACCTCGATGGCCCTCGTCCTGATGATGACGATCCCCGGCCTCGGCCTCTTCTACGCCGGCATGGTGCGCAAGAAGAACGTCTTGGCGACCGTCATGCAATCGTTCGCCATCACCTGCATCGTGACGATCCTCTGGTTCGTCATCGGCTATTCGGCGGCGTTCACCAACAACGACCCCGCCAACCCCGGCGCCTTCATCGGCTCGTTCGCCCACTTCTTCCTCAGTGGCATCGGTCCGAACTCGGTCAACCCGCTCGCCGGCACGATCCCCGAGAACGTCTTCAACGCCTTCCAGATGACTTTCGCGATCATCACCCCGGCGCTTATCGCCGGTGCCTTTGCGGAACGCCTGAAGTTCTCGGCTTTGCTGATCTTCATGAGCCTCTGGCTGCTCTTCGTCTACGTGCCGATCGCCCACTGGGTGTGGGGCGGCGGCTTCCTTGGCGGCCTTGGCGTGCTCGACTTCGCCGGCGGCACCGTGGTGCACATCAACGCTGGTGTCGCGGGCCTCGTCTGCGCCCTCGTCCTCGGCAAGCGCAAAGGCTTCGGCACCACCAACATGGCGCCGCATAACCTCGTGCTGACCTATATCGGCGCCTCGCTGCTGTGGGTCGGCTGGTTCGGCTTCAACGCCGGTTCCGCCGGTGCGGCCAACGGGCTTGCTGGCGCTGCCATGATGAATACCCAGGTCGCGACCGCCGCGGCGGCCCTCGCCTGGATGTTCGTCGAATGGATGGTGGTCAAGAAGCCGAGCGTTCTCGGCA
>CAZNAE010000182.1:0-5139 GCA_964570695.1 uncultured Devosia sp.
GAACGGGGCATCACGGAGGGGGTTCGGGCAGGGAGCAAGCCGTTGCTCCCTGGGTTGGCCGGTTCCTGCACGCTCAAGCGGTGCCGGCCCTCCACAAACCGATCGCGACGGGCGGGGCGATAGTCCCACGCCTAACTTCGCCGGTCTAACCGGCATACGGGACAAAAGTCCCGCCCGCGCCGCTTCGCGTTGAAGCGGCGGACTACCCCAAACCCGGAAGCCGATGGGCTGTCCGGCGCTTCGGCACATCCGCTCAGCCGATGTGGAAGACTTCTTCCATGCCGGCCCACCATTCGGCGTCGGTCTTGGTCGCCAGAGGCGACTGCATCGGCATGCAGATTTTCCACCAGTCCTGCGTTACCGGATCGGCCGCCATCGCGGCCATGTCGGCATCATGGTTGGTCCCAGCGTACTCGTAGTAGGCGAACAGCAAATTCTCCGGCTCGCGCAGATAGATCGAATAATTGCTGATGCCGCTGCGCTTGATCTGCTCCAGCACCTTCGGCCACACCGCGGCATGGATGCGCTTGTACTCGGCGATCGCTTCGGGCCTGAGGCCGATGACGCTGCCGTAGCGCTTCATGCTGCGCCCAGTCGATAGACGCGCTCGGCGTTGCGGTGCAACAGCGCGGCTTGCTCGTCGGCACTGGCGCCGGCGACGATGGCCTTTGTGGCCCCGACCCATTGCGTCAGCGTGCCGTTGACGGTGAGCACCGGACGATCCGATCCCCAAACCACGCGATCCCAACCGAACGAGTCGATCATGTGCTCGACGACCGGCCGCAGATCGTCCGCCGTCCACCCCGGCTGCGCGTGATTGATGATACCGGAGATCTTACCCACGACGTTGGGCAGTGCCGACAGGGCCTTGAGGTCGCGTCGCCAGTCGGCGATGTCGCCGGTGGCAATCAGCGGGTTGCCGCAGTGATCGAGCACGAACTGCACGTCCGGGCAGGCGGCGACGAGCGCCCGGGCAATGCCGAGCTGGCGCGACTGGATGCAGATGTCGAAGGTCAGACCATGCCCCGCGAGACGGCGCAGATTGGAGCGGAAGACCTCGCCGGATGACAGATCGTCGGGGTCTGCCTGCAACAGCCGGCGGATGCCTCTGATGCGCGGCTCCGCCAGCATGCGTTCGAGGTGAACCGGAAAGTCGACATATTCCGGACGGGCATTGGAAATCGCGCCGGCGATGCGCGGGTCGAGGTTCAGCACGAACGCTGTCTCGTCCTCCATTTCACGTTCGGGCACGTCCACCTCCATGTGGAGCGCCGCTTCAATGCCGAGCGTCTCGGCCTCGGCAAAATAACTCGGGGCGTCCCACTGTCGGTCGAGGGCGGGCACGCCGGCCAGCCATGGATAGGAGAACTTGTCGAGGTAGATCGTATGCAAATGGGTGTCGACGATCCGCACGGCTATTCCTTGGCGATCGATCGGGCCGAGATTTCCTTGCCGACGGTGACCAGCAGCTTCAGTGTCGAGGCCTGGTCGGGCGCGTCCTTCTTGTCGAGACGATCCGTGTAAGGGCAGGTGAGCGCGGCGATGACGCTGCCCAATGGGCCGAAGATCGGGATCGACAAATTGGTGACCCCCGCGACCTGCTGGCTTTCCATGATCTCGTGGCCCTGCTCGCGGACCCTGACGAAGCGGGCGAGGAGCTGTGGCGACAATTTCTGGTTGCGGCGGTCGACGACGTCCTCGAGCATCAGCGCACGCTCCTCGTCGGTGGCGAAGGCCAGAAAGATGTGACCTGAACCGGTATTGACCAGACCGATACGCGAGCCGACGCGGATCGAGACGTTCCAGTAGCCGGGGCTGTCGACCTGCGCGACGACCACCAGGATGTTGCGATCGTGGATGACGAGATGCACCGCCTGCTCCGCATCGCGCGCGAAGCGGCGCAGCAGCGGCGTCGCCTGACTGACAAGACGGCGAATCGGCGGCGTCGCGTGGCTCAGTTCGAAGAGCTTCAGCGTCAGTTCGTAGCGATCGGAACTGGTGCGGCGGACATAGTCGCGGCGAACCAGCCGGTCGAGCATGCGGTAGATCTCGTTGGGTGAGCGGTCGAGCGATTTGGCGATCTCCGCCTGGCTCAGGCCGTCTTCGGTGCCGGCCAGCAGCTCGAGGATGTCGAGGCCTTTGTCGAGCGCCGGGGCGCGATATTTGTCGAGGTCCTCCACGACGCTCATGACTCCTCCCGGGTCCGCTGCTTGCCACAGCGTGCACCAGATTTGCACGCGCCGAAACAGATTGCCAGATGCCTTTATTTGTGAATAGTTTGTTTGTATATAAGTCGGATGAGTGGCGGGGAGGGCCACGCCGATGTCGCATCAAGCCCCGCATTTTGCCTGCCGGAGCGGCCGTTGAGCGCCCTTGTCGAGATGGTCGGCATCGATAAGTCGTTCCCCGGCGTCAGGGCGCTGTCACGGGCGCGGTTTGACCTGCAGCCGGGTGAAGTGCATGCGCTGATGGGCGAGAACGGGGCCGGCAAGTCGACGCTGATGAAGGTCCTGGCGGGGGTCTATGCCCGGGATGCCGGCGAGGTCCGCCTCAACGGCCAGCCGGTCGAGATCAACAGCCCGCGGCAGGCGCAGGCGCTCGGCATCACGATCATCCATCAGGAACTGAGCCTGATGCGCCATTTGACGGCGGCGCAGAACATTTTCATCGGCCGCGAACCCAAGCTCCTGGGTGGCCTGGTGCTCGACGAGGCGAGGCTCAACGCGCAGGCGGCGGCGATCTTTGAGTCGATGCACCTCGTGCTCGAGCCGCGGGCCATGATCGAATCGATGACCATCGCCAAGCAGCAGATGGTCGAGATCGCCAAGGCGCTGAGCTTCAACTCGCGCGTCCTCATCATGGACGAACCGACGGCAGCGCTCAACGAGGCCGAGATCAGCGAGCTTTTCGCGATCATCGGGCGGCTCAAGGCCGAAGGGGTCGGGATCGTCTACATCTCGCACAAGATGGATGAGATCAAGCGCATCGCCGATCGGGTGACGGTGATGCGGGACGGCGAATATGTGGGCACCGTTCCGGCCGCGACGACGCCGATCGAGACGATCATCTCGATGATGGTGGGACGCACCCTCAGCAACGAGGGGGCAGCAGTTCCGGCCTCCACCGACGCGCCTGTGGCGCTCGAGGTCAAAAGCCTGCGGCGCGGCAAGGAAATCCGCGACGTCAGCTTCAGCGTCAGGAAGGGGGAGATTCTCGGGCTCGCCGGTCTGATGGGCGCTGGCCGTACGGAAGTGGCGCGGGCCATCTTCGGGGCCGATCCGATCGAGGGCGGCGAGATTTTCGTCGACGGCAAGCGGGTCGACATCCGCTCGCCGCGCGATGCGGTTCGAGCCGGCATCGGCTACCTCAGCGAGGACCGCAAGCACTTTGGTCTCGTGACCGGGCTCGACGTGCGCAACAACATCGTGATGGCGAGCATCGAGCGCTTCACCGGAATGGGTGGACTGTTGCGCGAGGACAAGATGCGCGAGGCGGCGGGGAAGTTCATCCGCCAGCTGTCGATCAAGACACCGTCAGACACCCAGGAGACGCGGCTGCTCTCCGGCGGCAACCAGCAGAAGGTCGTCATGGCCAAATGGCTGCTGCGCGACTGCCCGATCCTGATCTTCGACGAGCCGACGCGCGGCATCGACGTCGGGGCCAAGTCGGAGATCTACAAGCTGCTCAACGCACTCGCGGCGCAGGGCCGGGCCATTATCGTGATCTCCTCCGAGCTGCCCGAGGTGCTGCGCCTCAGTCATCGCATCGCGGTGATGTGCGAGGGGCGGCTGACCGGCATGCTGCCGGGCGGTGCCTCACAGGAAGAAATCATGCGGCTGGCGACACAGCGGCAAAGCACAGTGGCGGAGGCGGCCTGATGAACGACGTCAGCACGGAGGCCCGCTCGGGTCTATTGGGCAACTTCCGCGCCTCGGGTGTGTACCACCGGCTGCTGGCGTTCTCGGGGCTGATTGTCCTCGTGATCGCGTTTTCGATTGCCTCGCCGAACTTCATGCAGACCGCCAACATCATCAACATCCTGCAGGCGGCGTCGGTCAACGGCGTCCTGGCCGTAGCGGCGACGCTGGTGATCATCTCGGGCGGCATCGACCTCAGCGTCGGCACGCTGATGACCTTCTGCTCGGTCATCGCCGGCGTGTTCATGACCTATTGGGGCCTGCCGGAAATCGTTGGTGTGCCGGCGGCCCTCGTGACCGGCCTCGTCAGCGGCGCGGTGTCGGGTTTCTTCATCGCCAAGCTTAAGATCCCCCCCTTCATCTCCACCCTCGGAATGATGCTGATCTACAAGGGGCTGTCGCTGGGCATCACCAGCGCCAAGCCGATCTATTTCAACAGCACACCAGGCTTCGGCGATATCTCGACCGGCTCGCTGATCGGCGTGCTGGTGCCGGCGGTGCCCATTCCCAACAGCGTCGTCATCCTGTTCCTCGTTGCGATCATCGCGGCGTTCGTTCTCGGCCGCACGGCGCTCGGGCGCTTCACCTTCGCCATGGGCAGCAACGAGGAGGCGCTGCGCCTCTCCGGCGTCAACGTCAATCGCTGGAAGATTGCGGTTTATGCACTGGCCGGCTGCGTCTGCGGGGTCGCCGGGATCATCCTTGCCTCGCGCATCAACTCGGCGCAGCCCTCGATCGGCCAGGGTTACGAGCTCAACGCGATCGCCGCGGTGGTGATCGGTGGAACCTCGCTCAGCGGCGGCCGCGGCACCATGCTCGGTACGATCGTCGGGACCCTCATCATCAGCGTCGTCGCCGACGGGCTGGTCATCCTGTCGGTGCCCCAGGAATGGCAGACCGTGGTCACCGGCGCGATCATCATCGTTGCGGTCTACACCGACATCCTGCGGCGTCGCGGCACATGAATCCTATCTGCGCGGCTGCAAGGCAGCGCCAAGACCAAGAGGGCGATCAGCTCCAGCCTGCCGACAAAGAATCAACCCCGAACGTTCCACGGAGGAACCATGTTTACCAGACGCACGATCGTCGGCCTGATGGCCGCCGCAGCTCTCCTCAGCACCACCGGCTTCTCGATGGCCGCCGACAAACCCTACATCGCCATTATCTGCAAGGGCTTCCAGGCCGAGTTCTGGCAGGCCGTGAAGGCCGGCGCCGAGCAGGC
>CAZNAE010000183.1:0-5062 GCA_964570695.1 uncultured Devosia sp.
GGACTTCCGCGGCGATCCGTCCTCGGCGCTGCTCGAAGTGCTCGACCCGGAGCAGAACAATACGTTCGCCGACCATTACCTCGAGGTCGACTACGACCTCAGCGACGTGATGTTCGTCACGACCTCGAACACGCTCAACATTCCCGGCCCGCTGATGGACCGCATGGAGATCATCCGCCTCTCGGGCTACACCGAAGAGGAAAAGTTCGAGATCGCCCGGCGGCACCTGATCCCCGAGACGCTCAAGGAAAACGGCCTCGAGGCCAAGGAATTCGTGCTCGACGACGAGATCCTGATGAAGGTCGTCCGCAACTACACGCGGGAGGCCGGCGTCCGGAACCTCAAGCGCGAGATTTCCAAGCTGATGCGGAAGTCGGTGCGGCAGATCATGCAGGCCAAGACCAAGAAGGTCGTCATCACAGACGAGCTGCTCGAGGAATATCTCGGCCCGCCGTTCTACCGGAACGACAAGATTGATGCGGAACCCGCCGTGGGTCTCGTCACCGGTCTGGCGTGGACTTCGGTGGGCGGTGAAACGCTGACCATCGAAGCGGTGATGACGCACGGCAAGGGCCGCATGACGGTAACGGGCAACCTCAAAGAGGTGATGAAGGAATCGATCCAGGCGGCGAACGGCTATGTCCGCTCGCGGGCGGTCGATTTCGGCATCAAGCCGCCGATGTTCGATACGCGCGACATCCACGTGCACGTGCCGGAAGGCGCGACGCCCAAGGACGGTCCGTCGGCCGGCGTCGGCATGGCCACCGCCATCGTCTCGGTGATGACCGGCATCCCGGTCCGCAACGACGTCGCCATGACCGGCGAAGTGACGCTGCGGGGCAGGGTGTTACCGATCGGCGGGCTCAAGGAAAAGCTCCTTGCAGCCCTCCGCTTCGGCATCAAGACCGTGCTGATCCCCGAAGAGAACGTGCGCGACCTCAAGGAAATCCCTGAGATCGTCACCAAGGGCATGGAGATCGTGCCGGTGAGTACCATGAGCGAAGTGCTGAGCCGCGCTTTGGTGCGGCAGCCGGAGCCGATCGAGTGGACCTATGACGAGACGCCGAAGGTGGCGCCGGTCGTCGCCGATTTGACGCTCGACGGCGACGAGGCTGGTGCCGTCGCCCACTAGGGCCGGCAAGGACGAAGTTAACGGCGGCGCCTGCGGGCGCCGTCTTCTTTTGGAGCGGGAGTCTTTGGCGGTAGATGCCGCGGCCGGCGGTTGCTGGCGTGGCCTCGCGGTAGGCCGGCGCGCATGCCGGCCAGCATGTACCCAAGGCCGGCCTCGAACACGGCTTCGGTGTTGATCGTGCCGGAAGCGATGAGCGGCTTCAGCGCTGCTGAAAGCACCGGGAACGGCGCGACTTCGGCCATCGGGTCACCGCCCCATTCGGACTCCTCATCATCACGCTCGCGCTCGCCTTGCTCTTCCAGCACGAAGCCGACGACATAGCGGGTGACGCCGATAGCGATGTTGAATGCTTCTTCAGGAGTGAATCCAGCATCGACGTAGAGTTGGAGTTGGCGCTCGGCGTCGGCAAATTCCCGCGTAGCGGGGTGTGTCCCGGCGTTCAAACGCGCTCCGTCGCGAACCGACAGAAGCGTCCGGCGGAAGCTGCGGGCATTGGCGAGGGTGAAGTCGTCCCAGCGATCGCCGGGCGATGGCAGCCGGTTCTTGTGGTAGCGCGCCAGCATCACCCCGTTGAGGGCATCAAGCAGGGCCGATTTGTTGCGGAAGTGCCAGTAGAGCGCGGGCTGCTGTACCCCCAGTCGTTCCGCCAGCCGCCGCGTGCTGAATTGGTCGAGCCCGACTTCGTTGAGCAGGGTGAGCGCCGCGTCCAGGATTTTTTCGCGTTCGATGGCCATGGGGATTGACTTATCACCGATAAGGCACTTTATCACCGATAATTTTCTTTATCATTGATAAGTGGCTGGTCAAAAATGAACCGCTCGCTATTCGTCATCATCCTCGTCGTCACGCTCGATGCCATCGGCATCGGGCTGATCTTTCCCATCCTGCCATCGCTGCTGGAGGAGCTCACCGGCAGTGGCCAGGTTTCGACGACCTATGGCGTGATCCTTGCCGCCTACGCGGCGATGCAATTTGTCTTCGCCCCGATCCTGGGGATGCTGTCCGACCGCTACGGTCGCCGGCCGGTGATGATCGTTTCGCTCGCCGGCGCGGCGATCGACTATCTCATTATGGCGTCTACGCCAGCGCTCTGGGTCCTGGTCGTCGGACGCATCATCGCCGGCATCACCAGCGCCAATATGTCGGTGGCGGGCGCCTACATCGCGGACATCACCGACGAGAAAAGCCGGGCCCAGAGTTTCAGCTGGATGAGCGCCGCCTTCGGCGTTGGTTTCATTATCGGGCCGGTGCTCGGCGGCTTGCTCAGCGTCTATTTCCTGCGGGCGCCGTTCCTCGCTGCCGCGGTACTCAATGGGCTCAATCTGCTGCTCATCCTGATCGTAATGAAGGAGCGCCGGGTTCCCAGCCGGGAGCCGCTCGAGCTCAAGGCGCTCAATCCCTTTGGGCCGCTGAAATGGGCATTCAGCTTTCCGGCCCTGGTGCCGCTGATTGCCATGTTCCTGATCTTCGCCATCAACGGCGACATCCCGGGTACCATCTCGGTGCTCTACAGCACGGCGAAGTTCCACTGGGACGGGGTGACGGTCGGCTTGTGGCTCGCGGCGTTCGGCGCGTTCCACTTCCTGGCGCAGGCCTTCGTCACCGGACCGCTGACCACGCGGCTGGGCGAACGCTGGACCCTCGTGGTTGGCGTCGTCGCGGACGTGCTGGCTTTTCTCGGCTTTGGTTTCGCGACGCAGGGCTGGATGGCCTTCGCGCTGTCGCCACTCTCGGCGATCGGTGGCGTCGGGCTGCCGGCGCTGCAGTCGCTGATGTCGGCATACGCCGGTGAGGATCGGCAGGGCGAGTTGCAGGGCGTCCTGGCGAGTGCGCAGAGCATTACGTCGATCATCGGGCCGCTGATTGGAACGACGGTCTTCTTCTGGACCGAGCCGTTCTTCGTAGGAGCGGTGTGGCTTGTCGCGGCTGGACTCTATCTGCTCGCCATTCCGGTGATGATCCGGCTGTTCCGGAGGGAAGCGGCTCCTCTACCCGCCGTCGCCTGAATCGCGCGCGGCCGTTGAAATCCGGCTATGCTGAGCGACGTGAGGGCGACACGTTCGCCGCTGAGGGCTCGCCGTGAACAAGCCGCTGATCGTTATTTTCTCCACCGTGGTCCTCGACGCCATCGGTAGTGGATTGATCTTCCCGATCCTGCCGCGGCTGCTCCAGTCGGTGACCGGGGTCAGCGACATCGCCCCCTATGTCGGTATCGTCTATTCGATCTTTGCGTTGATGCAGTTCGCGTTCATGCCGGTACTCGGCGTCATGAGTGACCGGTTTGGCCGGCGGCCAGTCCTCCTGGTCGCTTTGGCGGGGGCATCCGTCGACTACGTTCTCTTGTCGTTTGCACCGCAGCTATGGATGCTGATCGTGGCTCGTGCGATCGCGGGCCTGACAAGCGCCAACATGGCAGTTGCGATCGCCTACATCACCGACATCACGCCCGAGGCGCAGCGAGCGCGGCGGTTCGGGCTGCTCCAGGCGATGTTCGGTATCGGCTTCATCATCGGGCCGGTGCTGGGCGGCCTGCTCGGCGATTTCTGGGTGCGGGCGCCGTTCGTCGCCGCGGCCGTCCTCAATGGGCTCAATCTCGCGCTGGCGCCGTTCGTCCTGCCGGAGTCGCGGCCGGGACAGCGTGGGGCCGCGTTCGAGTGGCGGTCACTCAACCCGTTCCGGCCGCTCGGCTGGGCGCTGAACCTCAAGGGATTGCTGCCGCTGATCGGGGTATTCTTCGTCTTCAACTTCGTCGGGCAGATGTACGGCACGGTATGGGCGTTGTGGGGCCAGGATGCGTTCCAGTGGAACGGCGTTATGGTGGGGCTGTCGCTTGGTGCCTTTGGGCTGTTCCACGCCGGCGCGCAGGCCTTCCTGCCAGGGCCGATCAGCAAGCGGCTGGGCGAGCGCAACACGATGTATCTGGGCATGGCGTGCGAGTGCGCCTCGCTGCTGGTGATCGCGTTCGCCGGTATGACGCAGGGCTGGGTCGTGTTCGCGCTGATGCCGGTGTTCGCGCTGGGCGGCGTCGGGGTGCCGGCGCTGCAGTCGCTGGCAACGCAGCAAGCCGATGCCGACAGGCAGGGGCAATTGCAGGGTGTATTGGGCTCGGTAATGAGCCTCGCCTCGATCTTCGCGCCGCTATTCTTCTCGCTCGTCTACTTCACGGTCCGCAGTACTTGGCCTGGACTCATCTGGATCGTCGGAATCGGCGTCTATCTGTTTGCAATTCCGCTGATCTGGACGGTTCGAACCCGTCCGGTGGCTCCGGCGCCGGGCTGAATTGGTGGAAAACCCCGGAATCCGGGCGTTTGCCGACCGAATTTCCGGTTTTGCGGTTGACCGGCCGCAGTTTCAGGCTTCATTAACAGCGTTGCGGCGGTGACGCGGGCAAAACGCCCGGAATTCCTTGCTTTGCGCATAGAATCGTCAAATGGATTGCCGCGCTTTTTGGTTCGCCGACAGGCACACTTTTCACTGTGAGGAAACGCTATGAACAAGAACGATCTGATCGGCGTCGTTGCCGATGGGGCGAGCATCACCAAGGCGCAGGCCGGAGAGGCCGTTGACGCCGTTTTCGAAGCGATCACCAACTCGCTGAAGAAGGGTGACGAAGTCCGTCTGGTGGGCTTTGGCACCTTCTCCGTTTCCAAGCGCAAGGCTTCGATCGGCCGCAACCCGGCCACTGGCGCGGAAATCAAGATCCCGGCCTCGATGCAGGCCAAGTTCAAGCCCGGCAAGGGGCTCAAAGACGCGATCAACTGATCGCTTCATTTCAGTTCAGACCAGACGGTCCCGAGCGCCCTGTGTGCCGGGACCGTTTGCTTGACGGAGCAGGGCCCAGCCCCTAGTTACGGGCGTTCCGGCGGTTTACCGGACGGGCGGTTAGCTCAGTGGTAGAGCATCTCGTTTACACCGAGAGGGTCGGCGGTT
>CAZNAE010000184.1:0-4995 GCA_964570695.1 uncultured Devosia sp.
CGCTGCGCCAGCTGCATCGTGCGATTGGGCGAAAAGCCCAGCCGCGAGCTCGCGTCCTGCTGCAGGCTCGAGGTGGTGAACGGCGCATAGGGGTTGCGCCGCGTCGGCTTCTTGTCGACCGATTTCACGACGAACCGGCCCGCTTCGATGGCGGCCTTCAGCGCCTTCGCCTCGTCGCCATTGGCGATCGCCAGCTTATCGGTGACCTTGCCGTCGACCGAATAGAGCCGCGCCTCGAACGCCTTGCCCTTCTCGAGCAGACGGGCGGCGACCGACCAGTATTCGACCGGCTTGAATTTCTCGATTTCGGATTCTCGGTCGCAGACGATGCGCAGCGCCACCGACTGCACGCGGCCGGCCGAACGCGAGCCCGGCAGCTTCCGCCAAAGGATCGGCGACAGGGTGAAGCCGACGAGATAATCGAGGGCGCGGCGCGCCAGATAGGCGTCGACCAGCGGCTCGTCGATCTGCCGCGGATGCAGCATCGCTTCGGTGATCGCCGATTTGGTGATGGCGTTGAAGACGACGCGGCTGACCGGCTTGTCCTTGACCAGCTTTTTCTGCCTGAGCACGTCGAGGACATGCCACGAGATCGCTTCGCCCTCGCGATCGGGGTCAGTGGCGAGGATCAGTTCGTCGGCATCCTTGAGCGCATTGCCGATATCGCTCAGCCGCTTCTTGGAGGCCGTATCGACCTCCCAGCTCATCGAGAAATCGTCGTCGGGCAGCACCGAGCCGTCCTTGGCCGGCAGGTCGCGGACATGGCCATAGCTGGCGAGGACCTCATAGTCCTTGCCCAGATATTTGTTGATTGTCTTGGCCTTGGCCGGACTCTCGACGACGACCAGTTTCATACGGCGATGCTTTCGGAGGGGGTGTTCAACGCGGCGGAAAATGGTGAAGTCGGCCCACGCTGTCAACCTTCGGAACCGGCGCCCCAGCCATTCCCCTTTAGGGGAAGAAAATTGTGGGTCAGGGTTTGAGGGCCACCAATTGGCCGCTCGCCCACTCCAGCCGGCCGGCCAGATCGAGCTCCAGCAGTAGGGTCTGCACCACGCTGACCGAGAGACTCGTCGTGGTGATCAGGGCATCGACCTGCATCGGCGTGAAGCTTAACGCGTCGAGCAATCGTGACCGGTCCGTGCTCGATGGTTCGACGTCAGTGATGAGGTCGGCGATCTCGGGTTCCCAGTCCGGCTCGAGCAGTGCGGTGCGCGACGGATCGGCTTCGCTCAGCGTCTCGATGATGTCCTCCGCTGACGTGACCAGCTTGGCGCCCTGCTGGATCAGGTGGTTGCCGCCTTCGGCGCGAGGATCGAGCGGCGAGCCGGGCACCGCGAAGACATCGCGGTTCTGTTCGAGCGCCAGGCGGGCGGTGATCAGCGAGCCCGAGCGCTTCGCCGCCTCGACCACCACCACGCCGAGCGCCAGCCCGGATACCAACCGGTTGCGGCGAGGGAAATCCTGGGCGCGGGGCACCCAGCCCATCGGCATTTCGCTCAGCAGCATGCCGCCGTTCTCGGCGATGGAATTGGCGAGGGGGATGTTCTCATCGGGATAGATGTGGTCCATGCCGCCGGCGAGTACGGCAACCGTGCCGGTCGTCAGCGACGCCTTATGCGCTGCGGCGTCGATACCGCGGGCCAGGCCGGAGATGACGGTGTAGCCACGTGCGCCGAGATCGCCGGCAAGCAGGGCCGTCATCCGCTGCCCGGCCGAAGACGCGTTGCGGGCGCCGACGATGGCGACCGTGCGCAGCAGGTCCAACCGCTCGCCGCCGATTACTGACAGCAAGGGCGGCGCGCCGGAGATGTGATGGAGCAGCGGCGGATAGTCGGGCTCGCTCATCGCGATGAGCCGGCCGCCGAGTTTTACCAGCGCGGCGATTTCGTCCTCGGCCTCGGTGACGGTCGGGATTTTGGTCCCGATGCCCACCCGGCTTGCGAGCTGCGGGAGGTCAGCGATCGCCGCTTCGGCAGAGCCCGTGCGGTTGAGCAATTGGCGGAAAGTGATCGGCCCCACATTGTCGGTGCGGATGAGGCGAAGCCACGCGACTTTCTGCGACGGACTGAGCAATGGGCCCGTCGCCTTCGCCATCAGGGGCTCTTTTTCTCCGAGCCGATCTTCGGCTCGGTGCCGTTCACCAGTCGACCGATATTGGCGCGGTGGTTGTAGATCAGCAGCGCTGCGAGCAACGCAGCGGTGCCGGCGAACTTCGTGCCGTCGGGCGCCCAGCCCATCAGCCACGCCGCATAGGCGAAGATCGGAGAGGTGACCGCGGCCGTCAGGGCGGATAGCGACGAGATGCGCTGCGCGAGAGCGACGACCAGCCAGACGACGCAGAAGATCAGCCCCACCGGCCAGGCGATTCCGAGCAACACGCCGATGAAGGTCGCGACGCCCTTGCCGCCCTTGAACCGCAGCCAGACCGGGAAACAATGGCCGAGGAGCACGGCGACCGCCGCGATGTAAATGGCGTCGCCACCCCACAAATAGCGGGCGACCATGACGGCCGCAAAACCCTTGGCGGCATCGAGCACCAGCGTCAGCGCCGCGAGCTCGCGGCGCCCGGTGCGGAGCACATTGGTGGCGCCGATATTGCCCGAGCCAATCTTGCGGACGTCGCCGAGGCCGGCCGCCTGCGTGATCAAGAGCCCGAATGGTATCGAGCCGAGCAGATAGCCGATGACAGCCGCGAGCACGTAACCGATCATTTGCCCCCCTCCGGCCAATGAGCATGGCGGAAGACGGAGCGGCCTGCAACGAAGGTCTGCATCACCGCGCCCTGCAGCCGCGCGCCTTCGAAGGCGGTGTTGTGGGACCGCGAGACGATGTCCTTCTCGGTGACGATCCACGGATAGTCTGGGTCGACCAGAATGATGTCGGCCGGAGCGCCGACCGCGAGGCGGCCGGAGGCGAGGCCAAGAATCTCAGCGGGCCGTAGCGTCATGGCGCGCAGCACGGTCATCAGCGGCACATCCCCGGAATGGACGAGGCGCATCGCCGCCGCCAGCAATGTCTCAAGTCCGATGGCGCCTTCCGAGGCCTCGGCGAAGGGCTGGCGCTTCACTTCGCTGTCTTGCGGATCATGGGCCGAGTGGATCGTGTCGATGGCGCCGGACTTGAGCCCCTCGATCATCGCCTGCCGGTCGTCCTCCGAGCGGAGCGGCGGGCTGAGCTTGAAGAAAGTGCGATATGGCGCGACGTCGTTCTCGTTGAGGGCGAGGTTGTTGATCGAGATGCCAGCGGAAATGCCCGTCCCCCGGCGCTTGGCCGCGGTCATGAGCTCGATCGATCCGGCGGTCGAAACTTGAGCCGCGTGGTAGCGGACGCCGGTCAGGGAGGCGAGCTGCAAATCGCGGGCGAGGGGGATGGTTTCCGCCTCGAGCGGCATACCCTTGAGGCCTGAAATGGTGGCCAGCGTGCCTTCATTCATCACGCCGTCGCCGGTGAGCGACGCGTCAGCCGCATGGTGGACGACGACCATGTCGAAGTTTGCCGCATAGCTCATCGCCGCCCGCAGCAGGCCGGCCGACTGGATCGAGCGGCGGCCATCCGCAAGGCAAACCGCGCCGGCCTCCTTGAGCAGTCCGAATTCAGTGATTTCCTCGCCGCGCAGGCCCCTGGTGATCGCAGCGGCGGGCAGGATGTTGACCTTGGCGGTCGCCGCCGCGCGTCGGATGATGAAATCGACGATCGCCCCGTCGTCGACCGCCGGCGTCGTGTCGGGCATGAGCACAAAGCTGGTGACGCCGCCTGCGGCCGCGGCCTCCCCGGCTGTCGCTAAAGTCTCGCGGTATTCGTGGCCGGGCTCGCCGGTGAACACGCGCATATCGATGAGCCCGGGCGCAACGACGAGCCCCCTAGCGTCGATCAGCGTCGCGCCGTCCGGCACGCCCTGCGGCGCGCCTTCGGCCAGCCCCTCGATCCTCCCGTCAGCAACCAGCACTGCGCCACGCCGGTCGGTGTTCGACGCTGGGTCGACGATCCGGGCGTTGGCGATGACGATTGGCGCGCTCATGCCGCCACCTGCGACGGATCGGCCAGCAGCGCATCGAGCACCGCCATGCGTACCGCGACGCCCATCTCGACCTGGTGCGTAATGACCGAACGCGGCCCGTCGGCGATCGCCGGATCGATCTCGACGCCGCGGTTCATCGGACCCGGGTGCATGACGATGGCGTCCGGCTTGGCGAGGCTCAGCTTCTCCTCGTCCAGTCCGTAGAAGCGGTAATATTCGCGGACCGATGGGATCAACCGGCCGGCCGCGCGCTCGTGCTGGAGCCGCAACATCATCACCACGTCCGCCCCCTTGAGGCCCTCGCGCATGTCAGTGAACACTTCCGTCGCCAGCGCCTCTACCCCCCTGGGCAGCAGCGTTTTCGGCGCCACGACGCGTGTCCGCACCTGCAGCGCGCCGAGCAGCAGCAGGTTGGACCGCGCCACGCGCGAATTGGCGATGTCGCCACAGATGGCGACCGTCAGGCCGGACAGTCGGCCTTTGTGCTGGCGGATGGTCACCGCGTCGAGCAGCGCCTGCGTTGGGTGCTCATGCGCGCCGTCGCCGGCATTGATCACGGAGCAGCCGACCTTCTGGCTGAGAAGTTCCACCGCACCGGCCGCCGGGTGGCGCACGATGATCACGTCGGGCTGCATGGCGTTGAGCGTCGTCGCCGTATCGACCAGCGTCTCGCCCTTGGTCACCGACGAGGTTTTGACCGACATGTTGGTGACCTGCGCCCCGAGCCGCTTGCCGGCGATCTCGAAGCTGGCCTGGGTGCGGGTCGAGGGCTCGAAGAACAGGTTGATCTGCGTCTTGCCGCTCAGTGTCGACAGCGTCTTGCGCGGCTGGTGCGACACCGGGATCATCCGCTCGGCGCGGTCGATGAGGTCCAAAATTTCGTACTGATTCAGCTGAGAAATACCGAGGAGATTCCGATGCGGAAACGGCCGTTTGCCACTGTGACCCGCCGGATCGGCCATGCGCTCCATCCT
>CAZNAE010000185.1:0-4770 GCA_964570695.1 uncultured Devosia sp.
CGGTGCCGCCGATGTACATGCCGGGCCGGCGGCGCACCGGCTCCAGCCCCTCCAGCACTTCGATGTCTGCGGCGGAATAGGACCCGGCCGGCCGGTCTTCGGTTTTCTTGCGCGAAGGCGGGGCAGGGGCGGCAGCGTCGCCGAAAAGGTCGTCTCTTGGGGGCATCGGTTCACTCGAATCGTCGAGGTTCTTTTAGCACAGCCGTTGCGGGTTCGTTCCGGCGCAGATGAACGCAGCCTGCCTCTATCGTTCGGAGCGACTTCAGCGGCGACGTGGCAAGCTCAAGCGATCAACGATCCCCGGAGCCGCGAACAGCGGCCGACGGCGTTGTTTCTGAACGGCAGATGAACGGCGCTTTCTATTTGCGTTCACGCCCGACGCGATAGTTTGGGTGATATGCTTCCAGAGTCGGCGGCAAACGACTTCCCACAGGAGACTGACATGACGTTCCTCACCACCCTCAAAACCGGCGGCCGGGTCGCGCTGGTTGCGGCGGCGCTCGGCTTTACGGCGCTTGCCGTGGTGCCCGCGCAGGCGGCAAACTTCAGCATCCAGCTCGGCAACAACGGTATTCACCTGCATGACCACATGCATTCGTGCCTCGACGATCGCGGCATCTACAGGCAGTTGGACGATTCCGGCTGGGACCACATCAAGATCGTTCGCAGTGGCGACGACAAGGTCATCGCGGTCGCGAGCTGGCATCACCAGTGGTACCAACTGCTGATCGATCGCTGCTCGGGCAAGATCTACAAGAAGCCGGTGGACTTCATGCACCACCACGACCACATGGACGACAACAACGTCGATTTCGGCGACTTCCACATCACCCTGTCGTTCTAGGCGTCGCATCGTCTTTCTTCGTCCCGGTCCGAGCTTGCTCGGGCCGGGATTTCTTTTTTTTCAATGAGTTAGTCTGCTCACTGCCCCAAATCGGCGCATCATCTTAACCAAAGCTTCGCTTGTTGGAAGCACTTCCTTAAGCGTGCGCTGGTAGAACGACGTCATACGGTTTTTTGTGTGGAGTAGCCGTATGCGCGCCGGCCCGGCATCGCGTATCGATCCTGTTTTGGCCAGCGCCATCGAGTACCTGCGTCTGGGGTGGCTGCAGGCCGGATTGAATAGTTCTGCGTACCGGCTTGCCCATCTTCGCGCTGCCCGCCCGGCGGTTCTGGGTAGCCTGTTCCTGTTGTTCTACTTCGGCTGAACTTGCGTCGCAGCGACCGCGGCGGTAGGTGTTGGCGGTCTCAACTGGATGCTGCCGTGACGCTCCGTTTCTGGCATGACCGAACGCGTGGCCCTGTTCAGGCCCTGCAGCTTTCGTTGCAGGGCTGATCGAGCGAGTTCGGACGTTCCCACTCCCTGGTCTGCCCTTTGTGGCGCCTGTCGGCGCCTTGGCTCACGCGCTGCGGCGCATAGACCAGAGACAGATAAATGGCCTCGATCAGCCTCAACTCCGTCGGCTTCACCGCCGCCACCCCGCTCTTTGCCGACCTCAACCTCGTTATCGCCGACGGCGACCGGGTCGGGCTCGTCGCCGGCAATGGCGGCGGCAAGACCACACTGCTCAGGTGCATCGCCGGGCTGCTGGAGCCGAGCGCGGGCGAGATCACGCGGTCGCGTGGCCTGCGGCTCGGTTATGTCGAACAGGACGTCCCGCCGGCGCTCCAGCCGCTGACGCTGCGCGAAGCGGTGCTCGATGCGCTCGCGGAGGAAAGCCGCGACAGCGACAGCTGGCGAGCGGACGTGGTGCTCGATGAGTTCGAGACGCCGGACGAGATGCGGAGCCGGCCGGTCGACGCACTGAGCGGCGGCTGGCAGCGGCTGATGCTGATCGCGCGGATCTGGGTCAACGAGCCGGACGCGCTGTTGCTCGATGAGCCAACGAACCATCTCGACCTCGGCAAGATTCTGATGCTGGAGCGCTGGCTCAACGCCAATACGCGCAGCATACCGGTGATCATCGCCAGCCACGACCGCGGCTTTCTCGATGGCACGACCAACCGGACGCTGTTCCTCAGGCCGGGCGTGTCGCACTATTTCGCGCTGCCCTATACGCGGGCTCGTGCGGCGCTGGCCGAGGCGGACGAGGCTGCGGCTCGGCAACGGGAGGTCGAGCTCAAGGATGCGCAGCAGCTCCGCCGGCAGGCGGCCAAGCTCACCAATATCGGCATCAATTCCGGCAGCGATTTGCTTACGCTCAAGGCGAGATATCTCAAGGAGCGGGCGGCCAAAATCGAGGCCGGCGCGGCAAGTCTCCACAAGGAGCGGGCGGGCGACATCCGCCTGACCAATGGCGGGACGCACGCCAAGGTATTGCTGGCGCTCGAGAATGTGACGGTCAGCACGCCGGACGGCCGGGCCCTGTTTGCGATCCCCAAGCTGCATCTGTTCCAAGGCGACCGGGTCGTGCTGCTCGGTCGGAACGGGGCCGGCAAGTCGCAGTTCATGCGGGCGGTTATCCAGGCCATGCACGGCGTTACGGTACCGGGTGTGCGGATCGCCGCGTCGCTCCGGCTTGGCGCGACGGACCAGGAAATGTCGCAGCTCCCGACCGATGGAACGCCGTTCGACTTCATTGCTTCTTTCGGTGCCGGCGACCAGCGGACAAAGTCGTTGCTCGCCGCCGCCGGCTTTCCGATCGAGCGGCAGGACAAGCCGGTCACGACGCTGAGCTTCGGGCAACGCGCCAGGCTGGCGCTGCTGGCACTTCGCTTGAGCGAGCCAAACTTCTACCTCCTCGACGAGCCGACGAACCACGTCGACATCGCCGGACAGGAACAGCTGGAGGCCGAAATCCTGGAACATGCAGCGAGCACGATCCTCGTGTCGCACGATCGCAGTTTCGTCCGGAACATTGGCACGCGGTTCTTCGAAATTCGCCGGAACCGCCTCGTGGAAGTCGACAGCCCCGAGACGTTCTTTGCTTCACAGGCGAATGCAATCTACCCCGATCGTCAACCTGATATTTAGGGTTCAAACGATATCGTTTGGACCTTGGCGATCGTCGAACCGCAAAACGGGGGTGCGGCTATGCCGGCTTCTACCGGTAAGATGGCAGATGTGCGCTTTATCGGCGCGCTGATGGGGCGCTACACGCTGGCCAGCCGCGTGCGGGCGCGGGGCGTGCAGATTTTCGCATGTCGGCTGCAAAGCATTTCCGCCAAAGTGATCGTGGCCTCGGCGCCGGTGACAGGGTCCATCGGCGAGGCGATCAGCGTATACTTTCCCCCGTTCGGTACGCTGCGCGGTCACGTTGGGCGGCATATCGATGGCGGGTACTGCATCGATATTGAAACCGACGAAGAAGGCCGCGAGAAGCTGGTCGCCAAGATCGACTGGTACAAGAAGCGAACATTTGCCGGCGTCACCGACAAGCGCGAGCACAAGCGCTTCATGCCCCGCGAGCCCCGCTCGGCGGTGGTCACGGCAAGCGGCGAGGTCTTGCCCTGCCTCATTATTGATATGTCGGTGTCCGGCGCGGCGGTTTCTGCCGATCTCGAACCCGAGATTGGCGAGCCGCTGGCAGTGGGCAAGGTCGTCTGTCGCGTCGTCCGGCGGCTCGAGGTCGGCTTTGCCGTCCAGTTCGTCAACGAGCAGAATGTCGAGACGGTCGAGGAGATGCTACGCGCGCCCGACGAGTGGGCGCGCGTCACGCGCCTGCAAGGCGACTATATCGAGGTCGCTTAGTTCCGCCCGGACTACTCGGCGGCCGCGGCCGCGGCGCATTCGTCCTTGGTGTGCTCGGCCGGTTCCGATTGAGCGTTGAGCTGGGCGTCGACGACGACCATGTATTGCGTCGAGATATTGCCCAGATCTGCATCGGCGACCCCATCGGCAGTCAGCAGTGGCGCGGCTTTGCCGAACATGACGCTGGCGGATTTTGTGGACGCGTCCGCGTCCGCCGTGTTTCCGCCCGAGGTGAAGTGAGCGGCGGCGAGCGTAAAGGCTGCGCCGCACCACATATCGAGATCAGATTCGGTCGAAAGCTTCGCAGCCGCGATGGTCGCCTTGGCCGCGGCAAGGTCGGACGCGGCGTCGGCAAAGGCTGGAGTCGCGAGGGCGAGCGTTGTGACGAGGGCGATGGCGGCGAGGCGCATTGGATGGTCCTTTTCCGTAGAGTTGCTCGTGCGTAATGCATCCCTGCGGATTCGACACGCGCATTCGCTTCGCGGGCACCGAAAGCCGCGCAAAAGCGAAGGGGCCGCGAGGGCCCCTTCAACACCTGCGGCGATTTCGTGCCGGGTTATGCGGAGTAGTACATCTCGTACTCGACCGGATGCGGGGTGTGCTCGAACTTGATCACTTCGGTCATCTTGAGGTCGATGTAGCTGTCGATCATGTCGTCAGCGAAGACACCGCCGGCGGTAAGGAAGCCGCGGTCCTTGTCGAGTTCCTCGAGGGCCTGGCGGAGCGAGCCGCAAACGGTCGGGATCGCCTTCAGCTCTTCCTTGGGCAGATCGTAGAGGTCCTTGTCCATCGGGTCGCCCGGGTGGATCTTGTTCTTGATGCCGTCGATGCCGGCCATCAGCATCGCCGCAAAGCCGAGATAGGGGTTCGCCAGCGGATCGGGGAAGCGAACCTCGACGCGCTTGGCCTTCGGCGACTGGCCGAAGGGAATGCGGCAGGAGGCCGAGCGGTTGCGCGCCGAGTAGGCGAGCAGCACGGGGGCTTCGAAGCCGGGGACCAGGCGCTTGTAGCTGTTGGTCGTCGGGTTGGTGAAGGCGTTGATGGCCTTGGCGTGCTTGATGATGCCGCCGATGTAGTAG
>CAZNAE010000186.1:0-4744 GCA_964570695.1 uncultured Devosia sp.
TCGCGGGCATGCCGAGCGAGGTGCGGCGGCGCGCCAAGGCGATCAATTTCGGCATTATCTACGGCATTTCGGCATTCGGCCTCGCCAACCAGCTCGGCATCGAGCGGAGCGAAGCGGGCGAGTACATCAAGACCTATTTCGCCCGCTTTCCGGGCATCCAGGACTACATGGCCGAGCAGCGCCGCAAGGTGAAGGCCGACGGCTTCGTCGAGACCATCTTCGGCCGCAAGATCAATTTCCCCAACGCCAACTCAGCGCATCCGGCCGAGCGCAGCTTTGTGGAACGCGCGTCCATCAACGCCCCGATCCAGGGCACCGCCGCCGACATCATCCGCCGCGCCATGATCCGCATGGAGCCGGCGCTCCAGCGGGCGAAAATCAAGGCCGACATGCTGCTGCAGGTGCATGACGAGCTAATCTTCGAGGTCGACGCCGGAACCGAGGGGACCGCCATGCCGATGATCGTCTCGATCATGGAAGACGCCGCGGCGCCCGCCGTGCATCTGACGGTGCCGCTGAAAGTGGATGCGCATTCCGCGCACAACTGGGACGAGGCGCATTAACTCGTAGTCAGCGCAACGCCGCGACCGCCTCTGCCAGCACCTCGTGCACATCGTGCCGCGCCGCGCCGACGGCGATCCGCACCCGCTGCACTGTATTGCCGTTATAGAGGCTCACCATATAGTCCTGCACGCTCAGCAGATGGTACTCGCTGATCGGCACCTCGACGGCCTCGGTCACCAACCGCGGGCGCTCCGCTCCCGGCCCACAGAGCGCAAACACCAGCGCCAACGCCTCGCTCCTGGCCGCGAGGTCCGCGCGGTACGCCAGCACATCCTCGGCGCCCGTCGTCCCCGCCGCATACGCCCGGTCCGGCCACGCATCGATCAGCGTGGCCGCGAGCATCGCCTTGCGCGCCGACAGCGGCGCCGCGCGGGCGGCGGCAACGGCGTCCTCGAGATAGATGAAATGCTCTTTTAGAGTGACCATCGGTCTGTCAGTCGTCGCCGACTGCTAGCTCACCCCAGATGCGTGTGGAAAAACTCCAGCGTCCGGGCGCTCGCCTTCTTGCAGGCGGCCTCGTTGAAGTTCTGCGGCCGGTCGCTGTTACAGAAGCCGTGCACGGCGTCGTAGAGGTAGACGCCGACATTGGGGTGGCGGGCGCGCACCTGCTCGACCTGCTCGAGCGGAATGCCGGTGTCGTGGTCGCCATAGTGCATCTCGAGCGGCACTTTCGGCTCGAGGTCGATGTAGTTGGCCACCCCGCCGCCGTAATAGCCCGAGGCCGCCGAGAGCCCGAGCCCGGCGTTCGCGGCGCGCCAACTGATGGCGCCGCCGAAGCAATAGCCGGTGATCCCGACCTTGCCGGCGCTCGCCGCTTCCTTGATCGCCGCCTCGACGTCGAGCAGCGCCGTCTTCTGCTCGAATTTCTTCATCAGCTCGCCGATCACCGCGAACTGCTCGGGCGCGTAGTTTTCGCTCTCATAGCCATAGTCGACGCGGTCGAACATCGCCGGCGCCACGGCGTAATAGCCATGCCGCGCGAAGCGGTCGCAGACGCCGCGCACAAAGCCGTTGAGCCCCCACACCTCCTGGATCACCACCACCCCGCCGCGCGCCTTGCCCTCAGGCGAGGCCGTATAGGCGTTGAGCGAAAAGCCGTCCGAGGCGATGAGGGAAATGCGCTTGCCCATGGGGAGTCCTGACGTGGTTGTTTTGTGGTTGAATGGAGGGGAGCACGAAAACGAGATGCGCGCCAGCGGCGGTCCGTCACGGGGTGGTGAGCAGACGACAAATCTGACGTTCTCGCGGCCGCGTCTATTCTGCTCTCAGTCTGCGTCATCGAGCTTCATGAAAAACCCAGCTGGGAACCGCCTCCAGAAGGAGGCCGTCGCCCACCGGGCGTAGATGGCGCTTGCGGCACCTAACGCAACGGTAGCTCCGGCGAGCCACAAGGCATTTCCGGAGGCTATCAGGGGGCCAGCCGCAGTCAGGCTGCCGGCCGCTTCGACGCCAGTGTACCGCACAAGATCACTTTTGATTCGCTCCCACTCTGACTGGGCTTCAGCAACTGCACTTGCGAAGTTCTCCGTAAAGGCCAGCGTGTTTATCTCGTCATACGCATCGCCCGTTTGCTCCTTTTTCCACGCTTGGCGCATGACGTTGCGCACTCCAAGCAATCGGTTTTCACGGCGCAGCCGAAGTGCGTGCTCAAGCCCGACGTTGTTTAAAAAGCTCAGGCGCGTGTTTTGAACGGATTTTGCGAATGGCGACCAAAACGAAGTTTCGGCAGAGTGGTTGGCCCGGTCCGCCTGAATCAGCTTCCAGCGCACATCAAGGTCGGTAAAAAGATAGGCGGAAGCCATCTGCGCAGTCAAACGGGCGGCCTCAACCGTCCCTCCCGTGTACATCATCTCAAGCTGAGAGCTGTGTTTTCCAGGACTGAGGGGCTCCAAGAAATTCGGGTCGGCGTCTCTTAGCCGTTGCACATATCTAAGGAACTCGTCCTGCCCGGCAGAATCTCGGACAATGCCACTGTCCTGCATTATCTTCCGCAGATATTGGTCTGGAGCGCTCAGCAAGAGACTACGCTGTTTGAATTGCTCCATGTGTCTCTCGCTTATTTCATTCACACCGGCGTCGGCCGCCGCAGCAATCTCGGGTTCGCCGCGAATTCGTTCCGCATTCTCCATGAATTGCCACGCGAGCTTCCGGCTGAAGTCGGCAGGTGTTCGCACAACTTCCAGCAGCCCCTCGTCAATCCAAGGAAGCAGCGAGAAAAAGAGGTTTACATTCCGCAATGTTTGGCCGCGATGTTGGCCAGGGTTTAGAATTGGATTATACTTATTCGACGTCGTATACGGATGTTGGAACGGGTCCACTATCAGTATCTTTGAGGCGTAGGTAGAATGCCTTACTACTGCCCTATGAAGGTACGCCGGGCTGTAGTCTCCGACATAGAGGCCAGCGACATCGGACTTTGATCGTTCAAGGAGTTCGGCAATGTCGGTGTCAGGAGACCAAAGCTCCATGATTGCTTCGTAAATCTTGACGACCGCCCGATCTGTGAACGCTCTTTTGTAGTTATTAAGGTCGACCGTCGCCCCTACTTTGTTGAGCTGCAGCGCGTCACCAATCGCCCCAGCGAAGAGGATGTTCCGCCCCCGAATCGACATGTATGGGGCTTGATTTCGGCCGCTTCGAATGATCGCGTCCCAGTTGATGCGGCCGCGGCAGCAATGTTTGAACTTCTTGCCGCTCCAACATGGGCAAGTATCATTCGGTCCAACAAGCGACATGGAAGAGTTTCCTGCGTATGCGGTGCTTGTACGCGAGTCTGCTTGATCTCTCCAAGGAAGGGTCGTCAAAGTAGTAGTGCCTCGGAGGGTTGTTCCCCTCAACAAGCAACACAACAACCTACATCAAGGACCTGCGGCCTAGGACTGCAAACAGGCAACCAAGATGTCGGCGTAGAGACGTATCAGCGCTTGGCGAGGCCGGCGTGCGATCCACTGGGCACGTAGCGTAGCGCACCCCCCGCCCGCCTACCGCCTTCCCCTCGCCATCAAATCCTCCACCGTCATCGCCCCAGGCGCCGGCAGCGGCTTGACCATCACGATGCCCGGCTCGGCATAGCCCTCGCGCTTGTAGAACGCCCGGGCGCGCGTCCGTTCGGCCCGGGTTTCGAGCTTCAGCATCAGGCAGCCGAGCCGGCGGGCTTCGGTCTCGATCCAGTCCATCATCGCCTTGCCAATGCCGCCGCTGAGCGGGATGTTGGCGACAATTGGCTCGCCGGTCGCTGACTCGGGCTTCGCAATTGCCTCGCTTCTCCCCTTGAGGGAGAAGGTGGCGGCGCAGCCGACGGATGAGGGGTTGGCCCAGTCGGTACGGATGTGGAGGCAACCCCTCATCCACCCTTTCGGGCACCTTCTCCCTCAAGGGGAGAAGGTGACTGGCTGCAGCATCGAAGTCCCTACGGCCGCTAGAACAGCTTCTGCAGCGCCGACAGATCGGCGTCCGAAATTCCCGCCAGCGCCGAGCTATCGCCGCCTGCCTTGGCGGTGTCGTCGGTGGCGCTCTGCAGGCTGAAGAACAGCAGCATCATCATGCCGACGAGGAGCCCCGCGCCGACAAACTTCCACGCCCCGCCCCGGCCAATGAACTTGGTCGGAAACAGCACGATCGGCAGCAGCGGCAGCACGACGCTGAGAGCAATGATCACGGCGTTCATGGCCCGCAGACTGCCCGCCCCCGATGAAAGAAGCGGCGCCCGGATGCGGACAAGTTTATCGATCGGCGGTGCTATGGCGGCATAGCAACGAGAGATTGCACGCGCCCTCGCCAAACCAAACCCGTCGCCGCCGATCTCTCAGTCGTCATCCCCGGGCTTGACCCGGGGACCCACCGGAGGGCGCAGTTGGATGGCCGGGTCAAGCCCGGCCATGACTCGGTGGGAGGGGCATCATCGAGAGCACCGCCCACCGCGTTTCGCGTCTTGCTGCATCTCGCACCAGCCTCACCCCACCCACCGTCGTCATTTCGGCGCACGCCGGAATCCACGGCTCGATGCCGGCCACTGCCGATGACGCTGCCCGACTATCGCTGATGGGTCCGACGGCATCGGGTTTTGCCAGCCTTCCGAGCACTGGAGTCCGGCGTGCGCCGGAATGATACCGGCCATCGGGTCAGGAAAACCGCCAAAACCCCCACTAGATCAATCCGCTAACAAAATCTACTGCCGCCC
>CAZNAE010000187.1:0-4720 GCA_964570695.1 uncultured Devosia sp.
GGGCCGGTAGCTCAGGGGTAGAGCATTCGACTTTTAATCGAATGGTCGCGGGTTCGATTCCCGCCCGGCCTACCAACTTGCAATTCGAAAGACGACCGTGCCGAAGCCACCCGATACCGGATTTGCCAAACGCCGCGATGCAGCGCTCGAAGCCAAGAAAGAGCTGCTGAAGAAGATTCAGTCGGTTCCCAAACCCACCGAAGCCGATCTCAAGGCGAAAGCCGCGGCCGCCGCCGAGCGTGAGGCGCGGCGGCTCGAGCGCGAGCAGGCGAAGAAGGAAGAGGCCGAGCGGGCCGCTGCCGAAGCTGCGCGCGCCAAGGACGAGGCTGAGCGCGCCGCGGCTGAAGCCCGACGCGAGGAAGCCGATCGCCTGGTGCGCGAGGAAGCCGAACGCAAGGCTGAGCGCGACCGCCGTTATGCGGCGCGGAAGGCCCGCGGTCGCTAGGCTGGCGGCTTTGCCAGCCAGATCGTATGGCGGGCGCCCTTGCTGCCGCGAGCGCGGACGGGAATTTCATCGACCGCGAATCCGGCCGTGACGAGCCGCCGGGTGAACTCGGCGCTGGGATGTGCCGACCAGACGGCAAGGACGCCCCCGGGCCGTAGGGCGATGTGCGCGGCGCGCAAGCCGGCGCGCGAGTAGATCGCTTCATTGCCCTCGCGGGTCAGTCCTTCCGGGCCATTGTCGACATCGAGTAGAATGGCATCGTAGGCGGCGGTGTGCGCGCGGATGAGGCGGGCAACGTCTGCGATCTCCAGCCGAACGTGCGGGTCATCGAGGCTGGAGCCGAGGACGCCGGCGAGAGGACCGCGAGCCCAGGCGGCGACTGCCGGTACGAGTTCGGCGACGGTGATCGTCGCCTCTGGCCGCGCGGTGAGTGCGGCGCGCAGGGTGAACCCCATGCCGAGACCGCCGATCAGCACATCGGGACGCGGACGATCGGCAATCAGCGCGAAGGCCAGGTCGGCGAGGGCCTGTTCGGAGCCACTGAGGCGGCTGTTCATCAGCTCGATCGAGCCGGCCATGATCGAGAATTCGGCGCCGCGCTGCATGAGCCGCAGCTGGCCGCCGCCGTCTGGCACCGTCGCGGTGTCGAGCAACTTCCAGGGGATCAAGCGGGCCGGCTTCGGTGATCGGGCACAGTTAGATCAGCTCCGGGACCTTCGATGTCGCCAGAGCTATCACATTCACGCGCAGCCAGGTCGACGGCGCCTTCGAATGTCAGCTCAATTCCCATCACGCCGAACTTGCGCGATGCTGCTTTCAAAACATGGAGGACAGCATGCTGCGCATTGCACATTTCGAGATCACATCCGACGACGTCGATGGAACGGCCGCGTTCTATGCGAAGATTTTGGGATGGACCGCCGAACCAGCGGGATTCATTCCGAACTACACGATGCTGCTGGCGGACGGGACTATGCGGGCGAGACCGGAGCGGTGATGGCGCGGAGCTATCGCAAGCAGCCGGCGATCATCTGGTTCGGCACGGACGCGATCGAGACAACCGTTGCGGAAGTCGTGGCCGCGGGCGGCAAGGCGATCGACAAGATCGAGGCGCTGCCGGATGGCCGCAAGGTAGTCTATGTCGAGGATCCTGCTGGTAATATTTTCGGTCTGACGCAATCTCCAAGATAGCGCCGCTACAGCAAGTCGTCGGTGCGTTTCGACCGAATGGGGATAGTCGTCCTGCGACTTGCCTATATCGGATATTGTGAATATCAATATCAGCCAGATTGCGCTTTGCCATGACGGGGGACGAATGGCAGTCGACGCGAAGACTAGGGCCTTGCCGTTACTGAACGGCATGACCGTTGCAGAAGTCTATGAAAAGCTTGCTGCTTTTCATCCGTCGACATTGGTGGTGGTTCGAGGCGAACTGGGTGGGTTCAACTGCCTCGCCGCCCTGCGGCCAGTTCCGTTGCGCCTGAACGTCAATGCGCACGATGGATTTGGTAAGCACGAGATTCCGGGGCCGGGTGAGAGACCGGATGTGATCGCATTGGCTTTCGAGGAAGAGACCGAAGCAATGATCGAGGCCAGCGACATGCCGGAGGCGGCGGGCTCGCTCAGTTGAGCGGATCGCCGACAAACGGCACGCTGGCGCAGGCGATGCCGACCTTCGCCATGTGACCGCATAGCTCGCGGGCGTCGGCTTCAGTCGCCAGGGGGCCGGCAACGAGGCGTTTGCCGGCCGAGCCCTCGACATTGCTGAGCAGCGGACCAAGGCCGACCAGCAGGGTGCCGACCTTGGTGTTCATCCCCTGCCAGGCCGCGTCGCCCTCATTGGCGTCGATCGGCGGGCCGAGGGCGATCCCATATGATCCGGGATCCGGCGTGACTTGGGTGAGGGCCTTCGGCATCGGTTGGGGCGTTGCGGCGGCGGGCGAGGCGTCGCCACTCAGCGGGGTCTGGGTGTAGCTGACGGAGCCGCCGTCGGCGTCGAAGCTGGTTGTCGGGGTCTTGCCGGTCGAGGCGGTGACGCTGCCGGTATCGACGTTGTCGGCGTTGTTGTTGGCCTCAATGAGCTTGGGAATGGTCAACTCGAGGTTGCCGACGCGGCGCGTGATGTCGCCGCTTGCCTGTTCGGTCAGCATGAAGCGTTGCAGGAGCACGGTATTTTCCTGCTTCAGTTCGGCCGACCGGGTCTCGAGATCAGCCATCTGAGTACGCAACTGGCTGAGGTTGGCGCCGTCGAGGCGTGAGGCGTGGAGGCCGCCCAGCACGCCGTTGGGGATGAAAGCCGAGATATTGGCGCCGAGCACGGCGACGGCCCAGACGACGAGAGTAAGGACGCCCCAGAAGGTTACGTCCGATGCCCGGAACTGATCAGTCGCCTTCGCCAAGTCGATGCCCCGCAACGCACAATCGAATCGCGCGTCCGCTTAGAGTTTACCATCCTGGCGATGTAATGGATTCCCAACACGTTGCTGACATAAAATACGGCCAAATCAGCGTTGGAAAACGGGGCGCGCATGGCGGAATTGTTGTCGATCATCCTGGCGGCGGGCGAAGGCACCCGCATGCGGTCGGCAACCCCCAAAGTGCTGCACCAGATCGGCGGGCTGCCGATGGTCTCGCACGCCATTCGCGCGGCGCAGGCGGCGGGATCGACGCAGATCGCTGTGGTGATCGGCCCCAACCATGAGGGCATCAGCGCGGCGGTTACCGCGATGGCGCCGGCGGCCGTGGTGTTCACCCAGAGCGAGCGGCTCGGCACCGGGCACGCAGTGAGGCAGGCGCGGGCGGCGTTCGCGACCGCATCGGGCAATGTTATCGTGCTCTACGCCGATACGCCGCTGGTGACGCCGGCGACCGTGGCGTCGATCACCGCCAAGCTCGATGCGGGCGCCGATATCGTGGTGGTGGGCTTCGAGCCGGAGGATCCGACGGGTTACGGCCGGCTGCTGACGGACGGGGCGCGGCTGCTTGCGATCCGCTAGCACAAGGATGCAACCGAAGCCGAGCGGCGGGTTGGGCTCGCCAATTCCGGCATCATGGGGTTCAAGGGCGCGGTGCTGCAGTCGGTGATCGACCGCATCGGCAACAGCAATGCCAAGGGCGAGTTCTACCTCACCGACGCCATCGAGCTCGCCAATGCCGACAAGCGGCGGGTCGAGTATACGGTCGCCGACGCGAATGAAGTCATCGGCGTCGATGATCGGTCGAAGCTGGCGAAGGCCGAGGCCCAGTTCCAAGACTTGCGGCGCGACGATTTCATGAAGGCCGGCGTGACGCTGAAGGATCCGTCGACGGTGCATTTTTCGTACGACACCGAGATCGGGCGCGACGTGACGATCTGGCCGAATGTGGTGTTCGGGCCGAAGGTAAAAGTCGGCGACAATGTCGAGATCCGTTCGTTCTGCGACATCGAGGACGTCAAGATCGGCGTCGGCGCGACGATCGGCCCCTTCGCGCGGATTCGCGGCGGGGCAGAACTCGGGGCCGACGTGCATCTGGGCAATTTCGTCGAGGTGAAGAAATCGAAGATCGGCGCCGGAACCAAGGCGGGGCATCTGAGCTATCTGGGCGACGCGGTGATCGGCAGCAACACCAACATCGGCGCGGGCACCATCACCTGCAATTATGACGGCGTGAACAAGGACACGACGACCATCGGTTCGAACGTCTTCATCGGCTCGAACGCCTCGCTGGTGGCGCCGCTGACGATAGGCGACGGGGCGTACACGGCCTCGGGCAGCGTCATCACCGATGACGTGCCGGCCGACGCGGTCGCCTTCGGGCGCGCGCGGCAGGAGAACAAGCCGGGCTATGCGCCAACGCTCAGGGCCAAGGCGCTGGCGAAGAAAGCTGCTAAGGGGAAAAGCTGATGTGCGGGATCGTCGGGATTATCGGCACTGAGGCGGTCGCGCCGCGGCTGGTCGATGCACTGAAGCGGCTTGAGTATCGCGGCTATGATAGCGCCGGCGTCGCGACGCTGGAACATGGTTCCATCGCGCGGCGGCGGGCCGAGGGCAAGCTCGGCAATCTCGCGACCAAGCTCGGCATGGAGCCGCTCGACGGCAAGATCGGCATCGGCCACACGCGCTGGGCGACGCACGGTGCACCGACCGAAGGCAACGCCCATCCGCACGCCACCGACAAGGTCGCCATCGTCCACAATGGCATCATCGAGAATTTCCGCGAGCTGCTGGAGGATCTGGCCAAGGACGGCTATTTGCCCAAGACGCAGACCGACACGGAATCGGTCGCGCTCTGGGT
>CAZNAE010000188.1:0-4611 GCA_964570695.1 uncultured Devosia sp.
AGCTCGCGCTGGCCGCGGCCGATCGGGATCAGCGCGTCAATGGCCTTGAGGCCGGTCGACATCGGCTCGTGCACCGATTTGCGCGGCAGGATGCCCGGCGCCTTGACGTCGACGCGACGACGCTCGGTGAACTGGATCGGGCCCTTGCCGTCGATTGGATTGCCGAGGCCGTCGACCACGCGGCCGAGAAGGCCCTTGCCGACGGGGGTGTCGACGATGGCGCCGGTCCGCTTGGCGGTGTCGCCCTCTTTAATGCCGCGGTCGGCGCCGAAGATCACCACGCCGACATTGTCTGTTTCGAGGTTGAGCGCCATGCCCTTGATGCCGCCCGGGAACTCGACGAGCTCACCGGCCTGCACATTATCGAGGCCGTACACGCGGGCGATACCGTCGCCGACGCTCAGCACCTGCCCCACCTCGGACACCTCGGCTTCCTGGCCGAAATTCTTGATCTGGTCCTTGAGGATCGCAGAGATTTCCGCGGCTTTGATATCCATTATCCGACCTCTTTCATGGCGATCTTCATCGCAGCGAGTTTGGTTTTGAGGGAGCTGTCGATCATCTGCGAGCCGACCTTAACTTGGAGGCCGCCAATCAGCGAGGGATCGACATGTTCGGTGAGGGTGACGGTCTTGCCGATCGTCTGCTTGAGCGTCTCGGCGAGAGCGGCAAGCTGCGCGCTTGAGAGCGGCGCGGCGGAGGTAACATCGGCGGAAATCTCGCCGCGTCCCTTGGCGGTCAGCGCCTGGAACGCCTTGATGATCGCCGGCAGGGCGAAGAGGCGGCCGTTGCGGGCCACCACCTTGACGAAATTGGAAACAGTGGGCGCCGTGTTGGCCTTGGCGAGGATCACGTCGATGGCGCCGGATTTTTCCTCGGCGTTGATCACCGGCGAGCGGAGGAAGCGACGGAAATCCTCGCTCTCCCCGGCCATTTTCTGGAGATCAACCAGCCCGGCTTCGACGGCGTCCAGCGAGCCTTCGGACTGCGAGAGATCAAACAGCGCCGCCGCATACGGGCGCGCGATCTGGGTCAGCACCGAATTCTGCTCTGCCAATGCCGCTCCACCCTGTCGCTGGTCGCGTCCGAAACCCGCACGAAACGGGCGATTGCCGACGCTCTGAAACGCCGGGGGCGGCCCACCAGCCCCCGAAACCGCGCCCCCTCTAACATGGGGACTTAAGGGTGCGCAAGGCGCGCAGACCGGGGATTTTTGCCACTGTTGTCGCACCCGTCAGCACGCATGATAGCCGCCGTTCTCCCTCGCCCTTATAGGGAGGGTAGCGAAGCGTGACCGAAGGTCTCGAGAAGCCAGGTGGGGGGACGTGCAGTTCCCACCTGAATCCCTCACCACAAGGGGGCTCGGGACGCAATGGCGAGGTGTTCGATTTCGTGCTCAAAGCAAAGTTGGCGGGTAGCAGAGGCGCCTGAGCGATGCGGGCCGACGAATCGGGTTTCGCGATGTGGTGGCGTTGGCATCTTTACCGACGCTGGAAGAACGATCCCGGCCGCAAGTCCATGTATGACTTTCGCCGCTATCTTCTTGCGGCTCCCGCCGGTGCGCTGGCGATCGACTGCGGGGCCAACGTCGGCGACATCACGGCTGCGATGGTCAAGGTGGGCCTGCGTGTCATCGCCTTCGAGCCTGATGCCGGGTGCCTCGCCGAACTTCACCGGCGGTTCGAACATGAGCCCCGCGTCACCATTATTCCGAGAGCGGTTGGCGCCTCGGATCGGCGCGCGGCCTTCTATCACAAGATCGCACAGGGCAAGCCGGTGTCCGACGCCTCATCCTTCGTGCTCATGAAACACCATCGACCGGAGCCCGTAGGCGAGATCGAGGTAATCGACCTGCTCGCCTTCTTGAGCGCCCTGAGCGAGCCCGTTTACCTATTGAAGATGGACATTGAAGGCGCAGAAGCCGAAGTGCTTGAGGCTTTCCTCGATAGGGGCACCCATCGCTCGGTGGGCCGCATTTTCGTTGAGACGCACGAGTGGCTCGACGAAGGCCTTGCCACACGCCTCGAGGCGATCCGACAGCGGATGACTGGCCCGGACTTCGCGAACATTGACCTCGAGTGGGGCTGAGGGGGTCAGCCAGTAGGCCAGCTTTCCTAGTAGAAACTCATCGGGTCGATATCGACCTGGATGCGGAGATTCCCCTTTGGGCGGTCGGCGGAATTGAGCCAGAAGCGGACGTAGCCGCTGAGGTCGAAGTCCTTGGGGCTTTGCGCGAGGAGCCGCACCCGGTGGCGGCCCCGGACCATGGCGACCGGCGCGTCGGCGGGGCCGAAGAGGCGCAACCCGTCGGCCTGTGGGGCGGCACTCAGCAGGGTGCGGGCGTAGCCCATCGCGTCGTCGTGCTCACTGGCCGAGATGATCAGCGCCGCGAGCCGGCCGAAGGGCGGGAGATTCCCGTCCTCGCGGACCTGCAGCTCGTGCGCGTAGAACGCCTCACGGTCCTGCTTGACCATCGCTTCGATCACCGGATGGGTCGGATGATAGGTCTGGAGGAACGCCCGGCCGGCCTTGGCAGCACGGCCGGCACGCCCAGTCACCTGTGTCAGGATCTGGAAGGTCTTCTCGGCGGCCCGCGGATCGCCATGCGCCAGCCCGAGATCGGCGTCGAGCACGCCGACCAGCGTCAACTTCTCGAAATGATGGCCCTTGGCGACGAGCTGCGTACCGATCACCAGGTCGTACTCGCCCTTTTCGATTTCGGCGAAACGATCCTTGAGCTGGCTGTTCGAGCCCATGTCGGAGCTGAGGATCACCGTCCGCGCCTCGGGGAAGCGGATGGCGACTTCCTCGGCGATCCGCTCGATGCCCGGCCCGATCGGGATCAGCGAATCCTCGGTGCCGCATTCGGTGCAGATCTTCGGGCGCTTCTGCTCGTGCCCGCAATGGTGGCACATCAGCACGCCGCGGAAGCGGTGCTCGACCAACCAGGCATCGCAATCGGGGCATTGATATTGGTGACCGCAGGCGCGGCAGAGGGTCAGCGGCGCGTAACCGCGACGATTGAGGAACAGCAGCGCCTGCTCGCCGCGATCGAGGGTGGCGAAGATTTCGCGGGCCAGCCGGGGCGCGATCCATTGGCCTTTGTCCGGCGGCTCCTCGCGCATGTCGAGTGCTGTGATGTCGGGCATCGCCGCCGCGGCGAAGCGCGAGGTGAGTAGCACGTGGCTGTAGCGGCCGGTATTGGCGTTGTTGCGCGATTCGACCGAGGGCGTCGCGGAGCTGAGGATCACCCGCGCCTCGGCGAATTTCGCCCGCACCACCGCCATGTCTCGGGCGTGGTAGTTGACGCCGTCGGACTGCTTGAACGCGCCATCATGCTCCTCGTCGAGGACGATCAGCCCGAGCTCGTGGAACGGCAGGAACAGCGCCGAGCGCGCCCCGACCAATGCCCGCACGGTGCCGTTGTTGATGCCCCGCCAAGTGCGGGCGCGCTGGCTCGGCGTCATGTCGGAGTGCCACTCGGCCGGCCGCGTACCGAAGCGACGGGCGAAGCGTTCGAGAAACGTATGGGTCAGCGCGATCTCGGGCAGCAGCACCATCGCCTGCCGCCCTGCGCGGAGGGTGTCGGCCACAGCCTCGAAGAACACCTCGGTCTTACCGCCACCCGTGACGCCATCGAGCAGCGCCACGCCGAATTTTCGCGGATCGAGCGCGCGTATCTGCGCCAGCGCCGCGGCCTGTTCTTCATTCAGGGTCGGCGCGGTCTCGTCCGGATCGGGCCGGAGGACGATCGGCGGCGCGGCGACCTCCAGCCGTTCGAGGGCGCCGGCGCGTTCCAGCCCCTCGATCACTGAGGCCGACACGCCGCTGGCGCCGACAATGGCGGATTTGGCCCAGGCGAGGCCGTCGGCCACGGTTTCGAGCACCCGCTCGCGCGCCGGCGTCGTCCGCTCGGGCTCGCGGCCGGTCTTGCGATAGGCGGTGACCTGCCGCTCGGGCTCCAGCGCGTCGGACGAGCGCAGCACCGAGCGCAGCACGAGGCCCGGTGCCGCGAGCGTATAGCGCGACACCCAGTCGACGGTCTTGAGCAGCTCGTCGGGCAGCGGCGGCACGTCATAGACGCGCTCGATGTCCTTGAGCCGATTGTGCGCGAAATTGTCCTTGGGAGCGCCCCAGACGACGCCCAGCGTCAGCCGCCCGACCAGCGGCACGGCAACGATCGAGCCGCGCTCGACCTGCATGCCGCGCGGCACCCGGTAGGAATACGGCCCCTCGACGGAGACGCTCACCATCACCGCAACGATGTCGGAAAGCTCGGTCATTCGTGCCCGCTTTGTTCACGTGGAACATAGGAAGGGCAAGCTGATTCTGCGACCGCGAAGCGAAGGTATTCGGACAGGCCGAAGCGCCGGACAGCCGATTGGCTTCCGGGTTTGGGTGGTCTCCGCCGCATCGAGATGCGGCGCGGGCGGGACTTTTGTCCCGTATGCCGGTTAGACCGGCGAAAATAGGCGTGGGACTATCGTCCCGCCCGTCGCGATCGGTTTGTGGAAGGCCGGCACCGCTTGAGCGTGCAGGAACCGGCCAACCCAGGAAGCAACGGCTTGCTCCCTGCCCGAACCCCCTCCGTGATGCCCCGTTCGCATCCCG
>CAZNAE010000189.1:0-2859 GCA_964570695.1 uncultured Devosia sp.
GCAGCAGGCCTGACAAACTCGGTGCCGTGTCCCCTCTCCCTCGCAGGGGAGAAGGGACACAGTCAACTTTCCACGCGCTCCACCACCTCGAAGCCCAGCCGCCGGTACAGCGACTGGGCGGTCTCGTTTTCGACGTCTGTCTTGAGATCGACTGAAGTCGCGCCACGTGCCTTGAACGCGTGGAGAGCCAAGGTCATCAGCGCCGTGCCGAGCCCGCGCTGGCGGAATTCTGGATCGGCGGCGAGGTCCTTGATGAAGGCGCTGCTCCAGCAATGGCAGAGCCCAACCACCTTCTCGTCTGCAGCCGCAATGAACATCAGGCTCGGATCGAACTCCGCATCCGTCGTCAGCCAGTCCCAGAACCCCTCGAATGGAATATTGTTGTCGCCGAGGCCCTCGGGATAAATCCGCTTCAGCAATTCGCGGGCGGCGTGGGCCGTCTCCTTGGAGAACAGCAGCAGCGTGATACCTTCGGGCAGCGGGGCCGGCGCGATCGGCAGGCGGAGGTCGCGCCGCATCCGGAAGTAGCCGGGCATTACTCCGCGGCGACCGCGGGCTGCAGGCCGCCGATCTTCTCGATGAAGGCGATGACTTCGTCGAGGCCCTCGCGGCGCAGCATGTCGCCGAAGACGTAAGGACGACCCGCGCGCACGCGCTGCGTGTCCGCCTCCATCACCTCGAGGCTCGCGTTCACATAGAGCGCCAGATCGGTGTGGGTGATCACCAGCAGGTCGGACCCGGTGATCGCCGGGCCGCCCTTGCGCGGGATCTTCTCGCCCTGCGCAACCGAGATGACGTAGATCGTCACGTCCGCCAGATCGGGCGAGAAGGTGGCGGCCAGGTTGTCGCCGCCGGACTCGATCAGGACGATGTCGAGGTCGGGGAAGCGCCGGTTGAGGTCGGCGATGGCGGCGAGATTGAGCGACACGTCCTCGCGGATGGCCGTGTGCGGACAACCGCCGGTTTCGACCCCGACGATGCGGTCCTCGCTGATCGCCTGTACGCGGCTGAGGATCAGCGCGTCTTCGCGGGTGTAAATGTCGTTGGTGACCACGGCCATCGAATAGCGGTCGCGCATCGCTTTGAGCAGCATTTCGCAGAGCGTCGTTTTACCCGAGCCCACGGGGCCACCGATGCCGACGCGGAGGGGACCATTGAGGGATTTCATAGCAACCTCATGATGACGAGAATGGCAAAGCCGGCGCCGATCCACATGCAGACCGGCGAGTAGGTCTTGCGGTCCAGCGAGGCGAACGGCTCGGTTGAATGGACGGCGCGCCAACGCGGCGTGTACCCGACGATGCCGCGGCCGAGAAAGAGCAGCGCGAGGAGCGCGCCGATGATGGTCCACAGCACGCCGCCGCTGTCGTGGTCGGCAATCGACAGTGCGACGATACCGGCCGCTAGGATGCAGAGCGCGATGACGAAGGTCAGCAGCCGGTTCGGCATTCTGGTTGCGCCGGGCGTGCCGACGACGGTGCGAACCAGCAGCGCCTCATCGCGGATCGGCCAGGTGAAGCCGAAGGCCCAGATGAAATGCGCAAACGCCGCCATCAGCAGCGGCAGAAAGGTCAGCGATCCGACCAGCATGTTCATGAGCGGAAGACTCGCGTTCCAATGGTTTCGTGGCGCATCTGCGCAATTTCGGCCGCGTAGGCAATACCACCGATGTCATCGAGGCTCGCGGTTGCCGCCGCCGCGGCGAGGGCCGCGACGGTGGCTTCCAGACCCGCCATCACCTGCAGGCCCGCCGTCTGCCCGAGCGGCACCAGCCGGACGGCGACCGAGACCTGCGCGTGGACGCTGGCGGTGAGATAGCCGATCAGCGTCTCGCTGAGCCCGATGCGGTGCGCCGACGCGATGGCCCCGACGGCCACCGGGTAGGGGCAAGGCTGCGGCAGGCGCGTATAGACATCGGACGGCCAGGCGCGCGCGGCGATGCCGAACGCCTCGCCGGTGAGCGTCGTTTCCATCTGCCGTTCGTTTGGCGCCGTCAGCGCCAGCGCCAGATCGGCCAGTTCCTGCAACAATGCCGCGTCGCTGGCGCCGCGATGGGCGTGCGCCAAAATGATCGTGTCGGTCCTGAGGCCGCCATGGGTCAGCGCCCCGCAGATCCAGTCCTTGAGCTGCGAGCCGGTCTTCACCCGACCATCGACGATCGCCGTCTCGAGCCCCTGCGACCAGGCGAAGCTGCCAACCGGAAAGGCCGGCGACAACCAGGTCAGCAATCGCTGCAGGGACGCGGTGTCGCTCATCAATGCGCCGTGTGCTCGTGATAGGCGCCACGCTCGGGCGAGAACGGCTCGAGTACGTCGCGGATTTCCGCGCCGAGGCCGAGCAGCATGGTCTTGGCGACATGGTCGCGCGGCACGAGAATGCGTTTCTTTTCGATCTGCGCCGACATGTGGCGGTTGCCGATGTGCCACGCGAGCTGGCTCAGATGCTCGCCGCCGCGGCCGGTCACCTCGAACAGCGGCTCGGGCGCCGCGACGATCTCCACGATCCGACCGTCATCGAGCAACAATCCGCCAAAGTGCTCGAGCGTCACCGCGTCCGGAAAATCAACCATCACCTCTTCGCCCTTGGGAAGCGTCAGCAGCTTGCGCCGCAGCCGCCGCTGGTCGTGCGTCAGGGTCATGCGGTCGAAGGGCTTGCCCTTGCCGTGATTGGCGGGGAGGGAGGTGGTGGCGCGCAGCATTTATCGACCTTAGCGGCTCAGGTGCGGGTGTAAAAGAGGATCGCAACGGTCGGCGGTTGCCGCGCCGTTCAAGGCGTGTCGACCTCTTCGGCGCAGCTGAGGACGGGCGCCGCGTCGAGCCCCTCGGTCACGTCCTGCAGCGTCGCGTCGGTGCCCTTGGT
>CAZNAE010000189.1:2959-4576 GCA_964570695.1 uncultured Devosia sp.
GTGACAAGCACTCTCATTCCGGTGCGTGTCCGGGCCAGAATGCCTCGTCTAGGATTTGTTCGGTTGTGGTAGGGGCATGTCGCTGGAAAGGCCGTCTCCGGCAGGCCGGTTTCGCAAATCGCGCTGTCTAGGCCGATAGTGAAACTGCCAGGCACGGACTGGGCGGGGTAAGCGCTCAGGCTGGGGCTCGCGTCCAGAAGACGTTCGATCTTGATGCGCTGCTCTCGGATGCTCGCACGCCAACTGTTGGATCGCCTTTCGGGCTGAAATTCCCATTTCAGCAGGTGCTGGATCAAGATCTCCAGCCGATTATCGATTTCGTATTTTTCGCTACGCCCCAAGCTCTCGATCTCCTCGGCGACATTTTCCAGGTCGACGCGGTCGAGCTTGCCGGCGCGCAGCAGGGCGCCCTGCTCGGCCGCCCAGAGCGCAAAGTCCTCGTCGTAGGATGCCAGATGCTTGAGATCGACTTTGTTCATGCCGCGAATATACGCGCTGGCAACAGTCGCGCCAACCTCAAGCCAGATAGACCATCAGGAACGCGGCGATCACCGCCACCGCGTCCTCGATGAGCGCCGCAGGCAGATCGCGGCCGAGGGCCTTGGCCAGCATGCGCCGGACCTCGTAACCCCCGAGCGTGCCGAGCACCGCGCCGATGGCGCCGAGGATCAGGCCGGCGATCCAGGCTGTGGAGGGAATGCCGAGCACCATGCCGGCAAGGGCGCCGGCGACGATTCGGGCGCCGAACTGCATCGGCACCTTCCGGCTCGGACCGTTCGCCCGTTGGTCTCCGATCAGTTCGACAATGGCGACAATGCCGAGGATCGCCGCGGTGATCGGGTGGCCGACGAAAGCGGCCCAGGTACCGCCGAGGTCGATCCAGCCCAGATAGGCGCCGATGCTCACGGCCGCGAGCGGCGTCGCGGCCCGGAGGCCAGCGGTAATCCCCAAAATCAAAAGCAGCAGATAAATCATCGCAATCCCCCACGAATCCTCCATCCAGCTTCGCGCCGATCCGTCCCTGGCGCCAGCACCAATCGCGCTTTCGCCGCCCCGCTCGCCGGCCGAGTTAATCTGCAGTCCAGATTGGCGCAAAGTTCGGGGCGCTCACTTGGGTCGCGGCGGCAGGCGAGTCGCGCGGCGGGGGTGGGATGCTGCAGACCATTATTGTGTTGTCGGGACCGGTCGAGTGCCCGGTTCTGGTGTCGCGCATCCAAAGCTGCGCCCCTTTCGTGCGGATCGTGCCGGTCTCGACGCTCGAGGATCTACTCGTGATCCCGCGCGACGTGCTCCTGAACGCCCGGCTGATCGGCTTCGCCACGCCGGTCATCGTGCCCGGCATGGTGCTCGATGCACTGGGCCACGGCGCCTACAATTTCCATCCGGGACCGCCGTCGCTGCCCGGTCTATGCCCCGCGCATGTCGCGGTCTATCGCGGCGAGCGGCGGTTCGGCGTAACAGCCCACAAGATGGTGGCGCGCGTCGACGCGGGGCCGATTGTCGATGTGAGCCTGTTCGATATCGAACCCGGCATCAGCGTCCACGAGCTGGAAAAGCTATCCTATCGCGAGCTGGCCCTGCTGTTCTGGAAGCTGTCACCGCAACTGGCGACCCAGC
>CAZNAE010000190.1:0-4445 GCA_964570695.1 uncultured Devosia sp.
CGGCAGTTCGAAAATCCGGCCAATCCGGACTACCATTCGAAGACCACGGCACAGGAAATCCTCAAGGATTTTGAGGGCCAGAAGCTCGACTATTTCGTGACCGGCTTCGGCACGGGCGGTACGCTGCAGGGTGTGGGCAAAGTGCTCCGCGACAAGCGGCCGGAGACCAAGATCATCGTCGCCGAGCCCGATGTCGCTCCGATGCTCAGCAGCGGCGAGCCGCAGCCCGCGAGCGGCAGCCATCCAGCCTGGAAGCCGCATCCCATGCAGGGCTGGAGCCCGGACTTCATCCCGAAGATCACTTCGGACGCCAAGACGATGAAGCTGATCGACGAAATCCTGACGATTCCGGGCGCCGAGGCGATGAAGCTCAGCCAGCAACTGGCGCAGAAAGAGGGAATTTTCGTCGGTATCACCGCTGGGGGGACGTTCGCGGCGGCGCTGAAGGTCGCCGAGAAGGCGGCGGCCGGCTCGACCATTCTGGCGATGCTCCCCGATACTGGCGAACGCTATTTGTCGACGCCGCTGTTCGCCGACGTGCCGGCCGATATGACAGAAGAAGAACTCAAAATCTCGCTCTCCACCCCCGGCCAGCATCTGCCGCCGAAGGCCGCGGCCTAGGCTGCTTCGCGCGGGCGCGGCCCGACATAGAGCGATTTCGGGCGGATCAATCGGCCCGACATCGCCTGCTCGCGGGCATGCGCGATCCAGCCGCCGCTGCGGCCCATGGCGAACACCGCGGTGAAGGCGTCGCGTGGGAAGCCAAGCGCGTCGAGCAGCAGAGCGGTGAAGAACTCCACATTGGTTTCGAGCGGCCGATCGGGCTTCTTCTCGCGCAGCAGGCGTAGCGCCACGACTTCAGTCGCGAGCGCCAGCTCGATGCGCGGCGAGGGCGGCAGCTTGCCGAGTGCCGCCTTCAGCGCATCGGCGCGCGGGTCGCGGACCCTATAGATCCGATGGCCGAAACCCATTAGCCGCTCGCCGCGGTCGAGCATAACGCGAAGCACCGGCTCGGCCCGCTCGGCTGTTCCAACCGCATCGAGCATGTCCAGTACCGGACCGGGCGCGCCGCCGTGCAGCGGACCTTTCAGCGCGCCATACGCGGCGAGCACCGACGAGGTCAGCCCGGCCTGGGTCGAGGCGACGACGCGGGCGGCGAAGGTCGAAGCGTTGAGGCCGTGATCCGCGACGGTCACAAAGTAGGTGTCGAGGGCCGCGGCGGAAGCAGCGTTCGCGGGGCGGCCGAGCATGCGGAGGATGTCGGCGGTATGGCTCAGCGCTGGGTCCGGCGCGATTGCCGTCAGGCCGTCCTGTTGCCGAAGCAGAGCAGGCACGAACACGGCGGGAGCGGCGACGAGCAGCAGCGCGGTATCGAGCGACGTGTCGTCCGGCAACCGGGCGACCAGGGCGCGGACAGCGTCATAGAGCGGCAGGTCGTGCAGTTCGGGCAAGAAAAGCGCGAGGCGGTTGAAAACTTCGGCGCGAGCGGCCCCGAGCGCTACTGCGGTCGGCACTTCGTCGAACAAGTCGCCGAGCAACAGCGCCAGCACCTCCTCCGCGCTGGTCCGTCCCGCCAGTTGATCCAGCGACCAACCTCGAACGGTCAAGCGGCCCGCGAGCCCGTCCACGTCCGAGAGTGCTGTCTCCGCCGCCACCACATCGTCCAGACCGATCGCCATCCGCAGGCTCCTTTTCATTGGCTTGTCAGGAAGATAGGCTTAGTCAAGTTGACGTCAATCTTGATGGAATCAATCAATGTGGCTGCCCGCTGCCGAAGCGTTGCGCCGGCTCAACGTGAAGCCGCAGACGCTCTACGCCAATGTCAGCCGGGGCCGGATCCGGGCGAAGGCGGACCCGACGGAGCCGCGGCGCAGCCTTTACAATAGCGACGACATCGACCGGCTGGCGCGCCGGACCAGCGGGCGTCCGCGCTCCGAGGCCGTGGCGGTCGAGGCGATCAACTGGGGTCAGCCGGTGCTGCCGTCGGCGGTTTCGACGGTTGCGAATGGCCGGCTGTTCTATCGCGGCCAGGATGTGGTCGCGCTTGCCGAGAGCGCAAGCCTCGAGGACATCGCAGCGCTGCTCTGGGGCGGCTTCTCGTCCTTGCCTTCAGGGACGTCTCGTGCCGGCCCGGAGATGGGCACGGGTGCCGCACTTGTCGCCTTGGCCGAACGAGCCGCGGTCGATCCGCCCAGCGTGCTCCGCAACCCCTTCGCGCTTCGTGCCGACGCCTCTGCAATTCTCGCCACGGTCGCTGACGCCATCATGTCCCCCGGTGCCGGTCGGCAGCATCAGCGTCTCGCGGCTCATTTCCATCGCCCGGCGGCGGCGGACGACCTCCGGGCCACATTGGTGTTGCTCGCCGACCATGAGCTCAATGCCTCAACCTTTGCCGCCAGGGTCACCGTTTCGACCGGCGCGTCGCTGGCGGCAGGCGCGCTGGCCGGGCTTGCGGCGCTGAGCGGGCCGCTGCACGGGCGCGCCTCGCAGGCGATCGCGGCGTTGGCCGATGACCTTGCTCGCGGCGGTGCCAACCCGACCGATGCCCTGCGCGAGTGGCTGGGCGAGGGGCGGGCCGTGCCGGGTTTCGGCCATCGGCTGTATCGGGACGGTGACATTCGGGCGACAGCGCTGCTCGGGCGGCTGCACCTGCCGCCGGCCTATGCCGGCTTGCTGGATGCGGCCGAAGCCGTGCTGGGCGAACGCCCGAACGTCGATTTCGCCTTGGCGGCGCTGGTGGCGGCCCATAATCTGCCGGAAACGGCGCCGATGGAGATTTTTGCGCTGGCCCGTTCGGTGGGCTGGCTGGCGCATATGCTCGAACAGGTGGAAAGCGGCGCACTGATCCGCCCACGTGCCCGCTACGTTGGACCAAGGCCAGCGGTTACCTGACTGTTGCCGATGCGCCAGGGTCACAGCTCGCCTGCACCGGCGAAAGCCCGTGCAGGTTGACTTGTGTCGCTGGCGTGAGACCCTATTTAATAAGCAGAATCAGGATGGCCGCCCATTGAGGGGACTGCGCTTGATTGCTGTTTGGGCACGTTTCTCCTCCTTCCTCCCGCGTGCCCCGGAAAGGATAAGATATGTCGGACGTCACCTCCCACGGCGCCGAATTCGATCGCGACCGGGTCTACCCGGTGCTGCCGCTCAGAGACATCGTGGTTTTCCCAGGGATGATCGTGCCACTGTTCGTGGGGCGCGAGAAATCCGTGAAGGCGCTTGAAGAGGTCATGCGCGACGACAAGCACATCCTCGTCGTCACCCAGAAAAATGCGCAGGACGACGATCCGAAGCCGGACGATATCTTCGCCACCGGCACGATCGCCTCGGTCCTGCAGCTGCTGAAGCTGCCGGACGGCACCGTGAAGGTGCTGGTCGAGGGCTTGCACCGCGCGACCATCGATAGGTACCTCCAGACCGAGGACTATTTCGAGGCCGAGGCAACTGCGCTTGCCGAGCCCGAGGGCGATGCTGTCGAGATCGAGGCGTTGGCCCGCTCGGCGCAGACGGAGTTCGAGAACTACGTCAAGCTGAACAAGAAAATCTCGGCCGAGGTCGTCAACGCCGTCAGCCAGATCGAGAATGCGTCGAAGCTGGCCGATACGATCGCCAGCCACCTCGTCATCAAGATCACCGAGAAGGAAGATCTGCTGTCGACCGTTTCCATCGCGGAGCGGCTGCAGAAGATTCTCGGCCTGATGGAGGGCGAGATCGGCGTGCTGCAGGTCGAAAAGCGCATCCGGAGCCGCGTCAAGCGGCAGATGGAGAAGACGCAGCGCGAGTACTACCTCAACGAGCAGATGAAGGCGATCCAGCGCGAGTTGGGCGACGGCGAGGAGGGCTCGAACGAGCTCACCGAGCTTGAGGACCGCATCAAGAAGACCAAGCTTTCGAAGGAAGCCAAGACCAAGGCCGACGCCGAGCTCAAGAAGCTCAAGACGATGAGCCCGATGTCAGCCGAAGCGACGGTGGTGCGTAACTATCTCGACTGGCTGCTCAGCCTGCCGTGGGGCAAGAAGAGCAAGGTCAAGCGCGACCTCAACTATGCCCAGGAAGTGCTGGACGCCGATCACTATGGCCTCGAGAAGGTCAAGGAGCGGATCGTCGAGTATCTGGCCGTGCAGTCGCGCACCGGTAAGCTCAAGGGGCCGATCCTCTGCCTTGTCGGCCCTCCGGGCGTCGGCAAGACTTCGCTCGGCAAATCGATCGCCAAGGCCACCGGCCGCGAGTTCATCCGCATGTCGCTGGGCGGGGTGCGCGACGAGGCCGAGATCCGTGGCCACCGGCGGACCTATATCGGGTCGATGCCCGGCAAGGTGATCCAGTCGCTCAAGAAGGCGGGCAAATCCAACCCGCTGTTCCTGCTCGACGAGATCGACAAGATGGGTCAGGACTTCCGCGGCGATCCGTCCTCGGCGCTGCTCGAAGTGCTCGACCCGGAGCAG
>CAZNAE010000191.1:0-4418 GCA_964570695.1 uncultured Devosia sp.
CGCTCGAAAGCGAGTGGCGATCTGGCGTAGGTGCCGTACAGCGCGGACATGATCTGCTCCATGAGATTGATGTGACAAAAGCCCCACAAAAACCAAAAACGCGCGGCCTATGGGCGCGCGTTGGGGCGGCCGAGATATGCCTAGGCGGTCCGTCAAAGTCAACTTTGCCAACCCAAGTGCCTGATTTGACTCAGGGGCTGGAGCAGCGATCACGCCTTGGGGGTTTTCCCCGGGGAAAGCCGGAACGGACTCTTGATCCCGGATTCGCGGGCCGTGTAGTATCCATGGCGTTGGGGCACGATATCTCGTGTGGCGGACCCTTCCGACCTACGATGAGTAGAGTTTTCGGCTGATTGCACCTCCCGCGTCAGCCCGGTGAGGGATTCCGTCTCGAAGGCGGTTAGGAGCGATAAAGTATGGGCTGGACCGAAGAGCGCGTCGAGCTACTCAAGAAACTTTGGCTGGAGGGTCTGAGCGCAAGCCAGATCGCCGGCGTGCTGGGCGAAGGCGTCACGCGCAACGCGGTCATCGGCAAGGTGCACCGGCTGAAGCTGACCGGCCGCGCCAAGCCCGCAAGCTCGACGCCGCGCGCCCGCACGGCACCGCGCAGCACCGGTGGCATCCGCCGCGTATCGACCTCGTCGTCCAGCGGCTCGTCGCTCGGCGCCATCATGAAGCGCCGCTCGATGTCGGCCGGTGCTGCCACGCAGGGCGCGACCGCGCTCAAGATCTCGGAAGACTTCGAGCGCGAGGTCTACGTCGCGCCGCAGCTGCAGGAGCTGTTCATCCCGGTCGAGGATCGGCTCAGCCTCTTGGAGCTCAACGAGCACACCTGCAAATGGCCGATCGGCGACCCGCTGACCCCCGATTTCTATTTCTGCGGCCAGCACTCGGAAGAGGGCAAGCCCTACTGCGATTTCCACTCGCGCCGGGCCTATCACCAGCTCGAGAAGAAGAAGCGATAAGGCTGCCTGGCATTTGCTCGCTATGCCTCCTCACGACTGGATTAGCCAAGCACCCGAAACCCTCGTCCTTCGACAAGCTCAGGATGAGGGTTTCTCATTTTATGCCGGTTGGTGACCTTTTGTTGCGCTGATTGTGCTCTCATTCGCGCCCCTGCGGGTCCTTCTTGGTGCAGCCGACATAGTAGGAGCCCTCGGCACAGCGCAGAATGCAGACATGGAGTTCCATGCGCGAAGTTTAGGCCGCGGGCGTCGCGCCAGAAACCCTCGTCCTTCGACAGGCTCAGGATGAGGGTTTCTACTGAGCCTCCTATCGCATATCCGCCTAAGCCCTCATGGTGAGCCTGTCGAACCACGAGGGCGGGCACACCTTTTGCTCGCTAGTCCGCGGGCCAGACCATCATGTTCTCGTCGTAGAAGCGCGAAGCGATCCGCAGCGCCTTCGGTTCGATGCCGTAGCTGACGAAGCCGAGGCGTTTGTAGAGCGCGAGCGCCGCTTCGTTCTCCGTCACAACACCCAAATGCACCTGCTTGACGACTTGCTTCGCGTGCGCCAGCACCTTCTCCATCAAGAGGCGAGCGATGCCATTGCCCCTGTGGGCGGGGTCGACATAGACGCCCCAGATATTGCCACGGTGCGAAACCTTCTCGCCGCTCAGTTGATAGAAGCCGACGACCCCGACAAGCCGCCCATCCACAAACGCACCCGCCAGATAATTTCGCCCGATGATGCCTGCAAAGGTCTCGACCGTGCCGTCCTTTTCCGCCGCGTATGACGATCCGAACGCGGTCGGAGACTCCTGCAGCCCCGCCAGGCGGAGGTCACGGAACGCGGCAGCATCGCTCGCGGTGAGTTGGCGAATAACAGGTGGCACGGTCATCGAATGGCGTCCGGTTGAAGGACCGAGCGCCTAGCACAAAACCTGTCAGCTTACCGCCGCAAATCTCTCGTCGAACGCGTAACCTGCCCCACGCACGGTGCGGATCGGGTCGGCTTCGCGGCCGCGGTTGATGGCCTTGCGCAGGCGGCCGACATGCACGTCGACGGTGCGCTCGTCGACGTAGACGTCGTTGCCCCAGACGCCATCGAGCAGTTGTTCGCGCGAGTAGACGCGGCCGGGGTGGCGCATCAGGTACTCGAGCAGCCGGTATTCGGTCGGCCCAAGATGCAGGTCGCGGCCGGCGCGGCGGACGCGGTGGCTCTGGCGGTCGAGCTCGAGGTCGCCGGCCTTGAGTACGTTCGTGACCAGCGCTGGACTCGAGCGGCGGAGCAGCGCCTGGATGCGGGCCACCAGCTCGGGCATCGAGAAGGGCTTGACTATATAGTCGTCGGCGCCGGTGGCGAGGCCGCGGACGCGCTCTTCTTCCTCGCCGCGTGCCGTTACCATGATGATTGGCGTGCGGGCGGTCTCCTCGCGCGAGCGCCAGCGGCGGGTGAGCTCAATGCCGCTGAGGCCGGGCAGCATCCAGTCGAGCAGGATCAGGTCGGGCACGCCGTCGCGGATGCGTTCCACCGCCTCGTCGCCGCTCTCCGCGGTGACGACGCGGAAGCTCTCCGCTTCGAGATTGTAGCGCATCAGCTCGCTGAGGTCGGCTTCGTCCTCGACGATCAGAATGGTCGCGGTCATGGGCCGTGCCTATTCCTTGATCTGGGTCCGGTGCAGTTCTTCGGCGGCCGACATCTGCCGGCCGGTATCGAGATAGAATGCCGCTTCAGCAATGTTGGTGGCGTGATCGCCGACGCGTTCGAGACTCTTCGAACAGAACAGCAGATGGGTACACTGGGTGATGTTTCGGGGGTCTTCCATCATGTAAGTCAGCAGTTCGCGGAACAGCGAGGTGTAGAGCGCATCGATCTCGTCATCGGCGTTGCAGACCTCCACCGCCGCGGCGCCGTCGCGCGCCGAGTAGGCATCGAGCGCCGCCTTCAGCTGCCGCAGGATCAGGTCCGCCATATGCTTGACGCCATTATAGAATTTCGGCGTCAGGCTGAGGCCTTCGATCTGCAGCGTCCGGCGCGAGATGGTCTTGGCCATGTCGCCGACGCGTTCAAGATCGCCCGCCACGTGGATCGAGGTGATGATGGCGCGCAGATCGCGGGCCATCGGCTGGCGCCGGGCAATCATCGACACCGCCATGTCGTCGATCGAACGGTGCATTTCGTCGATGCGCTTGTCCTGCGCGATGATCTCCTTGGCGGCGGCATGATCGAGCTTCAGCAGAGCGCGCGTCGCGTCGGCGACGGCGGCCTCGACCAGCCCGCCCATCTCCGAGATCGAAGCGGCAAGGCCCGTCAGTTCGTCCTCGTAGGACGTGACGATATGCTGGTTCAGCGTGTTGGGCATGTCGATGTCCTTATCAGCCGAAGCGGCCGGTGATGTAGTCCTGCGTCCGCTTCTGGGTCGGTCGCGTGAAGACCGTCTCGGTCAGGTCGAACTCGATGAGGTCGCCCAGATACATGAAGGCGGTGTACTGGCTGGCGCGCGCCGCCTGCTGCATGTTGTGGGTGACGATGGCGATGCAATAGTCACGGCTCAGCTCTTCGATCAGTTCCTCGATCACCGCCGTGGCGATCGGATCGAGCGCCGAGCACGGCTCGTCCATCAGCAACACTTCGGGCTTGGTGGCAATGGCGCGGGCGATGCAGAGACGCTGCTGCTGGCCGCCGGAAAGGCCGAGACCGCTCTGCTGGAGCTTGGTCTTCACTTCTTCCCAGAGGCCGGCCTTGCGCAGGGTGGCTTCGACGCGGTCGTCCATCTCGGACTTCGAGATGCTCTCGTAGAGGCGGATGCCGAAGGCGATATTGTCGTAGATCGACATCGGGAACGGCGTCGGTTTCTGGAACACCATTCCGACTTTCGAGCGGAGCAGGTTCAAATCTTCGTTCTTGCTGAGAATGTTGCGACCGTCGAGCAGCACCTCGCCGGTGACCTTCTGGCCTGGATAGAGGTCATAGATGCGGTTGAGGATGCGCAGCAGCGTGGACTTGCCGCAGCCGGATGGGCCGATGAACGACGTCACCGTCTTGTCGCGCAGCACCAGATTGATGCCGTGCAGCGCCTCGAAGCCGTTGGCATAGTTGAAGCGGACGTCCTTGATCTCGAGCTTGATCGGGTGCGTCGCCGTCTTGCTTGCGGCGAGCGCAAAGGCGGACGGAACGTTGCTGGTTGGCATCTCGGTGTTGACCATATCCATCGCCACTTCCTTACTGCAGGTTCGATTTTGCGCCGGAAACCCACCGGGCGACAATGTTGAGAATGAGGATCGACACGGTAATCAGCAGCGCCCCGCCCCAGGCGAGCTTCTGCCAGTCGTCATAAGGGCTGGTGGCAAACTGGAAGATCACCACCGGCAGGTTGGCCATCGGCGCACCGAGATCGGTCGAGAAGAACTGGTTGTTGAGCGCCGTGAACAGCAGCGGCGCGGTCTCGCCGGTGACGCGGGCGATGGCGAGCA
>CAZNAE010000192.1:0-4330 GCA_964570695.1 uncultured Devosia sp.
TCTGGGTCTCGCTGCAGCGCCACCAGGGCAACATGTTCACCATGGTGCCGCACTCGTTGGCGGTGGGCGGCCTGATGGTCGACCCGAGCGCAGGCATCAAGTCGGTCGCCGATCTCAAGGGCAAGACGCTGGCCGCCTCCGGCAGCCCGGCCGACAAGACCTATGTGATCCTCGCGGCCTACTACAACAAGGAAACCGGCGGCAACCTCACGACCGAGGTCAGCGCCAAATTCGGCGCGCCGCCGCTGGTCAACGAGCTCTTCACGGGCGGCCAGGCCCAGGCCTCGCTCAACCTCTGGAACTGGAATGCCAAGGCCAAGCTCGCCGGCAAGGCCGAGCTGGTCTCCGTAGCCGAAATGCTCGGCGCCCTTGGGGTGACGGAGACGCCACCGCTCCTCGGCTGGGTGTTCTCCGATGCGACCGCGACGAGCAAATCCGCCGATCTCACGGCGTTCCTCGATGCCTCGTTCGAGACCAAGCAGGCCCTGATGACCGACGACAGCATCTGGGACAAGATCCGACCGGTGATGAACGTTGGCGACAATGACGCCCTCTTCAAGCAGCTGCGCGACGATTACCGCGCCGGCATCGTGCTGAAATACTCGCCCGACGACATCAAGCCGGCAACCGACGCGTTTGCCCTGCTGGCCAAATTCGGCGGCAGCGACGTGGTCGGCGACGCGACCGACATTGCCGACGGCACCTTCTGGAAAGGCTACCAGAAATAGACCATTCTCCGGACGGTCCCGGCCCGACCGTCCGGCCGGAGACCGTCGCCGTCCGCTCTCGCCGCGATGTCCCCTGGGAACTGATCAGCCCGCTGCTGCTGCTGCTCGTTTGGCAGATCGCGGCGATGGTGTTTACCAACCACCTGTTTCCGACGCCGATCGCCGTCGCCCAGCAGATGTGGACGTTCCTCGTCTCGGGCAAGCTGTTGTCCGACATGGGCAAGACGCTGAGCCGCGCCGCCATCGCGTTCGTTGTCGCCATGGCGATCGGCGGTGTCATCGGCGTCATCCTGGGCCGCGTCCGCATTGCCGATCGGCTGTTCGCCTCCTGGGTGATCATCGGGCTGAATATGCCGGCGGTGGTGATCGCCATCGCGCTCTATATCTGGCTCGGGCTGACCGAATTCGCCCTGATCCTTGCGGTCATCATCAACAAGATCCCGCTGGTGATCGTCACCATCCGTGAGGGTGTGCGCAGTTTTTCCCGCGACTACGACGAGCTGGCGCTGGCCTACCGCATGCCGCTCGGCCGGCGGCTGCGCTACATCTTCGTGCCGCAGTTGACGCCTTATGTGATGGCGGCCGCGCGCAACGGCCTCGCACTGGTCTGGAAGATCGTTCTGGTGTTCGAGGTCATCGGCAGCGACGGCGGCATCGGCTTTCGGATCGCGGCGTTGTTTCAATTTTTCGACATCAAGGGCATTCTTGCCTACACGACGGCGTTTATCCTTGTCGTGATCGTCTTCGAGTACGGCATCATGCGACCGCTGGAACACTGGGCATTGAAATGGCGGACGGACCCCGTCTGAAAATCGATATCGCGGTGAAGCGCTTCCCCGTGCTGCCGGCGCCGCTGATGGTGAACTTTCACCTCGACGTGGCGGCCTCCTCGGTGGTGGCGCTCGTCGGTCCGTCCGGCGTCGGCAAATCGAGCCTGCTACGGATGATCGCCGGCATCGACAACGATTATGAGGGCACGATCGGCATCGACGGCGTTCCTGCGGCCGATGCGCAGCCCGCCGGTTTCGTGTTCCAGGACACACGGCTGCTGCCGTGGCTGACTGCCGAGGACAATATCCGTGTCGTGCGCGAGGCGACGACGTCGGCCGAGGCCAGGGAGTTGCTGGCCCGCGTCGGGCTCGCGGGCTACGAGAAGGCCTACCCACATCAGCTCTCCGGCGGCATGCAGCGCCGGGCCGCCATTGCCCGGGCCTTCTCCGTCAATCCGCGATTACTGCTGCTCGACGAGCCGTTCGTGTCGCTCGACCGCCATCTCGTCAACGACGTGCAGCGGGTGTTCCTCAACCTGGTGCGCGACTCGCGCCCGACCGTGCTGCTGGTGACGCATCTGCCGGAGGACGCGGCGCGCCTCGCCGACCGCGCCATCCTGCTCGACGGCAAGCCGGCCCGGATCGTCGGCGACGTGGCGCTGCCCGGACTGCGCGGCACCCGAAGTATTGCAGACATTGCCCGCCTCACCGACGAAATTTCCTTTCCAACCATTGAGATGACATTGTGACCGACACCGTTCCCGTCCTCGACCTCGACAATGTCGTCAAGAAATACGGGCGCACCGAAGCGCTGAAGGGCGTGACGATGTCGATCGCCCGCGGCGAGATCGTCGGGCTGCTCGGGCCGAACGGCGCCGGCAAATCGACGCTGTTCCAGATCGCGGCAGGACTGTTCGCGCCCGATGGCGGAAGCGTCGAGTTGTTCGGCCTCGACTACCGCAAGCACGCGCCGCAAATCCTGAGCCGCATTGGAGTGGTGTTTCAGGCCCGCGCCATCGACCTCGACATGACCGTGCAGGCGAACTTCGCCTTCCACGCGGCCCTGTTCGGGCTGCACGGCGCCCCCGCCAGGGAGCGCTTCAAGGAAGTATCCGACCTGCTCGAGATCGGCGATCTGCTGAAAAAGCCGGTGCGCAACCTCTCGGGCGGCAACCAGCGGCGCGTCGAGGTGGCCCGCGCGCTGCTCAACAAACCCGATCTGCTGCTGATGGACGAGCCCTCGGTCGGGCTAGATGCCACCACTCGCCAGATGCTGGTCAAGCATATGCAGACGTTGCGCGACCAGTATGGCACCTCGATCCTCTGGGCCACCCATCTCGTCGAGGAGCTGGCGCATGCCGACCGCATCATCCTGATCCGCGGCGGCGAGATCATCGGCGAAGGCACCCCCGCCGATCTGATCACCAAGTCCGGCACCGACAACCTCACCGACGCCTACGTGGCGCTGACCGGGGCCCCGGCAGCTGAGGCGGCACAGGTCTAGGGGCCAATCTTGGCTATCGGCCTTTCCAATGGCTGACACCTCTAGGCTCACCCCGACGCTTCAAGGAGACGGCATGCGCACCTGGCACCTTCTCGTCGCCCTGGGCCTGATCCTGTCGTCGGCGCTAGGGCTGCTGGTCATGGCGGGCGGGGCACGCGAACTTTTGTCGCCGCCGCTTCAGGCCGAACTCACCGTGCAGGATTTCCCCGTGCCGCCGGATACGGGCGTCGATCCCGATCGGGTGGCGGGCTACATGACCAAAGAACTGCAACAACGGCTGGATGACGACCTGGCGATCAACCTGACGCTGAAGTCGGATGCGGTGAACAAGGTGAAAACGATCGTGCTGCCGCGGCTGATGAATTCAGTCGCGATTCGCGCGATGATGCATGACATCCCCGAGTTGTCGGCGCTTCTGGATCTCGGATCCTTCCGCCGTACGGTCAGCGGGTCGGTCACCAGCACCAATGGCGCCGACGATGTTGCACTGACCGTGCCGGGCGCCCTGCTGGCCGCGGTTGACGGACAGAAGGTCAAGGTTACCACGACCTCGACGGGTATGGCGGCCCTGGAACTCGGCCCCATGACGGCGGGGCAAAGCCATCAGGTGATCCTCTGGCTGGACGCCAGCACGACGGGGGTCGACCTCGGCCAGTCTATCCTGCTTGGCGCCGCCAATGGCCAGCGCGGACGTGTCCTGCTTTGGGGCGATCACGGCTGGTTCGGTGCCGATGCCGAAGCGCTGCGCTGGGGGCGCTGGCTGATTGGGGCGGATTTGGGCGCTGTTCTGGCCTTCGGCCTGGCCAGCCTGATATTGCCTTTCCTGACTCGTCGGCAGGACCGCGCGCGCAAGGCCTCGGCCCGGCCGGCCGAAGCGGCCTAACCAGTCCGGACGGATCTGGTCGATTGCGCCCATTAGGGGGGCGCTCAGCCGCGCAGGCATTTGTGCCCGAACCGCGTAGTCGGTTCCTCGACGAGCCGACTACCGGGCTTTGACGCGGCGGCGCGGCGCAACCTGGCAGCCCATGTGCGGCAGCGGTGACCGGGCTGTCGGTTGTGTCGAGGAGGTCGCCCAGGCCGATCGCTTCGCCCTTCCGAACTCTGGGGAGGTCTAGGCCGTTGGCACGCCCTCGGAAATGATCGCCCGCTCGGGTGCTGGCGGCCTAGCCGAAGCCCGTGTCGCCCTGACCGGCACCCGCCCCCCCGGGCGGCTGGCCGTCCCTTCCCATCATTTTGGCTTGCTGGGGGTGACGGGGGCGGCCTCTTCGCTGAAGGTCAGCATTGCGGGTGCGAACTGGAAAATCCGCTCGCCCACGGTCTCTGACCCC
>CAZNAE010000193.1:0-4249 GCA_964570695.1 uncultured Devosia sp.
GCGCTGCAGGAACTGGGGCAGGACGAGGTCTATCCGGACCATCTGCAGCAGGCGGTCGAGGCGGGGCAGGCGACGCTCAGGGTCTGGGACAAGGACCGGCCGTCGCTGCTCTGGGCCAAGGCGCACTACGCCATCGCCAACGCATTGCAGTCGCTCGGCGACCGGGAGCAGGGCACGGAATCCTACGCCCAGGCGATCGAGAATTACACCCTGTCGCTCGAGGGCTTTCCCCGCGCTACGGCGCCGGCCGAATGGCTGCTCTCGACCAAGCATTATGCCGAGACGTTGCAGAACATGGGCGAGCGCGAGACCGACACGGCGCATCTCGACGCCGCGGTGGTCGCCTATCGCGACGCGCTGTCGGCCATTTCGCTCGACAGCGATCCAGCGGAAGTCGGGCGGCTCAACTACAATCTGGGGCTGACGCTCTACAACCTCGGCACGCGTGGCGAGACGGCGGCGATGGACCAGTCGACCGCCGCGTACCGCACCGCACTCACCGGTTATACGCGCGACAAATATCCGGCCGACTGGGCGGACACGATGTACCGCATCGGCTTCAACCTGCACGCGCAGGCGTCGACGCCGGATGGCGATCCGAACGAGGTGCGTGAGGCGATCACCGACTACAAGGCGGCGCAGGAAATCAAGACCAAGGCGTCGGTGCCGTTCGACTGGGCCGAGCTCGAAAACTATGTCGGCATGGCCGAAGGGCTGCTCGGGCTGAAGACGCACGACAAGGCGATGATGCAGCAGGGCCGCGACGACATCGCCGCGGCGTGGGACGTCTATAAGAGCCGCGACGACAGCTACAACGCCGATTTCCAGGGCCGGCTGGCGCAGTTCGACGCGGCGATCGCGAGCACGCCATGAGGGTCGGGCGCTGGCTCGCGGCGCTGCTGCTGCTGGTGATTACTGTTGCGCCGGCGCGGGCCGACGCGCCGCCGCTGCGCGGGGTGGCGCTGGTGATCGGCGAGCAGGATTACGACAATGTCGTGAGCCTCACCGATCCGATCGCCGACGCGCAGTCGATGCAGAAGCTGCTGCACGACATGGGTTTCACAGTGACGCCGTCGTTCGACGACGACCGCGACGGGCTGGAGCGGAAGATCCAGCGCTTCGTGGCGCAGGCGGCCAATGCGGACGTCGCGCTGGTCTATTATTCCGGGCACGGGGTGGAGGTCGCAGGCGACGACTATCTGCTGCCGGTCGATGCCGACGTGTCGACGCCGCAGGCAGCGGGGGCGAGCCTGATCGCCGTCAAGGATCTGCTGCACCAGTTGCGGCAGGCGGCGAAGGTCTCGATCGTCCTGCTCGACGCCTGCCGGACGAGCCCGTTCGCCTCGGGCGCGATGATCGAGCTGCCGGGTCAGGCAGCGCCGGCGCCGCCGGCGGTGATGGTGCCAAACGCCAAGGGACCGGCGCCGGTGGTCGATGGCGTGGCGCCGGCCGACAGCCTTGGCATGGCGATCGGCTTTGCCGCCTCACCGGGACAGACCGCCGACGACGGCGACATCGACAGCGGCCATTCGCCCTATGCGGCGGCGCTGCTCAAGCATTTCGGCGCCGGCGGCTACAGCTTTTCCGATTTGATGACGCTCGTGGCGCAGGAGGTCTATCTCAAGACCAAGGCGCGGCAATTGCCATGGGTGAACTCGTCGCTGCTGGGCATCCTCAGTTTCGGTGCCGTGCCGCAGACCGGCGATGCGGACGACCAGGCGATCGAGCAAGGGCGGCGGCAGTTGCTGCTGACGGTCGCCAAGGCGCCGGACCCGACCAAGACCTATGTCGAAAAGATCGCCACGGCCGACGACGTGCCGCTCGATGCGCTCTACGGCATGCTCAAGGTGCTGGGGATCGATCCGACCAGCTCGACCAATATCGACCAGAAGGTACAGGAGGGGGCGCAGCGGCTGGCGAGCATCCTCAAGACGCCGATTGCGGCGGTGGCGGACGATCCGGAGGCGAAGCGGCTCACCGATCTCGCCGACCGGGCGCAGTCGGAAGGCGCGATGGATTTGGCGCTCGACTACCGCAAGCAGGCGGCGGCGCGGGCCGATACCCTGTCGCAGCAGCAGGACGATCTCGAGGCACAGATCCGCGACAACCGGGCCAAGCTCGCGGCGCTCTATGCCAACTACGCGCAGACCGCCGATCTCAATTTCGACTACAAGACCGAGACCGAGCAGTACATGAAGGCCTACCACCAGGTCGAAAAATCCGACCAGGCGGCGGCCGCAACTTATCTGAAGCTGGCGGCGGACGCCGAGCAGCTCTACGGCCGCAACAATGGCGACACGAGCGCGGTCAAAAGCGCGCTCGAAAAGTACAATTCGCTGCTCAAGGCCTCCGACACGCTGGCACCGGACGTGGTCGAGCAGATCGAGGAGAGCCGGGCGCTGAACCTGCAGCGGCTCGGCTCGCTCGAGGACTACAACCCGAACCTCGAGGAGGCGGTCGCGAGCCTCAAGACGCTCGCTGCCGGCATCGATTCCAGCACCAGCCCCGAGCGCTGGGCGAAGGTCGAGGGGCAACTCGCCGATGCCCTCGAAAGCCTCGCCAACCAGAACGCCGATGTGCCGCTGGCCAAGCAGGCCGTCGCCGCCTATGCGGGGGCGTTGCGCTACTACACGAAGGCCGACCATCCCGACGATTGGGCGAAGCTCGACTCGAGCATGGCGGACGCCCTGCACGCATGGGGCTGGTACGGCCAGGATGCCCGGGTCGTCGCGCTCGGCACGACAACGGCGCAGGAGGCGCTCGACGCCACCGATCGCGACAAGGACCCCTTCACTTGGGCGATGCGCGCTTCAAGCGTCGCCAACGGCGACTTCAGCATCGGCCGGATGAACGGCGACGTCGGGGCGCTGAAGAAGGCCGTGCAGGAATACCGGGATGTCATCGCGGCCACGGATCCGAATGTCTACGCCCGGTACGCGGCGTCGTGGCGGCTGAACCTCGGCAACGTCGAGGCGGAGATCGGCTCGCAGACGGCCGACGCAAACACGATCCGGCAAGGTCTTGCCGATGAGCGCGACGCGCTGGCGCGCTACGTGGCGATGGGGGCGACCGGGCCGCTCGCCAACGCCCACTACTGGGTGGCAACAACGCTGCAGACGCTCGCCAATCTGACCAGCACTGTCGAAATCGCGCAGCAAGCGGTGGCCGAGGACCAGGCGATCCTGGCGCTGGTCAGCAAGGAAACCGATCCGCGCGACTGGGTGCTGGGGCAGAACTGGCTGGCCACCGGCCTGAGGCAGATCGCCGATCTCGGCGGCGATGCCGATGATTATCTGGCCGCCGCGGCGGCCTACCGTGCGGCGGCGCAAGTCTGGACCAGAGACGCCAATCTGCAGGGCTGGTCCAACATGCAGTACGATGTCGGGCAGGTGCTCCAAAGGCACGGCATGCTGAAAGGCGATGCGGCCGAACTGAGCGCGGCGCTCGATCCGATCCGTCAGGCCGTCGCCGGCTACCAGCAGTTGCAATCGGAACCCGATATCCGCAATTCCAACTATTGGCTGGGACGGACGCTGGAGGCGATTGCCGACAAGACGCACGATGCTGCCTCGGCGCGCGATGCGCTGGCGGCGTACGATGTCGAGCTGAGCCACTCGCCCTTCGATACCGTGCCGGGCGAGTGGGCCGATGCGCAGTTCCGGATCGGCCATACGCTGCAGATGCTGGGGGGCTGGGAATGGGGGACCGAAAGCGATCTCGCGGCGGTGGCGGCCTACCAGCATGCCATCGACGGCTACGGCGCGGCCAAGTCGGCGCAGAGCCTCGCGGCATCGCAGTACAATCTGGCTGAGCTCTACAACGCGATCGGCAACCGGGACGGCGAGGCGGCGAACTACAACCGCGCCATAACGACGTTCCAGTCGGCCCTGACCTACTACACCAAGGACAGGTCGCCCAAGGACTGGGCCGACATCCAATACGATATCGGCACGGCGCTGTTGTCGCTGTCGGACAAGGAAGACGGCGTCCAGAGTGCGCTCGCGGCAAAGGCCGACTTCGAGGCCGCGCTGACGGTCTATTCAAAGGCCGCTACGCCCCAGAACTGGGGCAACGCCCAGAACCAGCTCGGCTACGCCCTCGAGGCAATCGGCTCGCGCAAGTCCGATAATGCGGCGCTGCTGCAGTCGGTCGATGCCTATCAGGCGGCGCTCAGTGTGTTCGACAAGACCGCGGCTCCGCTCGACTGGGCGCAGGAGCAGGAGAATCTCGGCGTCACTTATGACGATCT
>CAZNAE010000194.1:0-4184 GCA_964570695.1 uncultured Devosia sp.
CGGCATCCAGCTCGTCGACTTCAAGATCGAGTGCGGCAGGCTCTACGAGAACGACACCATGCGGATCATTCTCGCCGATGAGATTTCACCCGACAATTGCCGGCTGTGGGACATCAAGACCCGCAACAAGCTGGACAAGGACCGCTTCCGCGAGGATCTCGGCGGGCTCGTCGACGCCTACCGCGAAGTCGCCCAGCGGCTCGGCATTCTTGTGGAAACCGACAACGCGCTGACGACCGGACCCCGTCTGGTCCAGTAGAGCTTCTCAACAGCGCGAGCAGCAAAAGTGGGCTTCCGGTTTTTACGGTTCGCGAGCGCGACCACGAGGACAATTTGAGAGCTCGCGTCACGGTCACCCTCAAAGCCGGCGTGCTTGACCCGCAGGGTCAGGCCATCACGGGCTCGCTGAAGAGCCTCGGCTTCGACGGCATCGGTGGCGTTCGCCAGGGCAAGGTGTTCGACGTCGACATCGCCGAGACCGACCCGGGCACCGCCCGGCTCAACCTCGCGGCGATGTGCGAAAAGCTTCTCGCCAACACGGTCATCGAGAACTACGCGATCGAGCTGATCTGAGCGGTGCGACCGAAAAGTCGCAGCACCTTTATTTCGATTCCAACCCATGACGGCGCCGCTTCCGACGAGTCGCGAATCTTGTAGAGCAGTCGCGCTCACGTGATTTTCAGTATCGCCATGCTCAAGACATTCTCGCTTTCGCTGCTGTTCTTTCTCGCCCTCGGACTGCTCTTTGCCGCCTACGCCTCAGTCCCGACCTAAGGCACCGGGACGCTTTATTGCTTCACGCCAAGCCAGGGGGCGCCCTGCCCGGCGTGTTCGTGGTTTATCTGTATGGCGCATGTCGTCTTTCTGAGCGTGCCGGCCTACGGCCACCTCAATCCCGTCCTGCCGATCATTGCCGAGATGGTCCGGCGCGGCCATCACGTCACCGTCTTCGACGAGCCGCCTTTCGAGACCGTCATCAAAGCCACCGGCGCAAGCTTCGTCGCCTATCCGCCGGCGATGAGCATGGAGGACATGGCCGCGGTCCTTATGAACGGAGACCTGATCGCGACGTTTGCCCTGTTCATCAAGATCACCGCGCCGCTCTACGATTTCTGCTTCCGGCAATTGCGCAACAATCGTCCCGACGCCCTCGTCATCGATGGCATCGCGCTATGGGGTGAAATGGTCGGCCGCCGGTTGGGCATTCCCACGGTGGTCACTAGCCCGTTCTTCGCCTACGAGCTCGGTCGCAACGAAAGCGCCGACGAACTGCGGCGCAACCTCCGCAACCTCGGGCGCGAATTCTTCGGCATCGCCTGGAGCTGGATCGTCGTCGCCCTCCGCGGCGTCTGGCTGTTGCCTCTGCACTGGCCCCTGCTGCCGGCGCGCGGCGACCTGACGCTGATGATGACCAGCCGCGAACTCCATCCGCCCTCCCCGATCTTCAACCACAAGGGCTGGGCCTTCGCCGGCGCGATGATCGATCCCAAGACGCGTCTCGACCGCTTCGATCTCAACCGCCTCGACGGCCGGCCGGTGATCTACGTCTCGCTGGGAACGCTGATTTTCGGCAAAAGCGATTTCTACGAGCGTTGCATTGCCGCCCTCGCCGATTATCCCGCGCAAGTGCTGCTTTCGGCCGGCCGCGGCAGCGACCTTTCGCGCTTCGCCCATGCGCCCGAGAACTTCATCATCGAAGAGACCTTCCCGCAGCTCGACATCTTGCAGCACACCGATATCTTCATCACACCGGCTGGCCTCAACAGCCTGCATGAAGCACTGTGGTACAGCGTGCCAATGGTGGCGGTGCCGCAGCATTTCGAGCAGTTGCACAATGCCGAAGCCATGGCCCGCGGCGGCGCGGGTATCGTCCTCGACGCCGAGGCACATGGCGGGATCGTTTCACCCCAGACGCTGCGCCAGGCGATCGAAACCGTGGCGGCCGATCTCGCCGGCTACAAGCAACGCGCCGCGGCGCTGGGCCAGTCGCTGCGTGACGCCGGCGGCGCTCCCGCCGCAGCCGACCGGATCGAGAGGATGATCCGCAAGCCCTGACGTTCAGGGCGTGTTCAGCAGCACTCCCGCATTGGAGCCATGCACCGATTTTTCTCGTCGTTACCGGTCCCTTAACCTAACCGTCGCAATGCCCGATTAACGAGTCTCTCCTATAACCACATGGCGCCCCGCAACGCGCCCCAACCACCCTGTAAAAGCCCGACGACCATGATCAAAACCTTTGCTCTTTCCGTGATGTTTTTCCTGACCCTTGGCGTGATGTTCGCCGCCTATGCGTCAGTCCCGACCGGGCTCTGAACTCCCCAATTTTACGCATTAAGCACACGGGCTAACCCTCGCGGACGACTCCGCGAGCGTTAAGGCGCGCTTTGACCTATGCCGCAGCTTCCAACCTGGAGTGTGCGGCATGTCAGGTCAAAGCAACCGTCTGAATTGGGTCGATTCCGCCAAGGGGATTTCCATCATCCTCGTGGTCATGATGTATTCGGTCTTCAACGTCGGCCAGGACGCCTCGGGCGTCGGCCTCTTCCACTACGTCATCGGCTTCGCGACGCCGTTCCGGATGCCGGAGTTCTTCCTGATCTCGGGGCTCTTCCTCGATCAGGTGCTGGCCCGGACCTGGCGCGCCTACGCCGACCGCCGCGTGCTCCACTATTTCTACTTCTACGCCGTCTGGGCGGTGATCCACATCGTGCTCAAGATCGGCATCATGAGCGCCTCGCCCGTCGAAGCGCTACAGGATCTCGCCTGGGCCATCGTCGAGCCCTATGGCGTGCTGTGGTTCATCTACCTGCTCGCAGCCTTCAGCGCGGCCGCAAAACTGTTCCATGACACCAAGGCGCCGCGCTGGGCCGTCTGGGGGTTCGGCGCCGCGCTGCAGATGGCGCACATACAGACCGGCAGCTACCTCATCGACCAGTTCTGCGCCTATTTCGTCTACTTCTACTCGGGCTACGTCTTCGCTCCGCTGATCTTCCGGCTGGTCGACAAGGCGCTCGAACACAAGGCGCTGGCGCTGGTCGGGCTTGGCATCTACGCGGCGGTCAACTTCCTCCTCGTCTTCTCGCCCGGCTACGCCGTGCTGCCGACCGAGATCCAGCTCGGCTATGCCGGCCTCCCCGGCGTCCGGCTCACCATGGCGATCGCCGGCTCGCTGGCGCTCTGCGTCACCGCTGCGCTGATCACCGGCCTCCGCTTCACTGCCTGGCTGCGCTGGCTCGGCGAGCACTCGATCGTCGTCTATCTGGTGTTCGTGCTGCCGATGTCGTTTGCCCGCATCGGGCTCGCGAAGCTCGGTCTCATCCACGACGTAACGCTCTCGAGCTTCCTCGTCATCGTCCTCGCCATCAGCTTCTCGGTCGGACTCTACGGCCTCGTGCAGTGGACCGGCCGCGCCAGATTCCTGTTCGAGCGCCCGGCCTGGGCGCACCTCAGCGGCGTCAAGGGCAGCAAGAGCTACCGGCCATCGGCGCACGCCGTGCCGGCGGAGTAAGCGCCGCGGCTATCCACAAAGGCGACGGCACCCACCTCTCACTTCAATCTTTCAGTCATCATCCTCAGGCTTGACCCGGGGACCCAGCCGAACGCGCCGTTGGATGGCCGGGTCAAGCCCGGCCATGACGGCTGAGAGGCTGTGCGAGGCGCCACACGCACCCTTGCCATCCGGGCAAAGACTCATCAAAGACTGCCGGCATGAAAGCAGCCGTCGTCGTCTTCCCCGGCCTCAACCGCGATCGCGACATGATCGCGGCGCTGACCAAGATCGGCGGCATGGTACCGGCGGTGGTCTGGCACAAGGACACCGAACTGCCGGACGTCGACCTGATCGTCATCCCGGGCGGATTCTCTTACGGCGACTATCTTCGCGCCGGCGCTATCGCGGCCCGCTCGCCGATCTTGGCGACGATCCGCGAGCGCGCCCAAAAGGGCGTCCACGTCCTCGGCGTGTGCAATGGCTTCCAGATCCTCACCGAAGCCGGGCTGCTCCCCGGCGTGCTGATGCGCAACGCCTCGCTGCGCTTCGTCTGCCGCGAGGTCCGGCTCAGCATCGAAAATGCCGACACCGCCTTCACCCGCGGCTACAGGACCGGTCAGGTGATCACCACGCCGGTCGCCCATCACGACGGCAATTATTTCGCCGACACCAGCACGCTCAAGGCGCTCGAGGA
>CAZNAE010000195.1:0-4167 GCA_964570695.1 uncultured Devosia sp.
CAGCGTGGGGGTGAGGATGATGTCCACGTCGTCGGTCGCGGGGATGAAATAGGGCACGGACAAGATGACGCCGCGCGGCGCGTCGTAGTTTACCGAGGGCATGCGGAGGCCGGTCGCACGCGGCTGGGTCGGATCTGGCACCCAAAACCACGGCAGCCACGCGACCGGAATACCGAGGAGTTCGAGCGAGGGCTGTTCGAGCGTCACCGAGGCGTGGTCGCGGTCATAGATCATCCGCGCCGCCTTGACCTTCCAACCGATCTTGCGGCCTTGGGTGTCGACGCAAAGGCCGCAGGGCGAGAACGAGGCATCGGTCAGGACGGTGGCAAGTTCTGCCGAATAGTGCGCGTCGCCGACCGTCACGACTGCCCCGTCGCTGGTCGTCAGCGTCAGCGATTTCAGGAACGCGTCCTTCATGCCGCCGGTGACGGCGATGCTGTCCATGGCGAAGCTGTCACCTGCGGGGTCGCGCATGACGACGTGACCTTCAGCATGCAGTTCGCTGGTCTGCTGGTTGTATGTGACGCGGTCGGCCTTGATCACATAGCCCTGGTACGAGAGGACGACATTGCCCTCAGCAGAGATGACGTCGTGCTGACCATCATAGCTCAGCCGATCGGCCTCCACCGCAGCCGGACCCTGAGCCGGCGTCGCCATCATGTCGAAGAAACCAGGGGGCAGAAGAGTGGCTTGAGCAGGCGTCACCGCGACCAGCAGCAGTAAGAATCCGGTAAGCACACGAACCAAAAAGGGTCGCGGCAGGAACTCGAAACTGGTGCCGCGGCGCAGGACCATCAGGCCCGCCCGCGTTTTTCGTACAGCAGCACTGTCAGCCCAACGACAATCGCCACAAAAGCCGGTCTTACCCCGGCGATTGCGGCCACGAGCGCCCCTGCCGACCCCGAACGGATCAGCAGCTCGCCCAGAAGATAAACCACAAAACCAAGAACGATGCCATAAAGGACCGTCCCGTCATGCTTATTCGTCCCCGGATAACCTGAGGTAAATGGGTGGGACGGCCGGTTCATGCAGCCTGCCGGCGTGGCGGGCGGACGAAGCTGAACACCCGCAACTTGCGGAGGAGGATCAGCGCCCCAAGGATCAGTAGCAGCAGGGTACCGGAAGCGATGCCGAAAACCGTCAATCCGGGGACATACGCCGTGACCGCGCGCTCGATGAAGGCTGCACCCAGCACTAATAGTTCGATGGGAACTTCGAACCGCCGTCGGCTGCCGGTGGGGAAAGCTGCAAGACCGGTGACAAAGAGGCACATCGCGATGGCGCGAAACGCCTCGGTGCTGCGCCGGAACAAAGTCTGGACCGTTGCGTCGCTCCACTGGCCGCTGACGAGGGCGGCACCGATCAGATCGAGGCTGCTGGTCTGACTGAGCGAGTCGCCGCTATCGAAGCCGCCGGTCAGGCTGTCGAGGGTGAGGTCATAGCGGGTGAAGCTGACCTGCGAGAAGCGCTTGTCGGCTGTGAGATATTGCACGGCGCCATCCTGCATCCGCAACACGTAGCCCTCCTCATCGCGCGTGATGATGGCGGATTTGGCGAAATAGGTGCGACGCGAATCGGGGTCACGATGGTCGTCTGCAAAGAAGTCGGTGATGTTGCCTTGTGAGTCGCGCGCGCCGATGTCGAGCTGCACGCCGCTGACCACTTCGGTGAACCGATGCGGCACCATGCTGCGCGAGACGAGGTCGGCGGCAATATTGGCCGACCAGCCATTGGCTGCGCGGATGCTCAGTGGATCGACGATGTGCGCGAGGACCAGGAGGATCAACGTTCCGAGGATGGTGTAGAGCGCGACGGCGCGGAGCAGCGCCGGCACCAGCCCGCTGACGTGGATGATCTGCAACTCGCTCGCCGCTTGCAGATTACGTAGCGCTCGCCCGAGACCGATGCCGAGGCAGACATAGAGGAAGACGATGCCGAGCGCCGGCATGCCGAGCGCCGCCTGGCCGAGGAGGGTCAGAAAACTCTGTCCCTTGTTCTCGACGATATCGAACAGCCTGAGGCACTGAATCAGGAACAGCATGAACGCCGCCACAGCGAAGAGGGACGCCGCCTCGCTGGAGAAAAGCCTGAGAAGATAACGGCTTAGCCGGGCCATCTACCACATCGCCCACGGAAATCGGGGGGACTTTGCGGGCGTTCGGGGGCGATGGCAACGGGATTGACGCGCATGGCAAACACCTGTTGCCTTGCCGCATCGTCCGCCCGAGCCCCCCATGCCGCAAAACCTGACCATCCGCACCGCGCCGCTGCCGCTGATCCCGGCCGGTATCCTCGTGATTTACGCCGGCGAGGGCATGCCGCCGCGCGGCGCCGCGGGTGACGCCTGGGCGGCGACGGGACTCGATTTCGCCGCCATCGCGGCCGCTGCCGGTTTCAAGGGCAAGCAGGGCCAGATGCTCGAAATTGCGGCGCCGGCGGGACTCGATGCGCGCCGCCTGTTCGTGCTCGGCGCGGGGAAGATCGATACCGACAAACCCGCATCGGCAGCGGCCTGGACCGATCGCGGCGGCTCGCTGGCGGGTAAGCTGATGGCGGCGAATGCCGAAACGGTCTCGGTGCTGCTCGACGGGCACGAGGCGATGCCGACCGCCATCGCAGAGCTCGCCGCTGGGATGCGGCTCCGGCACTACCGTTTCGACAAGTACAAGAGCCGGAAGGCCGACGATAACGGCGCCGCCGACCTCGTCGTCACGCTCCATGTCGCCGAGCCCGCGCTGGCGGACGCTGCCATCGCCTCGCGCATGGCAACGGTCGACGGGACGCTCCTCGCGCGCGATCTGATGAACGAGCCCGCCAATGTGCTGGGCACACTGGAATTCGCCGAGCGGGCGCAGTCGCTGGCGGCGCTCGGGTTGGTCGTCGAGCAATTGGGCGAGCCGGAACTCAAGGCGCTCGGCATGAACTCGATGCTGGCGGTATCACAGGGCTCGGCACGGCCGCCGCGGCTCGTCATCATGCGCTGGACCGGCGGCAAGGCGAGCGAGGCGCCGCTCGCCTTCGTCGGCAAGGGCGTGGTGTTCGATTCGGGCGGCATCTCGATCAAGCAGGCCGCGGGCATGGAGGACATGAAGGGCGACATGGGCGGTGCGGCGGCGGTCACCGGGCTGATGGTGTCGCTGGCGAGCCGCAAGGCCAAGGTCAACGCCCTCGGTGTCATCGGCCTCGTCGAGAACATGCCGAGCCACACAGCGATGCGGCCGGGCGACATCGTCCGCGCCATGTCGGGGACGACCATCGAGATCATCAACACTGATGCCGAGGGCCGCCTCGTTCTCGCCGATGCGCTTTGGTACACGCAGGAAAAGTTCAAGCCGGCGCTGATCGTCGACCTCGCGACGCTGACCGGCGCCATCGGCGTGGCGCTCGGGCACGATCATGCGGGGCTCTTCGCCAACAATGACGAACTCGCGCAGAAGCTGACGGCGGCCGGCCTCGCGACCGGCGAAAAGCTCTGGCGCATGCCGCTCGGGCCGGCCTATGAGAAGATGATCGAGAGCCGCTTTGCCGACATCAAGAATACCGGCGGCCGCGCGGCGGGCGCGATCACGGCGGCGCAGTTCCTGGCGCGCTTCATCGGCAACGTGCCGTGGGCGCATCTCGACATCGCCAGCGCGGCGCTTGGACCCCCGGTGAGCGAGACCAACACCTCATGGGCGCCGGGCTTTGGCGTGACGCTGCTCGACCGCTTCGTGCGCGACAACTACGAAGCGTCATGACCGAAATCCTGTTCTACCACCTCGAGAACCAGCCGCTCGAACGGGTGCTGCCACAACTGCTGGAAAAGACGCTGGAGCGCGGCTGGCGGGCGGTGGTCGAAACCTCGAGCCGCGAGCGGACGGAAGCGCTCGACGCGCAGCTCTGGACGTTTCGCGACGACAGTTTTCTGCCGCACGGCATCGCCGGCGGGCCGACCGATCCAGACCAGCCGGTGCTGATCGCAATGGATGCCGGCAATCCCAACGCGGCCAATGTGCGGTTCTTCGTCGACCGCGCCGTGCCGCAGACCGCCGAAGGGTATGAGCGGATTGTGTATTTGTTCTCAGGGCACGATCCGGATGCGGTAACAGAGGCGCGGGTCGCATGGCGGGCGCTGCAGGCGGGCAATGCGCTGACCTATTGGCAGCAGGACGAAGCGGGGCGCTGGGC
>CAZNAE010000196.1:0-4125 GCA_964570695.1 uncultured Devosia sp.
GGGCTTCAAGGCCGGCGACCGGTTGAAGCTCGCCTTCTACGCCGAGACCACCGACAAGCTGCTGGTGCTCTCGACCGGCGGCAAGGTGCACACGCTGGCCCCCGACCGGCTGCCCGGCGGCCGCGGCCAGGGCGAACCGCTGCGCCTGATGGTCGACATCGAGGAGGGCCAGGACTTCGTCGATCTATTCGTCTACCGGCCCGGCGCCAAGCGGCTGATTGCCTCTAGCGTCGGCAACGGCTTCGTCGTCGCCGAGGACGAGCTGATCGCCAATACCAGGAAGGGCAAGCAGGTGCTCAACGTCGCCGGCGCCGAAGAGGCGAAACTCATCGTCCCTGCCGAGGGCGACACCGTCGCGGTCATCGGCGAGAACCGCAAGATGATTATCTTCGCGGCGAGCGAGCTGCCCGAAATGGCGCGTGGCAAGGGGGTCAGGCTGCAGAAGTACAAGGATGGCGGCATCTCGGACGCCAAGATCTTCGTCGCCTCGGACGGCCTGAGCTGGACCGATTCGTCCGGCCGCGTCTTCGTCAAGCCGATGGCCGAATTGCGCGACTGGGTGGGCGACCGGGCCCAGGCCGGCCGCCAGCCGCCGAACGGCTTCCCGCGGAATAATAAATTTGCGGGCTAGGGTGCTTCTCCGTCCCCGCAGTCAGGTCACCTTCTCCCCTTGAGGGAGAAGGTGGATTGGCCGGAAGGCCAAGACGGATGAGGGGTTCCCTCCGCGCGCGATTGTGGAGGCAACCCCTCATCCGGCGCTTCGGGCCCTCAAGGGGAGAAGAGGACCGGTTGCCTACTTCGCCACCGAGAACGAAAAAATCACCGGCAGATGATCACTCCCCGTCGGCTCGCCGCGGTGCAGCTCGCTCACCTCGATTCCGCGCTCGAACACCTGGTCGAGCGGCAGGAACGGCTCGGTATGCAGCAGGCCGCCGCGCACCAGCCGTGATGGCACTGTGAACAGCTCCGGGAAGGTGATGACGGCCCGCGTCTCGCGCCTGAGGCCGGTCGCCACCTCGAACCCCTTCATCGCGTACGACCATGGTGTCGAGTTGAAGTCGCCGACCACCAGCAGCGGACCGGTCACAGCGTTCGCTGCCGCTTCCGCCGCCGCGAACTCATCGGCCTGCCGCTCCGTCGGGAACGGCCAGTCCATATGCGTCGTCATCACCGAGAAATGCGTGCCGTCGCTCAGCGTGAAGCCGGCAATGATGTGGGCGGTGCGCTGCTTGCCGAACGCATCCGACGGGCAGTCGGCGGCGCTCATTTCCTTGTCGAACGGAATTTTAGAATAGAGCCCCAGATTGGCGCGCTTGCCGCCCTGGCAGCGCACCGAATAGGGGTAGTCGGGCTTCAGCAGCGCATCGAGCGGCGTCTGCTCGGGGAAATATTCCTGCAGCGCCACGATGTCCGGGTTCTCGGCCTTGATCGCCGCCGCCATGCGGGTCATGTCGTAGTTGAGCCCGAACATGTTGTGCGTCATCAGCCGCAGCACCGGCCTGCCGTCTGTCGGTGGGGCAGGGCGGGCCGCGAAGCTCGACGTCCATTCGGGAACGAAAATCCAGGCCGAGGCGACAAAGCCCAACAGTGCGAGGACGATCGCCACCCGCCCCATGCGGAGGATCGCTGCCGCGAGGAGCCCGATCAGCGTCCCGAAGAACAGCACCAGTTGCAGATGATTAAGGACATCAAGGACCGGGACCGCGAAACCAAAGAGCGCCAGCAGCGCCGGGAGCGCGGTCACGACGATCAGGAGCCCGGCAAGCAGGCGCAGCAGCCAAACGATCAAACGCAAGTTGGACTCTCAGTCGAGGCGGCGCCAACCCAGCGGGCCGCGCTGCACCTCTAGCGGACGAAACTGGCCCTTGTAAGCCATCTTCGGCGAGTCCTGCACCCAGTACCCCAAGTAGACATAGGTGAGGCCTGCGAGCCGCACCTGCCGCACGTGGTCGAGAATCAAAAGGTTGCCGAGCCCGCGCCTACCGAGCTCCGGCGAGAAGAACGAATAGACCATGCTGAGCCCGTCCGGCATCACGTCGGTCAGCGCCACCGCGACCAGTGGCTTATCGGGGTCCGAGCCGAGCCGGTACTCGACCAGCACCGTCTGCACCGGCGTGTCCTCGACCATGTATTCATAGTCGACGAAGTTCATCGCTGTCATGCCGCCGCCGGTGTGCCGGCTGTCGAGGTAGCGCTTGAACAGCGCGAATTGCTCGGCCGTCGCCCGCGGCGTCCGCACCGCGACTTCGATGTCGGCATTGAGATTGAGGATGCGGCGGTAGCGTCCGGTGGTTTCGAATTCGCGCGCCAGGATACGCACCGACTGGCAGGCGGCGCAGCCCTCGCAGGCCGGGCGGTAGATCAGGTTCTGGCTGCGACGGAAGCCATTGTCGCTGAGCAGCGCATGCAACGCCGAAGCACGCCGCCCAGTGAGGTGCGTGAAGAGCTTGCGCTCCTGTTTGCCGGGCAGGTAGGGGCACGGCATGGGCGCCGTGAGGAAGAGCTGGGTGTTTTCCGGTGTCTGGTCCGTCATCGCCGCTCTGACCGCGTTGCCACAAGCTTAGGCCGCGCGGAGTCCGAGGGCAATGCAACTTTGACTGGGTCGGCGATGGACATCATCACTTCACCAATCGTCAAAATACCACCGGGTCATTCCCGCGAAGGCGGGAATCCCAGTTGTCCTTGGATAGCCACCCGGACAACGCTCCGGCATCGAGAAAATTCAGAAAACGGAGATTACCGCGTTCGCGGGAATGACTCGGTGAATTTAAGGGCGGCCGCAGTTCACTCTACGCCCCGAGCGCCCGGGCGGCCTCCAGCGCAAAATAGGTCAGCACGCCCTTGGCGCCCGCCCGTTTGAAGGCCCAGAGGCTCTCGAGCATCGCCGCCCTGCCGTCGATGGCGCCCGCGTCGCCGGCGAGCCGGATCATCGTGTACTCGCCGCTCACTTGGTAGACGAACACCGGCACGTTGAAGCTGTCGCGCACCCGCCGGACGATATCGAGATACGGCATGCCGGGCTTGACCATCACCATGTCGGCGCCCTCGTCTATGTCCTGTGCCACCTCGCGCAGGGCCTCGTCGGTGTTGGCGTAGTCGAGCTGATAGGTTTTCTTGTCGCCGAGGAGTCGCTTGCCCGAGCCGACGGCTTCGCGGAACGGGCCGTAAAAGGCCGAGGCGAATTTTGCCGAATACGACATGATCGCCGTGCGCTCATATCCTGCGGCATCGAGCTCCTGCCGGATCGCGCCGACCCGCCCGTCCATCATGTCGGACGGCGCGATGATGTCGGCGCCCGCCTTGGCCTGCACCAGCGCCGAGCGGACCATCGCCGCCACCGTCTCGTCGTTGAGGATTTCGCCGTCGCGGACCAGCCCATCCTGGCCGTCGGACGAATACTCGTCGAGCGCCACGTCGGCGATGAGCCCGATCTCCGGCACCGCGTCCTTGATGGCGCGCAGCGCCCGGCACATCAGATTGTCCGGATTGTAGGCTTCGCTGCTGTCCGCGTTGCGAAGGTGATCGGGGGTGTTGGGGAACAGGGCCAGCGCCGGAATGCCGGCCGCCACCGCCTCTTTTGCCGCCTTCACTGCCAGATCGACGCTTAGCCGCTCGACGCCCGGCATGGTCTTGATCTGCGTCCGCTCGTTCTTGCCGTCGATGACGAACAGCGGCCAGATGAAATCGGCCGGGGTTAGGGTCGTCTCGCGCACCAGGTCGCGCATCCACGGGGTCGCGCGCAGCCGCCGTTGCCGCCGCCCGCCAAGGAAATCCATGTCGTATTTGGGCCAGTCGCTCATGGGCGGCTGTGTATCAGCGCCGGGTCAGCGCCGCCAAGCCCGACTTGTCGCACCGCGCCGCAGGGGCTAATCCTCGCCGATGGATTTGAACACCCCGATCGCCGGCCGTTACGTCCGCATCGTCGCCATCATCGCGCTGCTGCTCGGGCTGTCGGATGCCTCACGGCTCCTCGGGGTGTCGACCGGCGCAGCCAATCCGATCGATCTGCTCGGCGTCACCGGCTTCGTTTATCTGTCGATTTTCGCCCTGGCCCGGCTGTTTCCGGCTGTCGGCCTCTGGATCCGCGCCAGCTGGGGCGCCGTGCTGCTGGTCGGCGCCACGGCG
>CAZNAE010000197.1:0-4037 GCA_964570695.1 uncultured Devosia sp.
CCATCTGCTGCCAGAGATTGACGAAGAAGAAGCCGATCAGCTCGCCGAACATCTGCGAGATTTCCGGCGCGGTGATGAAGTCACCTTTGGCGCCGATCGGCCGCCCGGCCGCGTAATAACCGTGCCGTGGATGCGACAGGCAGAGGCCCATATAGGTGGCGAGCGACATGGGGCCGGTGGCACGGATCTGCGCATCGATCTGCTCGGCGAGCGACAGCCTAGCCACGGGGACGAACCGTCGCGTAGGTGATCAGCGCGATGCCGGCGATCAGGATGGGGACGCTGAGGACCTGCCCCATGGTAAGCCAGCCGGTACCGAGCAGATAGCCGAGTTGCACGTCGGGCAGCCGCACGAACTCGACGAGGATGCGGGAGACGGCATAACCGACACCGAAGATGCCGGCGATAAGACCGGGGCGCTTCAACGCGCCGAACCAGCGCGTCGCGACAAAGACGATGATAAACAGCAGGAGACCCTCGAGCCCCGCCTCGTAGAGCTGGCTGGGGTGACGCGGCAGGCCTTCTGGGTCGGTCGGGAAGACGACGGCCCATGGCAGGTTCGTCGGGGCACCATAGAGCTCGCCATTTATGAAGTTGGCGATACGGACGAGGAAGATGCCGATCGTGCCGATGGCGCCGAGGAGGTCGAAGCTCGAGAGGATACGGCCGCCTTTCGAGCGCGTGAAAAGTGCCATGGCGATCAGGATGCCGACGAGCCCGCCGTGAAAGCTCATGCCGCCATCCCAGAGCGCGATGATGTCGGCCGGATGCGCGGCGTAGTATGGGAAATTGTAGAACAGCACATAGCCGGTGCGGCCGCCGAGCACGATGCCGATCACCGCCCAGAAGGCAAAGTCCCAGATCGCTGCAGCCGGGAAGGGGGGCTTGTTGCTGGCCCAGAGGGTTTCGCGCTTCAGCAGGGTGGTGGCGTACCAGGCGCCGAGAAACACCCCGGCGAGGTAGCCGAGCGCGTACCAGCGAACCGCGAAGGGACCGAGCTGAAAGGCGATCGGACTGATGTCGGGAAACGGCAAGAAACAGGTCTCGGAGGGCGTTGCGACCTTGTAAGCCCGCCCTCGCTCTGGTCAAGCCGGACGGCAACCCCTAAATAAGACCCGCAACGAGACGTGACGGAGGCTTCTATGGCCCAGACCAGCAGCCGGATTTTGGACAATGTCGGGCGGATGATGAACGACGCGGCGGGCATGGCAGACGGCGTGCGGCGCGAGGTCGAGAGCATGGTTCGCGCCCAGGCCGAGCGCTTCGTCATGGACATGAATCTTGTCAAGCGCGAGGACTACGACGCGCTCCGCGAACTGGTGCAGACGCAGAGCGCCGAACTGAGGACGCTCAAAGCGGAGGTCGCCGCGTTGCGGGTCGGTACGCCCGGCGCAGGAGACGTCCCGCCCAAATCGTGAAGATTGCCGTCATCTCGGACGTGCATGGCAACCGGCTGGCACTGGAGGCCGTGCTCGACGATATCGTGCGGCACGGCGTCGACGGCACCTTCAATCTCGGCGATATGGTCAGCGGGCCGCTCGAGCCGAACTGGACGGCCGACATCCTGATGGATCTCGATATTCCGACGGTACGCGGCAACCATGAGCGGATACTGATCGACAATCCACCGGAAGCGCTAGGACTGGTCGATCGCTTCGCGCAGGAGCAGATGGAGGTGCGGCACCGCATCTGGCTCAATAATCTGCCGCAGAACATGGCGCTGCTGAACGACATCTTTCTTTGTCACGGCACGCCAACATCGGATGACGAGCCCTGGCTCGACAGCTGGTGGGACGGCCGCACCGTCACCACGCCCGACGAGGCGACGGTTGCCGCCAAGGCGGAGGGCTTCGACTATCCGGTGATGCTCTGCGGCCATACGCATATGCCGCGGGCCGTGCGGCTCAAGGACGGGCGGCTGATCGTCAATCCGGGCAGCGTCGGATTGCAGATGCACCACGGCTCGCCCGACGCGCGTTATGCGACGATCGAGCTGCGCGATGGCAAATATTATCCGAGCTTCCACGTGGTGCCGTACGACCATTTTGCCGCCGCCCGGCAGGCTGAGGCTAACGGCTTTCCGCAATGGCGCGAGGCGCTGGTGACCGGTTGGGTCGGTGCGGCCGGGCTGTTCTGAGGCCACTGTCCGAATGTGACACCAATTTCATGGGCACGGATGCCCATGGTTAAGACGTTCTTAACAATCGAAGTCCGATCATCCACAGGAGAAAGCCGCGAACACGCCTTCGGGGGATTCCCCTGAATCAGCGCACTGCCTAGGTTGGTCCCGAGGCGCGATTCGTAGGCGATCTGCGTGCGGTAAGTTCCTTCAAGTTCAGCGTTTTTTGGCCGCAAGGCCCCTCTTTCACGCGCACCAGGCGGGAACCATTATGGCCCTTCACCTCGCTACCGAGCCCGATCGAACCGTCCATCCGGTGGACATTATCGAGCACATCGCCGCCATCAACGACTGGAATTTCGAGCGCCAGGATACCGACGAGATTTCGATCTCAGTGCGAGGTGCCTGGAGCGACTACCATGTCTCGTTCAACTGGATGGAAGATCTTGAGTCGCTGCATATCGCGTCGGCTTTCGACCTCAAGGTGCCGGAAGCGCGGCGCGCCGAAGTGAAGGCCCTAATCTCGCTGGTCAACGAGCAACTCTGGATTGGCCATTTCGACATCTGGAATCACGAAGGGGTCATCATCTTCCGCAATTCGCATCTGCTGGCGGGTGGCGCCGATGTGTCGCCGCAGCAATGCGAGGCGCTGCTGCGCTCGGCCACTGAGAGTTGCGATCTCTACTATCAGGCCTTCCAGTTCGTTGTCTGGGCCGGCAGATCGGCGTCGCAAGCGCTTGAAGGCGTGCTGTTCGAGACCGTGGGCGAAGCGTGAGTCCGAAGGACCTCGGCCCCGTCGTTCTGATCGGGGCCGGCAAGATGGGCCTCGCGTTGGCGCGGGGCTGGGTGGCAGGCGGGTTGCCGCCGGACCGGCTGGTGCTGGTCGATCCGTTCGCCGGCGATGCGGCAAAGGCTTTTGCCGCCGAAACTGGCGTGCGGCTGCTGCGATCGTCGCACAATGTCCTGACCCATGTGCTTGTGATGGCGGTGAAGCCGCAGACCATGCTGCAGGCGATGCGGGAAGTCCTGCCCTCCGTTGGCAAGCAGACACTAGTGATTTCGATCGCGGCTGGAATCTCGCTGCACACACTGAGCGCTGGGCTCGATACGGAGCGTGTCATCCGCGCCATGCCGAACACACCGGCACAAGTCGGCAAAGGCATCACGGGAGCAGTCGGGCTGACCGTGTCCGACGCCGACCGCGCGGTGGCAAACGAGTTGCTCGGCGCGGCGGGCGAGGTGGTGTGGTTCGATGCCGAGCCGCAACTCGACGCGGTGACGGCGGTGTCCGGGTCCGGGCCGGCCTATGTGTTTTACCTCGTCGAGGCGATGGCTGTCGCCGGGATGCGGCAGGGGCTCGACCCGGGTGCGGCGATGCAACTGGCGCGGCAGACGGTGATCGGCGCGGCGGCGCTGATGGAGGCTGACAGCCAATCGGTATCGATCCTCCGCGAGAACGTCACGTCGCCAAAAGGCACGACTGCTGCAGCGCTAGCCGTGCTGATGGCGCCGGGGGATGGGCTCGAGTCGCTGATGGATCGCGCGGTGTTGGCGGCACGATTGAGATCGGAAGAGCTTGGGCGTGGCTGAGCAGGTCAGCTACGACGACTTCGTCGCCGTCGATATCCGCGTCGGCACGGTGGTCGAGGCGCGGCCGTTTCCCGAGGCGCGCAAGCCAGCGTTCATTCTGGTGATCGACTTCGGCCCAGAGATCGGCATCAGGAAGTCTTCGGCGCAGATCACGGTGCACTACTTGCCGGAGACGCTGATTGGGCGCCAAGTGATGGCCGTCGTCAATTTCCCGCCGCGGCAGATCGGTCCGGTGCGCTCCGAAGTGCTGACGCTTGGCTTCGAGGATGCGGCTGGCGCGATTGTGCTGGCGGCGGTCGAACGCGCAGTACCGAATGGCAAGAAGCTG
>CAZNAE010000198.1:0-3961 GCA_964570695.1 uncultured Devosia sp.
CCCAGATGCTGGAGTCGATGATCACCTCGCCGGTGCCGACCCGCGCCGAAGTCTCGGACGTGTCGATCGCCGTGTTCGAGGGTGCCGACGCCATCATGCTCAGCGCCGAAAGCGCCTCCGGCCAGTATCCGATCGAAGCCGTGTCGATGATGAACAAGGTGGCGATGGCGGTCGAGAGCGACGTCAACTATCGCGGCATCATCCGCGCCCAGGCCGCCGAGCCCGAGGCGACCGCCGCCGACGCCATCTCCGCCGCCACCCGCCAGGTCGCCGAGACCCTCGATCTCGCTGCCGTGGTCACCTACACCTCGTCCGGCTCGACCGCCATCCGCGCTGCCCGCGAGCGGCCCAGCAAGCCGATCCTCGCGCTGAGCCCCAACCCGCGCACCGTGCGGCGCCTGTCGATCGTCTGGGGCGTCCATTGCGTCTATTCGCCCGATGCGGTGAACCTCGACGACATGGTCGATCGCGCCTGCATCATCGCCTACCAGGAAGGCCTCGCGCGCCCTGGCGACCGCATCGCCATCACCGCCGGCATCCCGCTCGGCACCCCCGGCGCCACCAACATGCTGCGCATCGCCTTCGTTCGCCAGGACGGTGCCGGCAGTTCGTAAGACCGCCGATTCAGCCACCGATAAGTCACAAGCTCGCCGCCTGCCGGTCGTGAGCTGGTTGATTTCTGCTGCAAGATCAGTCGAATAATACCCTGGGGCGGTCGCGACGGCAGCTCGGGCGGGTTATTTGGCTGGAGAGTTTCGTGGGACGCTCGGTTGTCTGGCTTCTCGGACTTGTCGCGCTGTTGAGCGTCGGCAGCGCCGCCTCCGCCGCGCCGCATCCGCTGAAGGGCGTGGCGCTGGTGATCGGCGAGACCGACTACGTCCGCTTGCCGGTGCTGGCCAACCCCGACAAGGATGCTCGCGACGTCGACCACATGCTCGACGACCTCGGCTTCGATGTCACCCGCGCGCTCGACGTCGGCACCGACCAGCTTCGCAAGAAGATTGATGGCTTCCTGGCCGGAGCCAAGGGTGCCGACGTCGCCCTGGTCTACTACGCCGGCCACGGCATCGAGGCCGGCGGGAAGGACTATATCATGGGCACCGACGCCGACATCTCGAGCGCCGCCTCCGCCACCGAAACGCTGGTCTCGCTCGACGATACGCTGGCCCGGCTGAAGGCGACGGTGCCGGTCACCATCATGCTGCTCGACGCCTGCCGCACCAATCCGTTCACCGGCCAGCAGACCCTCGATTTGACCGACGATAGCGCCCCAGTCCCGATCGGCCAGCAAGGCCTCGAGATAATGCGCGGCCCGACGCCGGTGAATGGCGGCAAGCCAGGCGATGGCCTTGGCATGGTGATCGGCTTCTCCGCCTCGCCCGGCCAAAGCGCGCTCGATGGCCCCGCCGGCGAGAACAGCCCCTATGCCTCGGCGCTGCTGCAGCACCTCAGCGCCGGCGGCTACAGTTTTGGCGACATCATGACGATGGTGACGCAGGAGGTCTATGTCGACACCGGCGCACGCCAGCTGCCCTGGACCAGCTCGTCGCTGAGCAAGATCCTCTATTTCGGTCGCGATGCCGACCAGCCGCAGGGCGATGATGCCGCCATCCTCGGCGACCGCCGCAAGTTGCTGCTTCAGATCGCTGCGGTTCCCGATGAGACAAAGGGCTATGTGGAGACGGTCGCGACCCAGGAGAATCTGAAGCTCGCCGATCTCTATTCGATGCTCGACGTCATCAACAGCAGCAAGAGCCCCGACATCAACCATCAGTCGCTGCTCGATGTCGCCCAGCGGGTGCGCGAAGTTCTCGACGATCCGATCCTCGCCGGTACGCCGACCGACCCGCAGCTGGCACGCCTCGATGGCCTCGCCAGCAAGGCGATTGCCGCGGGTGCCTTTCAGCGCGCCCTCGACTACCGCCAGCAGGAAGCCAAGCGCGCCGCCGAGATCGAGAAGGGCCTCGATGCGCAACAGGCCGACATCGATGCTCAGCGCCAGGAACTGGCCGGCGTCTATGCCCGCGTCGCCGAAGCCGCAATGTACACCCTCAACTCCAAGGTCGAGAGCGACGCCTATCAGCGGGCCGCCAAGCAATCGGATCTGTTCGACAAGTCGATCTCCATCCGGCTTCGCCTGCGTGCGGCCAACCTCCTCGCCAGCCAGGCGCAGGCGACGATGGATGAGCACACCGGCATGCAGGCGATCGCGCTCTACCAGGATATCCTCAAGGAGATCGACAAGGCCGCTCAACCTATCTTGTGGGCCGACACCCAACTGCGTCTCGGCTGGACGATCTGGGACACGGCAAACCGGCAGGACGACAAGGGCCTGAACGCGGAGGCCGTGGACGTCGCGCACCTCGCCGCGACGGGCTTCAGTCCCGCCACCGATCACCGCCGCTGGAACAGCGCTCAACTGTTGCTGGCCGAGGCGCTGCGCCACAATGACCGGCCGACCGAAGCGATGCAGGTGATCACTGCCCTGCTCGCCGTGACGGACAAAGCTCAATATCCGATCGACTGGGCCAACGGTCAGCAATCGCTCGCCGAGATGCAATCCTGGGCCGGCTGGGGTCAGTCGGACGTCGACACGACGCTCATCGCCAAAGCGGCGTCGGCCTATCGGGAGGCGGCCGATGTCACCACGCGGTACCTTCGCTGGATGCACATCCTCATGTTGCAGAAGGCGTCGGAGATCCGCGTCTATCTCGCCATCCGCCAGAATGACAAGGCGGCTCTGGGCAAGGCCTTGCAGGACGGACGCGATGCGTTGGCGATGGTGGACCAGCCCAAGGGCGAGCAATGGGGAAACCAGGCGACCTATCTCGGTCGCAATTTGATCGCGGCCGGGCTCTACCTCGCCGATCCCAAGCTCCTCAAAGAGGGGCTTGCTCTCACGGCAAAAGCCGAAAAGATCATCACCCACGACAACAACCTCGACGATTGGTTCCACATGCGCGAGGCCGACGGCAACGCGCTGACCTGGCTCGGCACGCAGACGCCACGGGACCCTAAGGCGCTGCAGGCCGCGGTGAAGGCCTATGACGATGCCTCCGAGGGGATTCGTGACGCAGACCATTGGGACTTCGACCGGCCCCGGCTGAAGAAGATCGAAGTCCAGCAGCTTCTCGGCCAGAAGCTCAGCCCCGCCGACGCCCTGCTGGTCAACCTGCCGCCGCCGGGCGACGTGACTCTCGCCAATGCCAGCCTGGCGGTGTCGATGGGCGGCGAGAACGACACCTTCGAAGGATACCAAGTCGACATCAAGAATGCGCAGGTCGGCCAGATCAAGCTCGACTTTCCGACCCTTTCGATCGGGGTGAGCTACAACTCGCCCGACAAGATTCCGAGCAACACCATGCTGCTCAGCCTCAATTTCCCGACCTCAGCCCTGTTCAGTCCGGCGAGTCGCGACGGCAGTTACGATCACTGCAGCCCCCTCAACAACAATACCGGCCAGGTGACCTTGATGTTCGGCAAGGAAAGCTTCCTCAACGCCTGCCAATTCGCCAAGATGGCGCCAGCCGACGCCGCCGTCTGGGAGGCGCTGGTCGCCAGATTGCCGGAGCTCTTCCATCAGGCAGCCGCCAGCGACCCGGTCGCCGCCCACGTCGACCAGTTGTTCGCGGCCAAGCCCGCGCAACCAGCCGCCGTGTTCGAATAGGGCGGCCGGGCCTCGCCGGATCCATCGAAAGCCGCACCCGCGGCGCGAGGCTCCAACGGCTTTATGACGGATGCCGGGCGCACCCGCACCCTCGATCCCCTCCCACAGGGAAGGTAGCGCCGCTCGGAGCGAAGCGACGTACCTGAGCTAGGGTGGGGGGCTAAGAGCGGGTGAGCCGTCGATGGGGACCCAACTCTCCTCCCACCCACCGACACCTGTGTGACGATGCATCGGTGCGTGAAAACCGCCAAAACCCCCACTAGATCAATCCGCTAACAAAATCTACTGCCGCCC
>CAZNAE010000199.1:0-3945 GCA_964570695.1 uncultured Devosia sp.
GAGCTTGATCGCCTGGCCGTCGACGGTGACCTTGCCGGCCTTGACGTCGAGCCGCACCGGACCGGCGGTGATTTCGTTGCTGGCATGCCCGGCAGCGCGTCGGACCAGCGCCCGCAGCCGCGCCAGCAGCTCTTCCATGTGGAAGGGTTTGGCGAGATAATCGTCGGCGCCGGCGTCGATGCCCTGTACCTTGTCGCTCCAGCGGTCGCGCGCCGTCAGCAGCAGCACCGGCATGGCCTTGCCGGCCCGCCGCCATTCTTCCAGCACCGACAGCCCATCCATCTGCGGCAGGCCGATATCCAGCACGACCGCATCATAGGGCTCGGTATCGCCGAGGAAGTGCCCTTCTTCGCCGTCGAACGCGACGTCGACCGCATAGCCGCCCTCGGTCAAGGCATCCTTGATCTGGCGGTTGAGGTTGGTGTCGTCTTCGACAACGAGGATGCGCATCGGTAGACTCCCCTTTTCCGACTTATAGCAAATCAGCTCGTGCCATCTACCGCGTTCAGCACGTATTTGAACTGTTCGCCTTTGGTCGAAGCCATTGTCACGATGTAATAAAGCCCGCCGCCTCGCTTGCAGACCGGGGTGTCGGACGTCTCGTAATAGTTGGACGGAATGCCCGCCATGGCACGGATCTTCGACCAGGTCTTGATCTGGCCGGCGGCTATAGCCGCCTGAGTCTGCTGGTCGCTGAGACAGGCCTTGTCCCTTGGCGCCGCCTCAACGGGAATAGCGGCCGCGAGCAACAGAGTGCCCGCCGCCGCCATCGCTATGAGAATGGTGCGAAAAGATGTCATGCGACGATCATGTAGGGGGAAACCGCTGAACGTCACATGAATAATCCGTGTCAGCCATTGCTGCCGCTGGTTTTGAGCCCCTGGCGGAGGAAGAAGAAGGCCAGCGCCTCCATCACCAACGTGCCCGGCGCCTGGCCGGTGAAATCCGGGATCGAAATGCCGATCATGCCGGCGATTCCGGCCACCAGCATGGCGCCGGCGACGATGTAGGTGCGGTATCCGGAGAGAAAATCCATCGATTTTTCCTTTGGTTGGGGAGATGTGCCGGCCGTCAGGCCGTGAAACTGCCGGTCGACGCATGCCCCTGCCCGTAGAGCGGGCTGGTCTGGGCAACCGTGAAGATGAAGCTGGAGGGCGGCGCGCCGAAATCGGCGGTCTGCTGCGCGATCGTGTAGGCTGCCGTCGGCGTCGCGACGTCAACGGCCCGGACCAGCGTCAGCCCATTGTAGATGGACAGCCGGTACGCTTCCGGCACGCAGTCGAGCGGCGCGTCGTCGGGCGCCCAGCTATCGGTGTCGGCCCGGCTCCGCCGCACCCAGCTCAGTGCAATGTCGCTACCGCCCGGCGCCCGCAGCGCCCGCAGATGCACCGGCGCCGGCGGTAGCACCGGGTCAAGCCCGAGCGCCATGTCCGACACTTCGCCCACCCCATCCGACGGCCCGGCAAAACTCCGCAGCTCGACCGTCACGCCGAGCCATTCCGACGGCACCGGCATGAGGCTTGCCGCGCCATCTAGCACCACAACGCGGTTGCCCGCCGAACTCGCGCCGATGGCAAAATCGCTGCCCATCTGCCCGCGCAGCAGCCGCGTCAGCCGATAGCTTTGCGGCGCCGTCAGGGTCGCCGTGCCGAAGCCGATCACCTCCCACAGCCCGGTATCGGTCTCGACCGCGAGGCGGTTGGCACCCGCCAGAACGTCGTCGTCGTCGCGCGACGACAGATGCCCGGCATAGAGGATCAGCTCGACGGCGTTGACGCCGTCCCAGCAGAACATGCCGCCGGCCGTGAGCCCTGCCGTCAGCTCGCCGATCGCCGCCACCCGCCCGAGCGTCGCGACACTCGCGCCGGTCACATCGTCGGTAACGCTGACGCTCCCCGGCCAAGGCTGTGCAAACGCGCCCAGTGCCAGCCGCGATCGCGCCACATCGTCGGTCGCTGGCGGCAATTGCGCGGCATCGACCACCGGCACCGCATGCGGTGCTGGTGCCTGTAGCGGCCCCGGCCGTTCGCCGGCGCTCGATACCTCCAGTACCGGCGGAATCGCCTGCGCCGAAATCTTCCGCGCCAGCCCATCGCGGATCTCGGTGATCTCGAACGGCCCGTTGGCCTGGCCAGCGATCTCGATCGCGTCGCCAACTTCCAGCTCCGCCAGCGACGGCGGCGCGGTGAACTCGATCGTGTCGCGTTGCGCGAGCCGCTCGAGCAGCAGCCGCTCTGCCATTGCCCGCGCGCCGCCAAGATCGAGAACCAGTCCCGCCGACACGCTTTCGAGCTGGCCTCCGGTCGCCGCGATCGCGGTCACGGCGCCGTTGAGGTAAGTCCGCTCGCGGTCGACGTAGCTCAGCGCCACCTGTCCCACCGCCTCGCCCGGATCGGGTCGACGCCGCGACACCATTGGCATATCGTCCGCGACGACCTCATCGATCGTCAGCGGCGCGCGCGCCGTCGCCCGTGCGATCCGCAAACCTTCCGGCGCGTCGTGCACCGCAAGCCCTGCCGCATCGAGCAGCGGCCCAAGCGCATCGCGGGCCGTGGCCGGGCCGTTGACCACATAACCCTGCACGAACGGCGGCAGTGCCGCGACCGCATCAAGCGTCACGCCGAAATCCGCCGCCACCGCTCGCGCCAGCTCGTCGCTCGCCGCGCCGCCGAGCCGGCCGGTCAGCCAATGCCCGGTGGCGTTGTTGCCGCCGTCGCTCCACACCCCGGTCAGCGCCGGAAAAGCCGGGAATGGCCGAGCGTCCCAGGTCCACAGATAGCTCCGCGCCAGCATCCGCCCGTCATAAATGTCGGACGCCGGATTGTTCGTGTCATCGCGCCAGAACGCGAGCGCCGCGCGCAACACTTGCCGCTGCGCCAGCGCGTCTGGAGTCCCGTTCGAGAAATACGGCACCGCGCTCTCGGCGCTCTTGGGATCGACGAAGACGTTGGGCTGGTTGGCGCCCTTGTCCACCGCGCCGCAGCCGATCTCGGTGAACCAGATCGGCTTGCCCTTCGGCACCCACCCGGTTGCCGATCCCGACCGCACGCCACCCGGCCGGTCGTGATGCGCCTGGCTCCACCAGCTCGCGATGTCCTTGAACCGCCATACCCACGGCTCGCCATAGGCGCCGTCGGTGATCGGCGTCCGCGTGCCGCTCAGCCGGTCCGCGTCCGACGCGTAGTACCAGTCGAATCCTTCGCCGCCGGCAATGTTCGCCGTCAGATAGTCCGTATCGTACGGCCCGTCCCAATCGCCGGCGTCCGGGCCGCTACCATCCCGCCAGTCCGCCGCCGGCATGTAATTGTCGATCCCGACCGCATCGACGTCATCCGACGCCCAGAGCGGATCGAGGTGGAAAAATTTCTCGCCACCGCCGGGCTGATAACCCGAATATTCGGACCAGTCGGCGCCATAGGTGATCGCCGTATCCGCTCCGACCACCGCCCGAACGTCGCTCGCGAGGCCGGCCAGGGCCGCGACGAACGGAAAGCTGTTGGCCGTGCCGCGGACGGTGGTCAGCCCGCGCATCTCCGAGCCGAGCAGGATCGCCTCGACCCCGCCCGCCGCGGCCGCGAGCCCCGCATAATGCAGGATGAAATCGGCATAGCCCGCCGCGAACGCCGCAACCTCGCCCGCCGCCGTGCCGGTGCCGTCGGCGCCCGCCGAGCAGCTGATCCGCCCGCGCCAGGGATAGGCCGGCTGGCCGAGCGGATTGCCCTCGGGAATGTCCATCAGCACGATTGGATAGAGCATCACGCCTAACCCGCGCGCCTTGAGGTCGGCGATCGCCGCCAGCACCGCCGCGTCCGACGGCGTGCCGCCATAGGCCGGCCCGCCATCATGCGTCGACACCACGCCGACATCGCCGCGCCCGAGCCCGGCGACGGACCATTCCGTGTCCTTGATCGTCCGGCTCGCCGCCTCGACTTTCGGCGCGATCGT
>CAZNAE010000200.1:0-3941 GCA_964570695.1 uncultured Devosia sp.
AGCACCTGATTTGTAATCAGGGGGTCACGGGTTCAAATCCTGTAGGCGGCACCAGCTATCGTGCTAAAATATCAGTGATTTATCGGACTGCTGGTCTGCGCTCGTCGGCGGCGCGACTTGCCGCCGCCGCAGGACATGAGAGAGCCCGAATGGCACCCTCCCAGCCACACGACCAACACGAGCCATCCGAACGGCTGCGGAAGCGGCTGCGACGCGAGTTCACCTTCCAGATCTCGGTCGACGTCGACAACCTGCCACAGGGCCTCGCGGTCGCGGAAGCGGCGCTGATGGGCGGTGTGACCCTGGTCGAGATGGGGACGCCGCTGCTCAAATGCGCGGGCGTCTACAACGTCGTTCCGGCATTCCGCAAACATTTCCCCGAGGCGTTGCTGCTCGCCGACATGAAGACCATGGACGGCGGCGGATTCGAGGCGCGCGCGGTCTATGCCGGAGGCGGCAATATCATCGATTTCCTCGCCCTCGCTGGTGTCGACACGGCGCGAGATATCTGTGCGGTGCGCAATGAGTTCCGCCGCGCCGATCCAAACCTGCCGTTGCTGGCCTTCGCCGATATCCTTGTGCCGCAGCAGGGGCCGGCCGAGGCCGCCGTCGAGGTCGCCCGGCAAATGCTGGAGGCGGGCGTCGACGGCGTGGGCATCCACCTGCAATTGGACGCACGGCGCGCCAACCGGTCGCTGGTCGAAACCAACGCCATCGCCGGCTTCGCCCGTGCGGTGCATCAGGCAGTCGGCGACCGGGCCTCGGTGCAGGTCGTCGGCGGGCTCAGTCTGGAGCGGGCGCGCGGTCTTGCCCGCGAGGGCCTCCGCGCATTTGTCATCAGCGGTAATCTGGGGGTGGCCGACGCCAATTCGCGCTACGGTCTGCCGCCGGCCGAAATCCAACGGCACGTCGCCGATTTCATCGCGGCGGTCAGTGGCGGCTGATCAAAGGTCCGTCGATCGAGATTTCCGCATGGATAATCAGCACATTTGTGAGTAGTTCGGACTATGCCAAGCCGGAGACATCATGACCCTGCCGCCCCGCCGTCCGCTCGGTACGATCGAGCGCGCCGAAGCTGCCTTCAAGGCGGCGACCACTAGGCCCATTGAGAATCTGTCGCCCAAATCCACGGTGATCCCGTCGGGGAAGGAGACTGTGTCGCTGAAGCTCGACCGTGACGTGCTGGCGCATTTCCAGGACGACGGTCCCGGCTGGCAGGAGCGGGTGAACGCGGCATTGCGCAAGGTCGCGGGCCTCGATGGTTGAGATCAGCGACGAGACGATGGACACGCGGCTGGCGAAGGTCCGTGGCTATTGCCTGCTGATTCTTAAAGCCGGCGCGAACTATGTGCCGCCTGACACTCGGCCGCCTGACCAGGCGGCGATCATCCGTGAACACGGCCGGCGCAACATGAAGCTGCGGGCGGAGGGTAAGATGGCGCTGGTGGCGCCGATCGCCGGGGCTCGACCAATGGTCGGGCTCGCGGTCTTCACCGTGCCCGAAGCAGAGGCCCGGGCGCTCATGGCTGACGACCCCGCGGTGCTGGCCGGCATCTTGGCTGCGGAGTGGGCGACCTGGTTCGGCGCGCCGGGCGACGCGCTGCCCGCGATCTAGCTCCACCCGACGGCAGGCTTGCCCTGCACTGAGAAGTACTTCGTCCGCCCGTCGGGCGTAACGCGGACCGCCGAGAGCTTGCCGGTGTGGTAGCAATGCGTGTCGACGTCGATCCGGTGCGGCGTCGCGACGATATCAGCGCTCGGCGTGTGTCCGTGCACGACGCGCAATCCGCCAGTCAGTTGCGACGTAAGAAACGGCGCGCGGATCCAGATCAGATCGTCGTCGCTCTGCTGCGCCAGCGGAACGCCGGGCCGGATGCCGGCATGGACGAACAGCCAGCCGGGTAGGGACAGATAGAGTGCCAGGTCCTCCATGAACGCCAGGTGCGCCGGCGGCAATTCGGCAAGCAGGCGCTGCCCCACAGCCTCGCTGGAGCGGAGCGGCGGGAAGTCGATGTCGATGCCGTAGGATCTGAGCGTGTCGAGGCCGCCCCATTCGACATAGTCGGCGTTGGCTGCCGGATTCTGGATGAAGTCGAGCAGCAGCGATTCGTGGTTGCCGAGCAGGCTGAAGCGGCGGAGGCCCTCGGGTCCGGGACCCATCACATGCGCAATGACGCCGGCAGCGTCCGGGCCGCGGTCGATCTGGTCGCCAAGCGTCACCAGCCACTTCTCACCATCGAGACCCAGCGCGTCCGCAGCAATCAGGCGCTCGAGATCGATCAACTGATCGAGGCAGCCATGCACGTCGCCAATCGCGTAGACGGCGGCGGGCCAAGTGTGAAAGGCAAGGCGAGGGTGGGGCATTGCCCTTCCATAGCGAAAGTCATGCGCAGAGCAACCGGAACGGCTCTATGAGATGGTTGCGTAGCCGCTAAAGTGGGCGGGGAGGGAATCGTGAACAAGCTCGGCACTGTTCGACATCGCGGGTTCTATCTGGCGATCGCGCTTGGCGTCATCGCCGCGCTGGCGATGCTCGCCGTGTCGCGTGACCTGGCACTCGTCGTCGGGTTCAACGTGTTCTTTGCGACATATTTGGTGATGGTCGTGACGACGGTCGCCGGAAAGCTGACACCGGAGTTTTTGCGAAAGCACGCGGACGAGGAAGATGCGCCGGCACTGCTGATCTTTTTTACCATGCTCGGATCGGTTGCGATAACCGCAGGCTCGTTGTTCATCGGGCTGGTGAACGGCGTCAAGGACTCGCCGCTGCAGCTCTGGTTGAGCATCGGCTCAGTGGTTCTGGGCTGGCTGGCGGTGCACATGATGTGGGCGATGCACTACGCGTACGAGTTCTACCAGTCGCCCCAAGAAAACAGCCCGCAGCAGCGCAAGGGCGACGTCGCCGGCGGGCTGCAGTTTCCCGGCGGCGACGAGCCGGACGGAACGGCGTTCCTCTATTTTTCCTATGTCATCGGCATGACGGCCCAGACCTCCGATACCGCGGTCTGCTCCAACGCGATGCGCCGCATCGTCGCGGTGCACGGAATTTTCTCGTTCTTCTTCAACACGGTGATCGTCGCCGCCGCGGTCAACATCGTGGTGACACTGGCGCATTGAAATGCCAAACTTCGCCTGCGGAAGAGCCCGGAAATATCGTGACTTGCCATCAAGCAGTCACGTCAAAAACGCAGTTCTGGGTGTAACACTGCTGCTAAGGGCCTCGTTGAGGGCTCGGTGAAAACGTTGCGACCGAAGAGGACATCCCAGTCATGAAGATCAAACTGATCGCCGGACTTCCCGTGGCCTTGACACTGGGCCTTATGCTCAGCGCCTGCGGCAACAATACTCCACCGCCACCGGCCGCATCGAGCTCGTCGAGCGCTTCGAGCAGTGCCGCGGACCAGGCCTCGTCCGACCAGGCGGCATCGGAGGCCTCCGCGGCCTCGGAAGCCGCTGCATCGAAGGCCGCTGCCGACGCCGCATCCTCTTCGTCCGCTGCCGCTGCGGCGGCCGCCTCGTCCTCGGCTGAAGCAGCTGCGGCCGCGTCGTCGTCGGAAGCCGCCGCGTCGGCCGCTGCGGCATCGTCGTCATCACAGGCTGCGGCTCAGGCCGCCGCTGCGTCCTCGGCATCCGAAGCGGCTGCTGAAGCCGCCGCTGCCTCGTCGTCCGCCGAAGCCGCAGCGGCAGCTGCCGCTTCGTCGTCTTCGGCCGCTGCCGTCGCGGCAGCTGCTGCGTCATCGTCGTCGGAAGCTGCGGCCGAAGCCGCTGTCGCCGCCGCCTCGTCGTCCTCTGCCGCGGCTGCGGAGGCTGCTGCCGCGTCCTCGTCATCTGAAGCGGCTGCACAAGCGGCGGCCGCATCGTCATCGTCCGAGGCTGCCGCGCAAGCCGCCGCCGCCTCGTCGTCCTCTGCCGCGGCTGCGGAGGCTGCTGCCGCGTCCTCG
>CAZNAE010000201.1:0-3919 GCA_964570695.1 uncultured Devosia sp.
TCGAAGCGGCTTTCGAGTCCCATATTGCCGACCAGCGCCGAGCCGGTCGAAAGCCCGATGCCGATGGCGATGCCGCCGAGCGCATTCCCGGCATTGAGCTCCGCCAGCCGCTGCCGCATCGCGAGCGCCGCGTCGGCGGCGCGGCGCGCGTGATCGGCGACATCGACCGGGGCGTTCCAGAACGCCATGATCGAGTCGCCGATGAACTTGTCGATGGTGCCGTCGCGCTCGACGATCTCGGCGCCGAGCGCGCCGAACAGCGTGTTGAGCATGCCGAACGTCGCTTCCGGCGCGTGCGCCTCGGTGAACGCCGTAAAGCCCCGCATATCGGCGAACATCACGGTGATCTCGCGCGCCTCGCCGCCGAGCTTGAGCTGATCGGCGTTGCGCTCGATGCGGGCCAGCAGTTGCGGCGCGACGTAATAGCCGAAGGCGCGGCGAAGCTGCTTGCGGTCGCGCTCGGTCAGCGAGAACTGGAAATAAACCATCGCCCCATAGGTGACGAGCGCGCCGAAAACCGGGAATGTGGCGTCGATCAGCCAACCTTTGGTGGCGAACGCCGTCCACGACACGCCGCAGATCGCGAGGATCAACGCCGCTGCGACCAGCAGCCCGGCCAACGGTCCGAGCCGGAGCACGATGATGACGAGCAGGATGCCGCCAAACGCGAACACCAGCACCTCGACGGCCTGCAGCCAGTCGGCGCGGCTGAGATATTTCCCGGCCACGATCTGGTCGATCACCGCGGCGTGGATCAGTACGCCGGGAACGCTGGAGGAGAGCGGCGTGGCGTGGAGGTCAAGCAACCCACTGGCCGAGGTGCCGACGAGGACGATGCGGCCGGAAATTTCGTCCTTGAGGCTCTGGTAGTCGTCGCCCAGCAGCTTGGCGGCCGAAATGGTCTGCTTCGGATCGGCGGCGCGGTCGTAGAGCACGAGATCGCCATTGGCGGTGGTAGGCACGCTGAAGTCGCCGACGCGGAGGCTCTCGAGCGTGTCGTCGCCTTGCGTGTCGCCGAGCGCCACGATGGTGCTGACGCCGAGGGCCAGCCGCAGCGCTTCGATGGACAGGCCAGGGTAGAAATTCTTGCCGTTGCTCCACAGCAGCGGCACCTGCCGCACCACGCCCGCCGCGTCGCCGGTGTCGAGGCTGAGGCTGCCGAGACCGGCCGCGGCGGCCGCTAGTACGGGCAGCGGTGCGACAGCCCCGGGCAGCGGCGGCAGATACGGCGTCGGATCGCTGCCCGAGACGGCGACGCCGCCCTTCGGCGGCAGCATCAGCGGCGGCGCGTCCTTGGCGAGCGAGAAGCCCAACGCCGAGTTGGTGCGGGACAGCGCGGCCGCGAACTGCGTGTCGTTGTCGGCCGAGAGCCGGTCGGGTTCGGCGAACAGCACGTCATAGCCGATCGAGGCAGCGCCGAGCTCGCCGAGCCGCGTCGTCAGGGTCGCGAGCAGCGTCCGCGGCCACGGCCATTGCCCGAATTTGCCGAGCGAGGCCTCGTCGATATCGACCACCCGCACCGGGCTGTCGCCACCGGCGCGCGGCAGCAGCCGCTGCTCGAAGTCGAAGCCCATATTGCGGATGGTCGAGACCGGCAGCGGATCGGTCAGCCGCAACAGCGCCAGCGCCACCACCAGGATCAGTCCAAGCACTGTCGGCCAGAGGCGGCGATTGATCATGGACCTGCCTGGCCGTGCCGCGGCTGGTTGACGAGCAGTGTTCTAACGGCCCCGTTTGGGCGGGGGGGCCGGCTTGAACTTGGTGATCCCGGCATCAACTGGCGCGTTCGCGTCCGGCGATTTGTGCAGGCAGCCATAGCCCTGGATAAAGCGGAAGATGCGCTGCAGCTGCGATTCGTTGTCGATGAACGGGAATTCGCCCTTGAGTTTGGCGCGCTCGAGGCCGGTGATATCGTTGGTGTCGCCGACGATCGTCGAGGCGGTGTCGACCTGCCCGAGCGTGCAGAGCCCTTCGACGACCTTGCAGTCCTCGGTGCCCTTGACGCAGACCTTGAAGGCGCCGCCGCTGACCATCACCAGCGTCACATCGTCGGTGACGAAGAAATCGCCCTCAGTACCGCGGACGCCGATCGTCGCGGTGGGCGTGTCGATCTCGTAGCGGCTCTTGGCGGCATTGCCGGTCGCGAAGCGGAACGTGCCGCCCAGCATGTCGACCGCCATCTTGCCGGCCGAGCCGTCATTGCGCAGCAGATAGTCTTCGATCTTCAGCGAGGAGTTCGAGCCCACCACCAGCCGGGTGTTGTCGGCAAACAGGATCTGCACGATGCCCTTGTCGCCGGTCTGCACCAGATCGCCGATGAAGATGTCCGAACCGACGACGAGGGTCTGCACCGCACCGTCGCGCCGCGCCGCCGCCGCCGGATTGACGCCCTTTGCCGTGCCGGCGGCGTCGGACGCCAGCGCGGGCGCGCCCAGCAATGCCAGCGCCACAAGGGCGCCCCACAGAGTGTTCCGCATCAGTTCGATCCCTCTACGAGCCGCCACCCGCGTTGCACCAAATTCCTGAACTGCGGCTGAACGATAGCATCGGCGATGCAATTATGACAAATCACCGGGCGCTTGCGCTCGCTACGGCCTTGCGGCAGGTTGACCGGATCGAGGGTGGCTTCCGGAGCGTTGCCCACGTTCCGGCTTCGGCTGGGGGGCCGGAGACGAGTGATGACGGCTGTGTTCTTTGCGCTCCTGATCGGGCTCGAGATCAAGCATTACATCGGCGATTATTTCCTGCAGCCGGGCTGGATTCTCGGCGGCAAAGGCGATTTTCGCAAGCCCGGCGGCTATGCGCATGCCGCCATTCACGCCGGATTGTCGTTCATTGTCCTGGTGATCTGCACGACGCCGCTCTGGCTGGCTGCGTGGTTGTTCGTGGCCGAGTTCGTCGTCCACTATGGGCTCGATTACGCCAAAATCCACTATTCGATGGGCATTCATGTCGACAAGGAGCCGCGCCGCTTCTGGGCGCTGCACGGCATCGACCAGCTGACGCATCAACTGACCTATGCGGCGATGATCTTTGTCGTACTGAAGGTGAAGGGGCTGGCCTGACCGGCCGGCCACCGGTTCACTTCTTCTTCTTGGCCTTCAGCTCGTCCGGCGACTGCACCAGCTGAGCGAGGATCTTATCGACCAGATCGAGGTCTTCGCGCCGGCCCGCGGCCTGCTGCTGCAGATCGACCAGATACGACGTCGTGTAGTAGAGCCGCCGCGCCAGGAGCGAGGCGACCTCGAGCGCGATCTCGGGCTGGCTGCCGAGGAACTTCAGCGGCTCGTCGATGACATAGGCCTTGACCCCCGACAGCGCCTTGACGGTCGCCGAATAGGGCATGTCGAGCAGGCAGCTCATCTCGCCGAATAGCGAGCCTGGCTCGTCGACATAGCTGACCTGGGTGTCCTTGCGCATCACCTCGACCTGCCCCTCGATCAGGACGAAGAGCTTCCGATCCTCGCCGCCCTCCTTGATCAGGACGGCGCCCGACTTGAAGCTCTCGGCTTTCCGGTCCTTGCAATACTCGAGAATGTCCGGCATCGGCCCCTCACGTCACGGCAATCCCTGTGCGGGAGATAAAGCAAAGGGTGTGGCCGTGCAATCTACCCCGGCCACGAGGTCGGGGCGCCTCGTCCCTCGACAGGCTCAGGATGAGGCTTCCACCCTGAGCCCTCGTTTCCCTCCGGAGCCCTCATGGTGAGCCTGTCGAACCACGAGGGCGGGCTCACCGATGAGCGCTCAGTGATTGTCGCGCGGGATGCCGGCGGTCTGCGCCAAACGCTGGTAATTGACGGCGGGCTTCAGCACCGCGCCGTCGCCGAGTTGGTCGACGATGCCGCGCTGGATTTCCTGCCACGGCGTCTGGTGCGCCGGATATTTGTAGCCGCCCGCGGCATGAAGTGCGGCGCGCCGC
>CAZNAE010000202.1:0-3884 GCA_964570695.1 uncultured Devosia sp.
GGCTGATCGGCGCGGTCGAACTCGAGCCGATCGCCGGGGCGCCGACCAAGCGGGCGTTCTCCGCCTTCGTGAAGGGGTTTGAGGAGGGCATCCTGATCCGGACGACGGGCGATATCATCGCCATGTCGCCGCCTCTCATCGTCGAAAAATCCCAGATCGACACGCTGATCGGCAAACTCGGCGAGATCCTGAAGACGCTTGAGTAGGGTGGAACAAATGTTCTATTACGCCTTCAATAGAACAGACATTCCATCTTGCGGAGCAAAAGACTTGAAATGCTGACCATCGACAATGCCATCGCCGGCAAGCTGACGCGCTCGGCGAGCACGCGCACCCAGCCCGTCTACAATCCGGCGACAGGGGAGGCGACAGCGATGCTGCCGCTCTCGACTTTGAGCGAGATCAACGCCGCGGTGGCCTCGGCCAAGAAGGCCTTCCCGGCCTGGGCCGCGACGACGCCGATGAAGCGCGCCCGCGTGATGTTCAAGTTCAAGGACCTGCTCGAACGGCACGCCGACGAGATCGCCCGCGAAATCTCGCGCGAGCACGGCAAGGTGCATGACGATGCGATGGGCGAGCTGGCCCGCGGCATCGACTGTGTCGAATATGCCTGCGGCATCCCGCAGCTTTTGAAGGGCGAATTCTCGCGCAATGTCGGCCCGTCGATCGACACCTATTCCGATCGCCAGCCGCTCGGCGTCGTCGCCGGCATTACGCCGTTCAACTTTCCCGCCATGGTGCCGATGTGGATGTATCCGATCGCCATCGCCTGCGGGAACACTTTCATCCTGAAGCCCTCCGAGCGTGATCCGTCGGCGCCGATGTTGGCCTGGAAGCTGCTGATGGAAGCGGGCCTGCCCGAGGGCGTGATGAACGTCGTCCACGGCGATAAGGAAGCCGTCGATGCCATCCTCGACCATCCCGATATCGCGGCGGTGAGCTTCGTCGGCTCGACCCCGATCGCCGAATACGTCTACCGGCGCGGCACCACGGCCGGCAAGCGCGTCCAGGCGCTTGGCGGCGCCAAGAACCACATGATCATCATGCCGGATGCCGACATGGATCAGGCCGCCGATGCGCTGATGGGCGCCGGCTTCGGCTCCGCCGGCGAGCGCTGCATGGCGATCTCGGTGGCGGTGCCGGTGGGCGATAAGACCGCGGACGCGCTGGTCGCCAAACTCAAGCCGCGCGTCGAGGCCCTCAAGATCGGGCCAGCAACCGATAAGGACGCCGAAATGGGTCCGATCGTCAGCAAGGCCCAGCGTGACAAGATCGTCGGCTATATCGATAGCGGCGTCGAGCAAGGCGCCGAGCTCGTCGTCGACGGCCGCGGCTTCAAGCTGCAGGGTTACGAGAATGGCTTCTTCGTAGGTGGAACGCTGTTCGACCATGTGAAGCCCGACATGAAGATCTATAAGGAAGAGATCTTCGGGCCGGTGCTCTCGGTGGTGCGCGCCCAGTCGTACAAGGACGCAGTCCAGCTCATCCACGACACCGAGTACGCCAACGGCACCGCGATCTTCACCCGCGACGGCGACGCCGCCCGCGAATTCGCCGACAAGATCGAAGTCGGCATGGTGGGCATCAACGTGCCGATCCCGGTACCGGTCGCCTACCATTCCTTCGGTGGTTGGAAACGCAGCATTTTCGGCGACCACGCGATCTACGGGCCGGAGGGCGTACATTTCTATACGCGCCTCAAGACGGTCACGACCCGCTGGCCCGCCGGCATAAAGGGTGGCGCGGAATTCACGTTCCCGAGCATGAAGTAGAGGACCAATGGCATCCCCCGGCGAAAACCTCCGCATCAACCCCGACCGGCTGTGGGACTCGATCCACAGCCTCGCGGAGATCGGACCGGGGATCGCTGGGGGTTCCAACCGGCAGACGCTGACGGACGACGATGCCGAGGGCAGAACGCTGTTCGAGTCCTGGTGTAAGACCGCCGGCATGAGCATGGGCCTCGACCAGATGGGCACCATGTTCGCGCGCCGCGAGGGCACAGATCCAAGTCTCGATCCGGTCTATATCGGCAGCCACCTCGACACCCAGCCGACCGGCGGCCGCTATGACGGCGTGCTCGGCGTGCTGTCCGGCCTCGAAGTCATCCGCACCCTCAACGATCTCGGCATCAGGACGCGCCGTCCCATCGTCGTGGTCAACTGGACCAACGAGGAGGGCGCCCGCTTCGCGCCCGCCATGCTGGCCTCAGGCGTCTTCGCCGGCGTCCACACCCTCGACTACGCCTATGGCCGCAAAGACCCGGAGGGTAAGAGCTTCGGCGACGAGCTCAAACGTATCGGCTGGGTCGGCGACGAGAAGGTCGGCGCCCGCAAGATGCACGCGTACTTCGAGTATCACATCGAGCAGGGGCCGATCCTCGAGGCCGAGCACAAGCAGATCGGCGTCGTCACCCACGGCCAGGGCCTCTGGTGGCTCGAATTCACGCTGACCGGCAAGGAAGCCCATACCGGCTCGACGCCGATGAACATGCGCGTCAATGCCGGGCTCGCCATGGCCCGGATCCTCGAGATGGTGCAGACCGTCGCGATGAGCGAACAGCCGGGCGCCGTTGGCGGCGTCGGCCAGATGAAGTTCTCGCCGAACTCCCGCAACGTGCTGCCCGGCACGGTGGTGTTCACCGTCGACATCCGCTCGCCCGAGCAGGCGAAGCTCGACCGCATGCGGGCGAAGATCGAGGCGGAGGCGCCCAGGATCTGCGAGGCGCTCGGGGTCAAATGCTCGGTCGAGCCGGTCGGCCATTTCGATCCGGTGACGTTCGACCCGACACTGGTGGCGCGCGTCCGCGCCGCCGCCGACAAGCTCGGCTATTCGCACATGAACATCATTTCAGGCGCCGGCCACGACGCCTGCTGGACCAACCGCGTCGCGCCGTCCACCATGATCATGTGCCCCTGCGTCGGTGGCCTCAGCCACAATGAAGCCGAGGACATCACCAAGGACTGGGCCAGCGCCGGTGCCGACGTGCTGTTCCACGCCGTAGTCGAGACGGCGGAGATTGTGGGGTGAGCGCCAAAGCGGTCATCGAGCGCATGTATGTTGATTTCAATGCTCGGCGCATCGACGACGTGCTCGAGCTGCTGCATGGCGACGTCGATTGGCCGAACGGCTGGGAAGGCGGGCGCGTCCACGGTATCCCCGCGGTGCGCGACTACTGGATCCGGCAATGGGCGGCGATAAACCCGAGCGTCGTTCCAGTTGCCATCAACGACAACGGCGGTGGCCGCGTGACTGTCCGTGTCCATCAGGTCGTCAAGGACCTTGGCGGCAAGGTCCTTGGCGACGAGGAACTCGACCATATCTATGAAATGCGAGACGGCCTGATCAGATCTATGGAGATCCGCAAATGACCATCATCAAGTCCGGTACCATCGTCACCGCGGACCTCACCTACAAAGCGGACATTCGCGTCGAAGGTGGCACCATCACCGAGATCGGGCAGAACCTCACCGGCGGCGATATCCTCGACGCAACCGGCTGCTACGTCATGCCCGGCGGCATCGATCCGCATACCCATCTCGAAATGCCGTTCATGGGGACCTATTCGACCGACGATTTCGAGTCCGGCACGCGCGCGGCGCTGAGCGGCGGCACCACGATGGTGGTCGATTTCTGCCTGCCGAGCCCCAACCAGTCGCTGCTCGAGGCGCTGCAGATGTGGGACAACAAAACCAGCAAGGCAAGCTGCGACTACTCGTTCCACATGGCGATCACCTGGTGGGGCGAGCAGGTGTTCAACGAGATGGCCGAGGTGGTCGGTCGCGGCATTACCTCGTTCAAGCACTTCATGGCCTATAAGGGCTCGCTCATGGTGAACGACGACGAGATGTTCGCCAGCTTCCAGCGCTGCGCCGAGCTCGGCG
>CAZNAE010000203.1:0-3848 GCA_964570695.1 uncultured Devosia sp.
AGCAGGTCCCAAGGGTATGGCTGTTCGCCATTTAAAGTGGTACGTGAGCTGGGTTTAAAACGTCGTGAGACAGTTTGGTCCCTATCTGCCGTGGGTGTAGGAATGTTGAGAAGAGCTGACCCTAGTACGAGAGGACCGGGTTGGACGAATCTCTGGTGGACCTGTTGTGGCGCCAGCCGCATTGCAGGGTAGCTATATTCGGACGGGATAACTGCTGAAAGCATCTAAGCAGGAAGCCTCCTTCAAAACGAGCATTCCCTTGAGAGCCGTGGAAGACCACCACGTTGATAGGCCGGATGTGGAAGCGCAGCGATGCGTGAAGCTGACCGGTACTAATAGCTCGATTGGCTTGATCGTTCTCATTAATCCATGCTCGTGAGTGTCACGAGACTGGAACGAAACGATCGGCTCAGAACACTCTCTCCGTAGCAAACGCATGGGTTGCACGGAGCCTAGAGCAAAGCTCTAGATAACCAGAATTCACTCAGACGCTTTTCGCCGATCTGGTGGTTATTGCACGGGGCCCAGAACCCGATCCCATCCCGAACTCGACCGTTAAACCCTGTTGCGCCAATGGTACTAAGTCTCAAGACTTGGGAGAGTAGGTCGCTGCCAGGTCTGCCAAAAGCGTCTGATCTCAAACGATCTCGAAAGAACAAATCAAAACGCCGTCCCGCAAGGGGCGGCGTTTTTGTTTGCGCTGAACTTCCCGGGCCGGCGACCGTTAAAGCGGTGTCACGCGGGAGAGTCCCATGCGCATCGTCCATCTTTCGGATCTGCATTTCGGCCATCACGACCCGGCGATCGCCGCTGGGCTGGCGGCGGACCTTGCCGCGCAGTCGCCGGGGCTCGTGGTGGTCAGCGGCGACTTCACGCAGCTCGGCAGCAGCGCCGAGTTCGAGATGGCGCGCGGCTTCCTCGATACGCTGCCGGCGCCGTTCTTTGCCGTCCCGGGCAATCACGATCTTGGCCGGTCGCCGCTCCGCCGCTTCCTTCGCCCTTACAGCTATTATCGGCGTTACATCTCCCAGAACATCGAGCCCTATCTCGAACTGCCGGGCGTCGCGATTGCCGGACTCAACACGACGCGCCGCGCACTCGCAGATCGCGATTGGTCGAACGGCTCGATCAACCGGTCTCAACTGGCGGCCTTGGGCCAGACCTTCGGGAGTGCGCCGCAGAATGCTCTACGCATCGTCGTTGCCCACCACCCGCTGATGCAGCCCGAGGGCATCACCGCCAAACCCACCCGTGCCGTCCGCCGGTCCGCCCTGGCGCTCGAGGCGCTGTCGGCGCTCGGCGTCCGGCTGGTCCTTTCCGGCCACTTCCATCTGTCGTTCGTTCGGCGCTACGAGGCGCATGCGGTCCGCGAGGGCATTCCGCCGGGGCCACGACAGGCCGCCGCGGCGCCGATCCTCGTGGCGCAGGCCTCATCGACCATCTCGACGCGGCTCCGCGGGGAGGCCAACGCCTACAACGTCATCGATATCGAAAACGGCCACATCGACATCAATGTTCGCGAGTGGCGCGATGGCGCCTGGGCGACGCGCGAGACCGCATCAGCCGAGGCCTGAACCGGCTCGTTGCAAAGGGTGGCCAGACCCACCACATGCAGTTGAGCTTGATATCGCGCCTTCTTGCTCCCTTTCGTTCATCCGACATTCCGCGGGCTTCCGCGGCCTAAGGAGCTTTCATGTCCCTCGACACCGCAACCGATCCGCCCAACGACGACTATCTGCCTGAAGCAGAACTGTTTGCCGTGCAACGGCTCGGCCGGAAGCGAAACCTTTTCTACCAGCGCTTCGATACTGCCGCCGAGGCGATCAAGTTCGCCGTCGAGGACATGCCGGAGGGCAGCTCCAACGTCACGCTCGAGACCGAGTTTTCTAGGCTCGACGCCAAGGCGATCGTGGCTCTCTACGTCGCCGATGGTTTCCCACTGCAACGCCGCCCGGTCGCGTCGTGATCCACACCAGCTCGCAACTCGTTACCTTCCACTTGCCCTTCACGCTTCCGGGGCTCGACCGTTCCTATCCGGCCGGCAGCTACACGGTGACCACCGATGACGAGCAGCTCGATCTGAGCTTTTCGGCCTTTCGCCGGGTCGCGACAACGATCATGCTGACCTCCGGTGCGATGACGCAAGGTTGGCTGGTCACTCCGACGGATCTTGCCGCGGCCTTGGCCGAAGACGCAACCAAAGCCAACGCCTGAGCGTCGTTGCCGCATGCGCGGCGCTACCATTTGCCGCCGGAGACGATCTGCCCATGCGTATCAAAGCCGGCTTCACTGTGAGCTATGACTGTCCGCAGCCGACCCCGATGCTGCTCTGCCTCTCCGTCCATCCCTCGCGACAGGCCGATCTGCTGACTCCGCAACATCTGCGCTTTTCGCCGGATGTTCCGGCGTGGGACTATCGCGACAGCTTCGGCAATGTCTGCACGCGGATCACCGCGCCGGTCGGTCGCACCACGGTCAGCACGTCGTTCGAAATCAACGACACCGGCCGGCCGGATTTCGTCCCGCACGGCGCCGTCCAGCACGACATCAAGGATCTGCCGGACGATACGCTGGTCTATCTTCTGGCGAGCCGCTATTGCGAGACCGACCGGCTGTCGGACATTGCCTGGAAGCTGTTCGCCAATACCCCGCCGGGGTGGCCACGGGTGCAGGCGATCCTCGATTTCGTGCACAACCACATCAAGTTCGACTACATGCAGGCCGACCGTTACCGCGGCGCTTATGGGGGCTACACCGAGCGCGTCGGCGTCTGCCGCGACTACACGCATCTCGCCATCGCTTTCTGCCGGGCCATGAACATCCCCGCCCGTTACTGCACCGGCTATCTGGGTGATATCAACAACGTCCCAGTGCCGGGCCCCATGGATTTTTCCGCTTGGTCGGAGGTCTATCTCGGCGGCCATTGGTACACCGCGGATGCGCGCAACAACGTGCCCCGCACCGGTCGTATCCTGATGGCGATTGGCCGCGATGCCACCGATGTGGCGCTCTCAACCGAGTTCGGACCGGCTGTCCTTGCCGGGTTCGAGGTCGTCACTGAAGAAGTCGGCTAAGCACGTCGGCCTTTCCACATATCCGGCAGAGCGCTAGGGATGGCGTTCCCGCAAGGGGAGGAGTTGCCATGACGGTGCAATGGCGCGTCGTCGTCCTGACGGCGACGAGCCTGGTGTTTTTGGCGTTGATGACCGGGATCGTAGCGCTGGCGCTATGGTCCGCCGAGCATTCTGCGAGCCGCGTCGCCGGCATCCATGGCCGCCTGGACGTGCTGACGCAATTGTCGGCACGGCTGGGCAATTACGGCGAGGGCGCTGCGGAAATCCTGCTGCTCGGCAGGGATCAGGTCGATACGACTGACCAGACCGACAATGCCGGCCAAGCCGATAACCTGAGCGCCGCGCGGATCGATATCGAGCGGCTCCTCGCGAGACTGACCCAGGTAACGCGCGCCGAAATCTCGGCGCTCAGCGGCATGCAGGAGATTCGCGACGAACTGCCTGAGCTCGAAACATCACGGCGGATAATCGAGGTGTACCACTCGATCGATGCGGCGATGAACAACGCGCTCGCGATGCAACGCGGCAACCAGCTGCCCGGCGCACTCGGCGTCTTTGCTCGCGACGTGTCATTCCGCCTCAACAATGAGCTGCAGCCGCTGGTGACGAGTTCGGCGGATGGGGAGCGAGACGAACTTGATGCGTTCCTGGCCATGCTGGATCTCGTCGTCGATCAGGGCGACCAGATCCTCGTCGTACACTTCCTTCTTGCGGTCGGCGAGATCCTTGAAGCGCCGGAACGCCTCGTTCATCGCGTTATCGCCGATGTCGAAG
>CAZNAE010000204.1:0-3829 GCA_964570695.1 uncultured Devosia sp.
AATCGATCGGTGAGTAAGCGCCACTCGGTCTCGCGTAAGCCCGGCCCCTGCACTCATCTTCTCAATCCCTTCCACTTCGTCGCAACACTGTCGCAACAAATTGCTCGGCAACCGACGAACCGATCCGAACGACAGCGCATACTAACGCATTGTTATTGCAACACAAACTGGACATCAGCGTACACCGGCGAACTCCAGCAAACTGAACATAAAAGGTTGGATGCAAACCTTCATCGTCCACAACCGGGCTCCGGGGCTCTTCCTCAGCGATATCGGTTGGCGCGGCTTCCTCGGCTTCCAGGTGCTGGTGGGCGGCATGATCCTCGCTTCGCTGCTCCATACGGCCTTCGTCGCCTCGCTACTGCTGCGCCTGGCGTTAGAAGGCGTGGTCGGGCTGGTGCCGCGCGACATCTGGGACTGGTTCAGCGTCGCCATCCTTACCGTAGGATATGGCGGGACGTTCACAGTCGTCGTCAGTGGGCTGCTGCGCCAGAAGGCGGCGCACCTGCTGCCGATGCAACTGCTGCTGCCGGTCTACTGGATCCTGCATTCGGTGGCGGCGGTGATCGCAGCGGTCGAGTTGATCCGCAAGCCGATATACTGGGCCAAGACCACGCATGGCGTGACACGGCTGACGCGCGGCGCCGCACGGCCCGCGACGGCGGAACTCACGCCGCGTACCGGCTGAGGCCGAGGTCGGAGGTGTCGATATCGGGCGTCTTCCCGGCGACCAGGTCGGCGAGCAGTTGGCCCGAACCGGCCGCCATGGTCCAGCCGAGCGTGCCGTGGCCGGTGTTGAGGTAGAAATTGGAGTATTTGGCGCGACCGATCACCGGCGTACCGTCGGGCGTCATGGGCCGAAGGCCGCACCAGAACGTCGCCTTCGAGACGTCGCCGGCCATCGGGAACAGATCACGCAGCGAGCGCTCCAGCGGGCCACGGCGGTGCGGGCGCAGCGTCCTGTCCCAGCCGGCGATCTCGGCGGTGCCGCCGACCCGGATGCGGTTGTCGAAACGGGTCGTCGCGACCTTGTAGGTTTCGTCCATCACGGTGGAGATCGGCGCCACCGACGCGTCGGTGATCGGCACGGTCAGCGAATAGCCCTTGATCGGGTAAACCGGCAGGCCAATGCCGAGTGGCGCAACCAGGATCGGGGTGTAGCTGCCCATCGCGCCGACATAGGTATCGGCAGTGAGAAGTCCCTGGTCGGTGGCGACGCCGGTGACCTTGTCGCCGGAGGTGCGAATACCACTGATCGTCACGCCGTACTGGAACGTCACTCCGGCGTCGGTCGCGAGCCTCGCCATTGCCTCGGTGAACATCTTGCAGTCGCCGGTGTCGTCGTTGGGCAGGCGCAGCGCGCCGACGAAAGGCACCGCGGCGGTTGCCAATCCCGGTTCGGCGGCGACGCACGCTTTCGGGTCGAGCACCTCGTACGGCACGCCGTATTGCTTCAGCACCTCGACATCGCCGTGGATGTGGTCGAGTTGCTTCTGCTCGCGGAACAGCTGCAGCGTACCCTGCTGACGGCCTTCGTAGGCGATGCCGGTGGCGGCGCGGAGTTCGATCATCTTGTCGCGTGAATATTCGGCGACGCGCACCATGCGGGATTTGTTGATGGCATAGGCGCGGGTGGTGCAGTTGCCGAGCAGCCGCAGCCCCCAGAGCCACATACGCGGATCGAACATCGGGCGGATGACCAGCGGGCCGTCGACCATCAGCAGCCACTTGATGGCCTTCTGCGGGATACCCGGGCCGGCCCAGGGCGAGGCGTAGCCGTAGGAGAGTTCGCCGGCATTGCCGAAGCTGGTCTCGAGTCCGGGGCCAGGCTGGCGGTCGATCACCGTCACCTCATGACCGGCCCTGGCGAGATAATATGCCGAGGTCGTACCGATGACGCCGGCACCAAGGATGAGGACTTTCATAGGACGAGATTGCTGTGTCTTGACCAAATGGTCAATAATTTTCGGTGCGATGGCCGTTCGGCGCCATTGGGTTGCGGCCGCCTTACCATCTAACCCACGCGGTGCAGCTCTTCGCGATAGGGCTTGGCGGTCGGCGGCAACTCACGCTTGAGAAAGTAGTCCTCGTATCTGAGCTGGCGCAGGAAGGCCGGGATCATCTCGCGGTAGCCGGCGAGGATCGAGGGACTTGGCGCCGGCAGATCGTCCTTGATCAGTTCGTGCAGCCGCGGCAGCGCGTGGAAGGGGATCATCGGGAACATGTGATGCTCGATGTGGTAGTTCATGTTCCAGTAAATGAAGCGGCTGACCGGGTTCATATAGACGGTGCGGCTGTTGAGCCGATGGTCGGTGACGTTGTCGGCGAGCCCGCCGTGCTGCAACACGCCGCACATCACCATGTGCCAACAGCCATAGAGCCGGGGCGTGCCGACTAGGACGATCGGGATCCACGAGTGCAGCCCGATCGCGAGCGCGAGGGTGGCGACATAGATTGCCAGCCAGACACGGGCGACGAAGAAGACTCTTGGTATCTCGCTCGCCGGAATGAAGGTCTTTTCGCCGGCGTTGACGGTGCCGGCCGCGTAGCGGACCATATCGGCGAGGCCGAACCAGACATCGAGGACGCCGACAAAGGCCAGCACGACCCGCAGCAGATCGGGGGGCCGCATGACGCTGATCTCCGGGTCGCGGCCGACAATGATGGTGTCGGCATGGTGGCGGGCATGGCTCCAGCGCCAGACCGTCGGATTGCGGATGATCATGAAGCAGGCGATCTGGTAGACGACCTTGTTCATCCACTGCGTCTTGAACGCCGTTCCATGGCCGCATTCGTGCCAGCGCGAATCGGTGGCCGAGCCGTAGAGCACGCCATAGGCGAGGAAAAACGGCACGCACCACCAACTGCCCCAGAGCGCAATGCCGGCGGAGGCGAAAACGATCATCAGGCCAAGCCAGACTGCGGTGTCCCATAGCGCCGGGCCGTCGGAGCGCTGCATCAGCGCCTTCATCTCCGAGCGCGGAACGTCCGAGTGGTACCATTCGGCCGCGGCCAGACCGCTGGCGATCGCCGCCGCTGTGTCGGCGCCAACCAGCGAATAGTCGCGCCTGTGGCGGGCAGCGCCGGGAATCGCATCGGCCTGGGTCATGGCGACGGACAGACTCCTTCGCGCCTTTTTCAGACCGTTCCAGCTAGCACGACGCCTTCAGGTTTTGGAACACGCATTCTGCGTTGACATTCAAACGGAGCCTGTATTTCGTCTGGCCACGCATCCCTCGGCTTCATCCCGCTGACCCATTTCACTGAGAGAGTAACATCATGACCATCCGTTTCGCCCTGCTCGGCGCGGGCCGCATCGGCAAAGTGCATGCCAAGGCGGTGACGGCCAATCCGGCCGCCAAACTCGTCGCCGTCGCCGACCCGATAGAGAAGGCCGCCAACGACATCGCGGCGCAATATGGCTGCGAGGTGCGGACGATCGAGCAGATCCTCAAATCGGCCGACATCGACGCAGTGGTGATCTGCACGCCGACTGATACGCATGCCGATCTGATCGAGAAATTCTCGGCGGCGAAGAAGGCGATCTTCTGCGAGAAGCCGATCGATCTCAGCGTCAAACGCGTCGAGGAGTGCTTGAAGGTCGTTGCGAAGAACAAGACGACGCTGATGGTCGGCTTCAACCGCCGCTTCGATCCGCATTTCATGGCGGTGAAGGCGGTGATCGCGGCCGGCGAGATCGGTGCGGTCGAGATGGTCACCATCATTTCGCGCGATCCGGGCGCGCCGCCGATCGAGTATGTGAAGCGCTCCGGCGGCATCTTCCGCGACATGACCATCCACGATTTCGACATGGCGCGGTTCCTGCTCG
>CAZNAE010000205.1:0-3723 GCA_964570695.1 uncultured Devosia sp.
GCGCTCGCGACAGTCTCGACATAGCTGCGCGTCGCGTCCGGTTCAGCCGCGATCGACAGCAGCAATTGCCGACGCCCTTGCCGGAGCGCCGTCTCATCCGGATCGGGATTCTCGATCGGCGTGCCAAAACTCAGCACCCGGCGCAGCGACGAGTTCACCCAGGGCAATTGCTTGGCCTTGGTCTTGAGGTAGACCTCCTCGCTGACCATCGTCATGACGTCGCCGAACGAATAGCCGCCGGCGCTGAGATGCTTCAGCAGCGCCGCCGCGTAGGGCGAGTTCTCCTCGCCCGGCTCCCCGTCGAGCGCCGGCTCACCCGGGCTCGCGGCAAAACCGATCACCATGCCAAGCCCGCTCGGCGGCAACCCGGCGTTGCCGACCGGCGTCGGCCCCCGCACCGCGGCCAGCCCCGCCTCCTGCGCCGGCACGGGGGTCGCAACACCCGGCGGCTGGATCATCGTTCCAGCCGGGAACGCATTGGTGCGGCAGGCATCGAGCAGCACAATGGTCACCGGCACGGCCTTCGCCAGCTCGTCGAGCAGCGCCGACACCGGGATCAGCGTCGCCCCCGCCTTCTGAGGCGTCGACAGATCGGCATCGATCGGCACCAGATAGTTCTCTCCGCCCGCCTCGATGCCGTGACCCGAATAATAGACCAGCGCGACGTCGGCGTTTTTCGCCGCATCCTCGAAATCGGCGATCTCGTTGCTGAGCTTCTTGCCGTCGCCGTCGAGCACGCGGGTGACGTCGAAACCCAGGTCGCCGAGCAAATTGTCGATCGCCCGCGCGTCGTTCTTGGGATTGGTGAGCTTGGGCAGCAGCCCGGAATAGTCCGACTGCCCGATCACCAGCGCCACGCCGCGCAGTGGATGGTCCTGCGCAAGCGCTGGAGCCGCGGCGAGGACCACCACGGCAACAAGGCGCAGCACGACACGACGCAGGACGCCCAAACTCCACCCCGGATTCGGAACCGCTCGGCAACAACCTATTATGCAATGCCTAGGGCAACATAGCGGTCCGCCCAAGGCAAGCGCGAGCCGGCTTTACGGCTTCTCGACGGCGAGCACAGGACTCGGACATTGCGACGCCCTCGTGGTTCGACAGGCTCACCATGAGGGCTACTTCAGCAATTGAAGATCTCATCCCGAGCCTGCCGAAGGACCTCATCCTGAGCTTGTCGAAGGACGAGGTCCGAGCCAGAAGCCTTAACCGCCGGCAGCCAATATCGCCTTGATCATCGGCTCCGGCCCATAGCCGAGATCCGACGGCGTCAGCCCGAGCCGCACCACGACGAGCCTTGCCGACGGGATCACCGCCGCCGATTGCCCGTCATGGCCCTCGAGCCAGAAAGTGTCCTTCGGCAGCCCCGCCGATTTGCTGTCGGTCTCGGTCGGCCCCTCGAGCCAGGTTTGCAGCTTGGAATAGCCGCCGGGCTGGCCGTTCGAGACCGACATCATCTCGACGAACCCGTCCGGCAGGAGGTTCTGGCCGTTCCAGACGCCGCCCTGCAGCAAAAACTGCCCGACCCGCGCCCAGTCGCGGCCGCTGGCATAGACATACGAGCCGCCCTCGAGTCCCCCGCGCTCGTCCGCCTCGAACACCGCGCTCGTCATCCCGAGCGGATCGAACAGCGCCAGCCGCGGAAAGGCCAGCGCCGTTTGTTCGTCGCCGAGCCGGCTCATCCAGAGCCGCGCCAGCATCATGCCGGTGCCGGTCGAATAGCTGAACACGGTCCCGGGCGGTTTGACCGAGGGCTTCGCGGCGGCAAATCCCGCCATATCCGGCTCGAGATAGAGCATCTGTGTCACATCGGTGACGTCGCCATAATCCTCGTTGAACGCCAGCCCGCTCATCATGCCGAGGAGATCACGGACCTTGATGTCCTTGCGGCCATCGTTCGCCCATTCGGGGAACAGCGCGGCATCGTCGAAGCCGATCTTGCCCTGCCCCATCACGCGGCCGAGGAGGATGGCGCTGACCGTTTTGCTCATCGACCAGCCGATCAGTGGCGTGTCGGCGCTGAAGCCCGGCCCATAGGCCTCGCCGACGATATGCCCGTCGCGCACCACCACCACCGCGCGCATCCCCGGCCCGGTCAGAGCTGCGTCGCCAAGGATCGCCTCCACCTTCGGATCGGTCTCGACCTTACCGCCGTCCGGCCAGAGCCCGTCGCCCGGCGGCGCGATCGTCGGCACGCTGGCGAGCGCAATCGCCTTGGCCGCCGCCACATTGCCATCCGGCGCCAGGGCGCAGCCCAGCCCCGGCCGCTCGACCGCCATCGCCGTCGCGAACAGGCCGAGCATCCGCGCCGTCACCGTCCCGGCGCCCTTGTCGACGTCGACCTTCACCAGCTTCAGCACCGGATTGCCTGGCGCCTGCACATCGAGGTTCAGCACCTCGGTCGCGTCGCGCCCGGCAAGATAGACATTGGAGCAAACGATCTTGGCCGCGTAGCCGTCGGCGATCCTGAGCAACATCGGCGGCGCCACCACCAGATAGACCACGACCCCGATGACCACGATCACGACCAGCGCCAGCAGCCCCACCAGCAGTCTGCGCAACAGTTTCATGGCAGTCCCCCCGATCCCTGAGGCTACACATTGACGGACGCCGGCGACAGCCTTTAGCCCGCGCACCACCACCGGCGGTTCTGCGCCGTCGTCCCCGCTTTCCCCAACCGATTCCAAAATTCACCGCTTGACAGGATTCGGCAATTTTCGGCCCCGCGTAGATCGGTGCACGGGGCCGTCTTCATGCATCACATGAGCGTGAAAATTCGCTTCGATTTGCAATGGCTTTAGCGGGGATTCTCCGTCCGGTTTTGGAGCCGCGCCGGGTCGCGAAATGCGCCGAATCGGGCGTTTGTGATCGAGGTTTCCGCCCTTGGGACTTTTCCCCGCTGTTCACAACTCCTATACTAAATCTAGCGAAAATGACCCCCGCCGCTACTAGGGATTGTCGTTTTTGCCGGATATGCCAATTGACGGAAAATCTGAATCGGACCAGAAATTTTGACGCTGCGACGGACATGAGAGTCTGTCGCATCGAGTCCTCGACGGAGAGTTCGGCACGAGACCGGACACAAGCGGGGCACGGGGCCAACGCCCAACCCGTGGCGATGGGTTGGGCCCAGTTCAGCGTCAAACATCTGGCGAAATGCCGTGGCGGCGGCAGCGGTGCCTTTGTGCCCGCATCATTTGGGGACTTTTAGACTATGCACATCGAACGTCGTTACACCGAGGCCGATCAGGGCGCCTACACCGGCATCGAATTCCGCTCGACCACGAGCGAGATCCGAAACCCCGATGGGTCGGTGGTGTTCAAGCTCGAGGGCATGCAGGTCCCCAGCACCTGGTCGCAGGTTGCGGCCGACATCATCGCGCAGAAATATTTCCGCAAGGCCGGCGTCGCCAAAAAGCTGAAGAAGGTCGAGGAGAACAACGTCCCGTCCTGGCTGTGGCGCTCCGTCCCCGACGAGAAGGCACTGGCCAAGCTCCCCGAAGCCGAGCGCTACGGCTCCGAAATCGACTCCCGCCAGGTCTTCGACCGGCTGGCCGGCACCTGGACCTATTGGGGCTGGAAGGGCGGCTATTTTGACGCCGAGGAGGACGCCCGCGCCTTCTTCGACGAGCTCGCCTATATGCTCGCCACCCAGCGCGTCGCGCCGAACTCGCCGCAATGGTTCAACACCGGCCTCCATTGGGCCTATGGCATCGACGGCCC
>CAZNAE010000206.1:0-3680 GCA_964570695.1 uncultured Devosia sp.
CGGTCGCCGGTCCCGCCGCTGACAAGCTCGTCAACACCGACAAGGTGACTGGGATCGTCGGCGCCTTCTGCACCGGTGCCACCATCGGCGCCGCGACCGCCGCCGGCATCCCGGGCGGCGTCGTCATGATCTCCCCGTCGGCCACCGCGCCGGCGCTGACCACTCTCGACGACAAGGACCTGGTGTTCCGTACCGCCCCGTCCGACGCGTTCCAGGGCGTCAAGCTTGCCGACCTGCTGATCCAGAAGGGCGTCAAGTCGGTTGCCCTGACCTACGTCAACAACGACTACGGCAAGGGCCTCGCCGACGTGTTCAAGGCGCAGTACGCCAAGGACGGCGGCAAGGTTTCGGCCGACGTCTCGCATGAAGACGGCAAGGCCGACTATCGCGCTGAACTGGGCCAGCTGGCCGCCGGCGGCGACAAGAACCTCGTGATCATCGCCTACGCCTCGGGCTCGGGCCATACCATCCTGCAGCAGGCAGTCGAGTCGGGTGATTTCGTCACCTATATCGGCGTCGACGGCATGATCGGCGACGAAGCCCTCGCCGGCATCGACCCGGCGGCGCTCAACGGCCACCTGTTCGCCACCCGTGCCGGCGCCTATGCTGGTGCCTCGGCCGACATCTACAAGAAGCTCGCGACCGACGCGAAGCTGGACCCCTCGGCGACCTACGCGCCGCAGGCTTACGACGCCGCTTTCCTCCTCGCGCTCGCGATCGAGAAGAATGGTTCTGCCGACCGCGCCGGCCTTTCCAAGGCCCTGCGTGACGTCGCCACTGCCCCGGGCGAGAAGATCCAGCCGGGCGAGTGGACCAAGGCCGTGGCGGACATCAAGGCCGGCAAGGACATCGACTATGACGGCGCCGCTGGCCCTGCCGAGTTCGATGCCGCCGGCGACGTCGACGGCATCATCGTCGAAGTCGACGTGACGGGTGGCAAGTTCGTCGAGGTCGGCCCGGTCAAGTGATCGGCTGACATCGCTGAAACAGAGGCCCGGGAGCGATCCCGGGCCTTTTTGTTTGGCGGGCAGCCATTACGCAGTCGGGGTCCTCCCCTGCGCAGCGGGGGAGGGGAACCGTGCGGAGCATGGTGGAGGGGGCGCCGGCCTATGCTCCGGTGATTGCGCCTGCGCCCCTTTCGTCGCCTCCGGCGACACCCTCCCCCGTGAACGGGGGAAGGACTCCGTGCCTGTTACCGCTCGCGCTTGACGACTTCCGGGATGAGCCCCTTGGGCGCGTAGCGCAGGGCCAGCGAAATCACGACACCGAGGACGAAGACGCGCATCTGCAGCGCCCGTGAGTCGATTTCCGGGATGGCGCCCCAGCCCAGCTGCGTCGACCAGCCCGATATCGCGTAGAACAGCGCCTGGCTCAGCGGCGCCGACAGTACCCAGATCATGTAGATGAAGAGCGAGCCGAGCAGCACGCCCCAATTGTTGCCGGCGCCGCCGACGATCACCATCACCCAGAGCAGGAAGGTGCTCTGCACCGGTTGATAGGAGCTGGGATCGAAGATCTGGAGGATCGAGACGAGGATCGCTCCCCCGATCCCCATCATCACCGCGCCAAGAATGAAGATCTCGAGCTGCCGGGCGGTGATGTTCTTGCCCATCGAATTGGCCGCGATGTAGTTGTCGCGGATGGCGCGCATCATGCGCCCCCACGGTCCGGCATAGACGCGCTGGACGAGGAACAAGACGATCGCCAGGACCACTGCGACGACGAGGATATAGCCGCCGCGCGCGTAAATGAACGAGGTGACGTTGTCGACGCCGTTGGCCTGGTAGTCCTGCGGTACCGGCACCGGCCAGGGGATCGGCGAGACGGTGAGCGTGCCGCGCGTCAGCCAGTCCATGTTCTTCATCAGCGCCCGGATGATCTCCGAGATGCCGATGGTGGCGATCGCCAGATAGTCGGTGCGAAGGCCAAGTGCGATCTTGCCGACGATCCAGGCGACGATGCCGGCCAGGACACCGCCGAAGGCCCAGCCCAGCACCGGCGGCAGGCCGAGGCCGCCGACGAAGCCGTCATGCTGCTCGATGTATTCGGCCGCCGGGTCGATCTGGCTGCGGTAGACCACATAGGCGACGAACCAGCACGTGACGATGAGGGCGATGCGCCAGCCGCCCCTGAGCGGCGCACGGCGCACCGCCCAGACCAGCGCGAACCCGGCTACGAAGGCGATCAGCGCGCGCAGCAGCAGCATCGGCCCGTCGCCGACCCAGAACGTCTTGCTGACCGGATAAGAGACGAAGGTGACGGCGAAACCGCCGATCACCAGGAAGCCCAGAATGCCGAAATTGAACAGCCCGCCATAGCCGAACTGGATGTTGAGGCCGATGGCGACAAGCGCGAAGGCGGCGCCCTGCAGCAGCACTAGGGAGATGTTCGCCGGCCCCTGCCAGAGCCCGACGAGGATGATGAACACCGCGAGCCCGAAGTAGAGCAGGACGGCGCGCGGGAGTCCCCGGATCATGTCGAGGCTCCCTTGAAGATACCGGTCGGCCGCCACAGCAGAGTGACCACCAGGATGATGAACGACACGGTGAGCTTGTATTCGGTCGGCACCAGGCTGAGATCCGGTGGAATGACGATCCAGCTTGGCAGGGAATCCTGCAACGGCCGGAGCAGGGTCGACCAGTTGAAGACGCCCAGCGTTTCGGCAAAGCCGAGCAGGAAGCCACCGGCAATGGCGCCATAGGCCTGCCCGAGGCCGCCGACGATCGCCGCGGCGAAAATCGGCAGAATGATGTTGAACGCCAGGTCCGGCTTCAGCGACACGTCAAGTGACAGCATGGTACCGGCGGCGCAGGCAAGCGCTCCGGCGATGATCCAGGTGACGCGGACGACGAGCTGCGTATTGATGCCCGAAACCTGCGCCAGATCGGCATTGTCGGCCATGGCGCGCATCGCCTTGCCGAGCCGCGTGCGGGTCAGGAACAGATTGAGGACGACAATCAGGATCGCCGTGACGATGACCATCAGGAGCTGCGGCTCGGTGAAGGTGATCGGCCGCGACCCGGCCCAGTCCATGTCGAGCTTGAAGATGACTTTGGGGTCGCCGTAGTCGAAGAAGCTGTAGGTGCCGGTGCCGAAGAACAGGCGGATGAGGCCCTGCAGCATCAACGTCACGCCGATCGAGGAGATCAGCAGCGTCACCGGCTTCGCCCCCCTGCGCCTCAGCGGCGCGTAGAGCGTTCGGTCGATGCCGAGCGCCACCACGGCGGTGATCGCCATCGCCAGCGGCAGCACGACGAAGCCCATCGGAATCGGGAACACGACGCCGTAGTGGTAGAACACCAGCGCCAGGAGGAACGCGAAGAAAGCGCCGAGTGTCATCATATCGCCGTGGGCGAAATGCGCGAAGCGCAGGATGCCGAAGATCAGCGTCACGCCGATCGCGCCGAGCGCGTAGATCGAGCCCAGAACGGTGCCGGCGATCAGCACCTTGTTGATGAAAAAGACCAGCTGATCCATCGGCTAACCCCCGAGGAAACTTTTGGCGACATCGGGGTCTGCAATGAGCTCGGCCCCCGTGCCGGTGAAACGGTTCTGGCCCTGCGCCAGGACGAAGCCGCGCGAGGCGAAAGCGAGAGCCTGGCGGGCGTTCTGTTCGACCATGAGAATCGCGACGCCCGCCTTGTTGATCTTGACGATCTGCTCGAAGATCTCGAGCACGT
>CAZNAE010000207.1:0-3642 GCA_964570695.1 uncultured Devosia sp.
GATCAGCGTATCGACCCGCGCCAGCGTCTCGAGCGCCTCGGCGTCCTTGACCAGCACGCCGGCATGCGCACCGCGCCCGGTCGCGACCATCACCGACATCGGCGTCGCGAGCCCGAGCGCGCACGGACACGCAATGATCAGCACCGAGATCGCCGCCACCAGCGCCTCTGCCAGATCGTGCGTGATGCCCAGCCAGACACCGAAGCTCACCACTGCGATGGCGACCACCAGCGGCACAAACCACGCCGCAACGCCGTCGGCCAGCGCCTGGATCGGCGCCCGGCTGCGCTGCGCTTTGCCGACCAGCGCGACGATCTGGCTGAGCCGTGTCGCCGCGCCCACCGCCGTCGCCTCCATGACGAAGCTGCCGCTGCCGTTGAGCGTGCCGCCGGTCACTGTTGCGCCCGCCGATTTCGCCGCCGGCAGCGGCTCGCCAGTCAGCATCGCCTCATCGACGTCGCTCTCGCCGTCGGTCACGGTGCCGTCGACCGGCACCGCCTCGCCCGGCCGCACCCGCAGCCGGTTGCCGACCATCACCTGCTCGACCGGCACGACCTCTTCGCCACCGCCCACAAGCCGCCGCGCCGTCTTCGGCGCCAGATTCAGCAACGCCCGGATCGCCTTGCCGGTCGCCTCGCGAGCACGCAGCTCCAGCACCTGCCCGACGAACACCAGTGCCACGATCACCGTCCCGGACTCGAAATAGACCGGCGCGCCCATGGCGCCCATCGGCAGCAAATGCGGCGCCACGACCGACACCAGCGAGAACAAATAAGCGGCTCCAACGCCGAGCCCGATCAGCGTCCACATATTGGGCGAGCGGTTGACGAGCGACGCCCAGAACCGCCGCCAGAACGGCCACGCCGCCCACAGCACCACAGGACTTGCAAGCGTCAGCTGGATCCAGCCCAGCCCCGGCATGTCCTCCGTCGCGACGACCGGTATCCCGACCATCGGCGCCATCGCGATCAGCAGCAGCGGCACGCTGAGAATAACGCTCAGCCACAGCCGCCGCTGGAAATCGACGAGCTCCGGATTCGGCCCCTCCTCGAGCGACGCCACCATCGGCTCGAGCGTCATTCCACAAATCGGACAATCCCCCGGCCCGTCTCGCACGATCTGCGGATGCATCGGGCAGGTGTATTTGGTCCCCGCCCCCACAGTCGGTATCCCCTCGCCCCTTTGGGGAGAGGGTGGCGGCGCAGCCGCCGGGTGAGGGGTCGCCCCATGCTTGGAATGGTGATGCTCATGTGCGTGGTGCGAGCGTTCATCCGCCGTCCCCTTCTCCCCTTGAGGGACAAGGTGGGGCGCATCGCCGGATGAGGGGTTCTCTCCACCACCGGGACGCCGCTCCCCACGCGTCGGCAGCACAAACGGCTTCGCCTCGAGATACTTCGCCGGATCCGCCACAAAGCTCGTCCGGCAGCCCTCCGAGCAGAAATAATAGACCTTGCCGCCGTACTCAACCGAGCGCGCTGTCGCCGGATCGACCGTCATCCCGCACACCGGATCAAGAACCCCGCCAGCCGTCGCCGGTGCGTGCTCGTGTGCCATTAGTCCATCCTTCGGTCGCGTGCCCGTTGGCACCTTGACGTTTCACATGCACCTTCCCATCATGGGAAGGTCAAGCGGAATATGGGGACGACTATGCAGATCGGCGAGGCCAGCAATGCCACAGGCGTGTCCGCCAAGATGATCCGGCACTACGAGGCGATCGGTCTCATCCCGGCGGCCGACCGCCGCGACTCCAATTATCGCGACTACGGCGCCGAGGATGTGCATCGCCTCGGCTTCATCCGCCGCGCCCGCGACCTCGGCTTCTCCATCCACCAGATCCGCGATCTGCTCAAACTCTGGGGCGACCGCCACCGCTCGAGCGGCGACGTCAAGGCGCTCACCCTAGCCCATATCGATGAGCTCGACGCCAAGATCGCGCTCCTCGCCGAAATGCGCTCCACCCTCGCCCATCTCGCCCACTGCTGCGACGGCGATCATCGGCCCGATTGCCCGATTATCGAGAGCCTTGCCGGCGCCGCGCCACTTGCCCACCATTGACTGTGGCGCAAACACACAAACGCCTTTATCTTGGCCGCCGGTAACAATTATCCGGGCGCCGAAGACAACAGCACCGCTCGTCATGTAAACTTCGTCAGCGAGTCGGGCGGTAACTGCCGCGCCGCAAGTGGAGTGGGGGAACTCATCTAAAATGACCGAAGTTGATCGGGCCGAAGAGCCCGACTCTAGCAGTGTGTCGCAACGCGAGGACGTGGCGACCGAAGAACCTCCGATAGACCTCCCAAGTATTCAGCCTCCCGCCTCCGCGCCAGCATTCGCGGCCCACATCGTGCCATCGGGCGCTCCGTCCGCCATCGTACGCGGCAAGATTGCTGCTCCCCGAAAAATAGAGCCGATCAACCGCGCCACGGTCAGCGACCGCTCGCGCCGGTTCCTGCGCAAGCACTATCCGGGCATTTCCATCCACGACTGGAACGACTGGAAGTGGCAGGTGCGCAATCGCGTTCGCCGCCTCGATGTGCTCGAAAAAATCCTGACGCTCACCCCTGACGAGCGCGCCTCAGTCGAGCAGCGCACCGGCAATCTGCCGATCGCCATCACGCCCTATTATCTCTCGCTGCTCTCGCCCACCGATCCCGAGCAGCCGCTGCGCAAAACCCACATCCCGGTCGGCGGCGAATTTATCCAGGGCATCGGCGAAGACTCCGATCCGCTGCATGAGGATCACGACACCGCCGTGCCCGGCCTCGTCCACCGCTACCCCGACCGGGTGCTGTTTTTGACCACCGGCTTCTGCTCGACCTATTGCCGCTATTGCACCCGCAGCCGCATGGTCGGCGAAACCAACGGCGAATATTCCTTCTCGGTCAGCCAGTGGGAAAAGGCCGCGCAATACATTGAGGCGCATCCCGAGGTGCGCGACTGCCTGCTCTCCGGCGGCGACCCGCTGTCGATCGGCGACGACAAGCTCGAATGGCTGCTGACTAGGCTGCGCTCGATCAAGCATCTCGAGTTCATCCGCATCGGCACCAAGATCCCGGTGGTCATGCCGCAGCGCATCACCACAAAGCTCACCCGCATGCTGAAGCGCTTCCATCCGCTCTGGATGTCAATCCACTTCACCCACCCCGACGAGTTGACGCCCGAAACCGCCGAGGCCTGCGGCCGCCTGGCCGACGCCGGCCTCCCGCTCGGCAGCCAGACCGTTCTGCTCAAGGGCATCAACGACTCGATCGACGTGATGAAGCCGCTGATGCAGGGCCTGCTGAAGGCCCGGGTAAAGCCATATTACCTTTACCAATGCGATCCGGTCTCCGGCTCCGAGCACTTCCGTACCCCCGTGGAGACCGGCCTCGAGATCATCAAGGGCCTCCGCGGTCACACCAGCGGCTATGCCGTGCCGCAATTCGTCGTCGACGCCCCCGGCGGCGGCGGCAAGATCCCGCTGCTCCCCGACTATGTCGTCGGCCGCGATGGCGACGATCTGCTGCTTACCAATTTCGAGGGCGGCACCTATCGCTATCCCGATCCTCTCGGCAACACCGGTCACGCGCAGGATGCCCTGCGCGCGACCGGCCATGCGCTCAAACCCGAAAGCGGGCTCTACCTCAAGTGACCACAAAGTCT
>CAZNAE010000208.1:0-3641 GCA_964570695.1 uncultured Devosia sp.
AGGCCTCGGTCACCGGCGACACCGTCGGCGATCCCTACAAGGACACCGCCGGCCCCGCCGTGAACCCAATGATCAAGATCACCAACATCGTGGCGCTATTGTTACTGGCGGTGCTGGCGCATATGAGCGGCGCGGTGTGATACGGCGTTCTAGATGAACGACTGAACCAAGGCCCGGGAGCGATCCCGGGCCTTTCGCTTTAGTCGCCGTAGTAGGTAACGTCTTCACCGCGCAGCAGGTCCCGCGCGTTCTTCGGAACGATCAGGCCGTAACTCCCCTCTTGCCCTTCGTACAGCTTGTGCTCCTTGTGGTAGCTGGTGAAATGAAGATCCGTACCGAGCTTCATCAGACCGATCTGGATCGCGTCCATCGCATCTGTGCCGCCGGCGTAGGATCGGCGCGTCTGCGCAGGCCAGCCATCTTCAGGAAAGTCTATTTCATTCCAACAGCGCCACATGCCGTTTTCCTGAACGGGCGCTTCGAGCCGCAAAGTGACCGGTTTCCTTTCTCCCGACTTGCAAATCGCCATCAGTTGCCGCGTAGCGATAATCATCGGTGGTCTCCAAGATAGTAGATATGGGGCGGTGGAGGATCATCCTTCAGGCAAGCAACATAGCGAACCATGGCTTGGGCTTCGCAGGCTTTCCCATATCGCGTGGATGCTACGAACTTGCATTGAAGCAGGTCGCTTTCAGATTGTGTGTCGCAGACGACCCGTCCGGGACCTTGCTCCTGCCCCGACTGCGCGGACGGCGCGCTTCCGTTTTGCTGGCCTTTCCCAATCCGTTGGCGCCCTAATGGCGCTCGATCAACGAACCGCTCCTTTGCCGGCAGTTCGTCCGAGGGAGCCGCCGCATGTGCTTTTCCGCTACCGCCAGCTTCACCGCCGCCGCCATCACAGGCGTCCTGGGCCTCGTGACGCTGAGCCGCGTCACCACCCGTGCCGAGCTGCCGCTGGCGGCCGTGCCGCTGCTGTTTGCGCTGCAGCAGACAATCGAGGGCTGCCTCTGGCTGACGCTCGACGACGGCATCATGCCCGGCCTCGGCACGCCGCTGACCTATGGTTTTCTGCTGCTGGCCGAAGTGTGGTGGCCGATCTTCGTGCCGATCGCGGTGCTGCTGGCTGAGCCCGACCCGCGCCGCCGCCGGCTGATGCTCGTGCCGCTCGGGCTCGGCGTTGGCGCCGGCCTCTTCCTCCTCTGGTCGATCCTCACCCACGCCCATCAAGCGGCGGTCATCGACGAGCACATCGTCTATGTCAGCGAGCGGCCTTATCCGTTCATCCTTGGCGCCGCCTATTTCATCGGCACCGTGCTGCCGCCGCTGCTGTCGAGCCGCCGCACGGTGGCCGTGCTCGGCCTCATCGTCCTCGTCGGCGCCGCCATCGCCTACGTCGCCTACTGGCAGGCGTTCGTGTCGGTCTGGTGCTTCTTCGCGGCCGCCGCGAGCGGCGTGATCCTCTTCCATTTCGAGCGGTTGCGGCGGACGCGACAGTCCGGGATCACGACGTAGCCGGCAGCGGCCCCTGTTCCACGACCCGCCGCCGCGCATGGCGTGCACGAGAAGGCCGATCTCGGCGGAGTGTATGACGAGCAATGGCCTGAGTGGTACGCGGCGCATATGGCGAAGGCGCTGGCGGCAGCGGGCCTCAGACTCGTGACGGGCTAGCCGGAATCCTACGGTGATCGCGCATTAACGGGTGCCACGATAGCGTCGAGCTCGGCGGTGTCGTAGATCAGGCGCCCGCCAGCGGCGCTCGGCCGGTCTCAGGGTTGCTTCAGCATGTGCGGCGGGTCCATCTCGGAGCGCCGCAATCCCGGGCTGCTGACGGTTGTCCACTCATAGGGATAGCCCATCGCGAGCGGCATGGCGTCGGTGAGCTGCTGGCGCAGCTCAAGTGGCAAATCGAACTCGCCGGCCTCGAGGTTCTCGGCGATCTGCTAGACGCGCCGCGCGCCGACGATAGCGGCCGTGACGCGCGCATCCCCGAACAACCAGCTCAGCGCCACCTGGCTCGGGGTCTTGCCCAATTCTTCGGCGGCGGCGATCACCGCATCGACCATCCGGGCAGCCTCATCGAACCAGTAGCGGCCGAGCAGGATCGCCTGCTGATGGCCGTGCCGCGTTCCCTCCTGTGGCGTATTCTGGCCGCGGTACTTGCCGGTCAACATACCGGCAGCGAGCGGGCTCCAGCAGATCATGCCCAGCCCCTCGGCCTCGGCGGCCGGCAGCACTTCGCGCTCGATGTCGCGGCGCACCAGATTGTAGAGGTGCTGCGCCGAGACCAGCGGCTCGTAGTTCTTGAGTGCCGCGATGCCGTTGGCGCGCGCGATCTGCCAGCCGTAGAAGTTCGAGCAGCCGAGATAGCGCACCTTGCCGGCGCGGATCAAATCGTCGGCGGCGCGCAGGGATTCTTCCATCGGCGTAAAGGGATCGGGCCCATGGAACTGGTAGAGGTCGATGAAGTCGGTGCCGAGCCGTTTGAGGCTCTGTTCGCAGGCCTCGACGATGTGCTTGCGGCTGAGCCCGCGGGCCGTCACCGGCTCGCCGGTAGGGAACCAGCATTTGGTGGCGAGCACGATATCGTCGCGGCGATAGTCCCTGAGGATGTCGCCCAGCATCTTTTCGGACTCGCCGCCTGAATACATGTTGGCGGTGTCGATGAAATTGCCGCCGGCGGTCACGAAATTCTTGACGATGGCCAGCGCTGTCTCGAGGTCGCAGCCCCAGTCCTTGTTGCCGAATGTCATGGTGCCAAGGCAGATGCGCGACACAAGCAGGCCCGAGCGGCCGAGATGGCGGTACTTCATCGTCTCCTCCGGAAATTCTGCCGAGCCCTGTCGATCTCTCACCGGCCCGTTCGTTGTGTGCATGAAGGTGGCCGATGGTGCCGTCAAGTCAAAGGAGAACTCCCATGCGAAAACTCACCGCCGGCCTGTTTCATTCGATCGACGGCGTCGTCGAGGCGCCATACAAATTCCAGTTCGATAGTTTTGACGATGAGCTGGGGGCCGAGCTCGGCAAGGTCATGGGGTCGACCGACAGCGTGATCCTCGGGCGCGTTGGTTACGAGGAATGGGCCGCCTACTGGCCGACTGCGCAGCAGGACGAGGGCTTCGCGACCTACATCAACGCCGTGCCGAAATTCGTCGCCTCCCGCACGCTCAAAGGCCCGCTCGGCTGGGCGAACGCGACGCTGATCGAGGGCGACCTCATGGCGTTCGTGAGTACCCTCAAGGCAAAGCCCGGCAAGGACATCGCGGTGATGTCGTCGATCTCGCTGGTCCGCCAGCTGCTCTTCGCCGGCCTCCTCGACGAGCTGACGCTGATCATCCACCCGGTCATCGCCGGCACCGGCCGCAAACTGTTCGAGCCGACCGACCCGACGACTCGGCTCGCGCTCACGCGGTCGGTTACGACCAGCAAGGGCAATGTCGTCGCGACCTACGGGCTACGGGCGGCCAGTCCTTGAGGGTAGTCGACGCCTTCTCCCCTTGAGGGAGAAGGTGCCCGATGGGCGGTGAATTGGGCACGATTCGGCGCGTGAAAACTCTAGTCCGGCCAGTCCCTTCCACGAATCCCGCCCCAACTTATCCACGCCCTTCCCATCACGCGCATAATGGCTCCCATCCCCTCGCATC
>CAZNAE010000209.1:0-1999 GCA_964570695.1 uncultured Devosia sp.
ACCTGGTTGAGTACCTGCTGTCCGGAGCGCAGCTCGGCGCGAAACTGCCCGTCCTCGCGCACAATCTCGCCGATCGTCGCCCGCCTTTGCAGCAGACGCTGCGTCACGTCCCGCCAGTTCACCCGCCAGGTCTCGACCTCGGCGCCGTCATAGAGCCCGGCGGCGATATCGGCCTCTTCTATCGCGGCCGAATGCAGCACGCCGAGCACCTCGCTGGTATCGACCTGCGCCCCGGACTTTGCTCCCACCTCGCCGCCGTCGAGCCCGTGCATCGGCTCATAATCGACACCGTCGAAGCTCAGCGGCAAGTCGTGGTCCGTGAACCCAAGCACCGCGCTGTCGCGGCGTGAAACCTTCCAGCAATTCGCCAGAGTCGTCGCGCCACTTTCGAGATGCGCCTTGAAGCCGATGTCGAGCGTCCTCATTCGTTCACCTCGATCAGCGGAATGGCAGGTGCGTCGGCGGCATCGAAGCTGCTGAGTTCGATATCAAGCCGGTCGGTGTCAAACCGCACCGGCACGTCGAACAGGAAGCCGGCAGTGATCGCCGCGTCTTCGCCCGGCGCGACGGCGAAGGTGACGATGCCGGTCAGCGTATCCACCGTGAATCCGGTCATCAGCTCGCTGCCGTCCACCGCCACTCGAATTGTCCCCGCCACGGGCTTGGTGATTGGCCGGACGTACGGATCGAAACTCGCCCCATAGATCTTCACCAGCTGGAACGTCGTCGCAGTTCCATCGCCCGTGCCGATCGCCTGGTCCAGCGGCGTCGGCGTGCCATCGCCGCCATGGCTCGACTGGTCGAGCGCATCGCGCCACAGGAACGAATGAAACCGCCCGCGCCGCTCCTCGAAGAACGCCAACACCGCCTGCATATCGGCCCGCGACTTGACGCCGTAGCCGGCATTGTAGCGCCGCCGCGACCGCGCCCAGCGGCTGTTGCGCTCCTCGCGCCCGCTCGCCAACGTCACGATATCCGTCGCCCGCTCCGGCCCGCCCCGCGCGCCGAGGGCGACATCGAGGGGAAAGCGTATGGGATGGAATGCCATTGATGATGACCTCGATCTAGCAGTCGGGAATCCTTCCCCCGTTCACGGGGGAAGGTGTCGGCGGAGGCGACGGAAGGGGGCGGCCACAGCCACCGAGTCCAGTCCCGCCCCCCTCCGTGCTCCGCATAGTGCCCCTCCCCCGCTACGCAGGGGAGGAACCCGACTGCGAATTCAGCTCGCCCGCGTCCCGCGCTTTACCGCCCTGAGCAGCATCGCCGAGATCTCCGCCTCGCTCGCCGCAAAGCTCCGCGCGTCGGTCGCCGTCACGTTGAACGTCACGTTCACGCTGCTCCCGGCGCCGGCCAGCCCGAGCCGTCCGTCGCTGCCGCGCGCCAGCGGCACAATCGCTTCCGGTCCCGCTTCGCCCGCGAGCGCCATGCCGGCGCCCGTCGGAAAATAGGTCGGCGCCGCCACCACGCCGCCCTTGGCGAACGCCGTAACGCCGCCGAGCGCCGGATCGGTCGCGGTGAACAGGTTCTCCACCGCCCCCGAGATCAGATTGCCCAGCGGCTTCAGCGCCGCGCGCAACGCGATGTCGGCGAACGCCTTCGACACGTCGCCCAGCACGCTCTGCAGCGACTTGCCGTCGACGATGGCGCTGCGGAACGCATTGCTCAGCGAACGGCCGACGCCGTCCGCCAGGTCGCCGACGCGCTTCAGCTCGACCGACACATCGCCGAGGTCGCTCGCAAAGCTGTCAGGGAAACGCTCATCGGTCATCGGGATATCGCTCCATCAGTTTGCCCAGCCGCCCGCGGTCCGGCGCCGCCGGCCGGCTGCCGCTCAGCGCCTCGAAGGCCGCCGCCAGCTCGCGCGGCGTCAGCCCCCAGAACTCCCTGGAGCTCAGCCTCAGCACGCCGAAGCCGAGCCGCATCGCCTCGCTCCAGGGAAACGCCGTCACGCCTCGCCTCCGAACGTTGCGCGCAGCAATCGCGCCGCGATCTCGGCCGC
>CAZNAE010000209.1:2099-3608 GCA_964570695.1 uncultured Devosia sp.
GCCGCCGCCGAGCCGCCCCTCCAGCTCCGCCAGCGCGCCCAGCGTCAGGCATAGCGTCCGCTCCTCGCCGTCGAACACCGCCGAGATTTCCCCGCGTTGCGTATTGGCCATGATGCACCTATGTTCGGTTGTGTTATCTTGTGTACAAACGAGGAGGCCGCGATGGCCGAGACCACGACAATCACCGTGCGCGTGCCGATGGAAATCCGGGACAAGCTTGATCGGCTTGCCGAAGCAACCCGCAGGACCCGGTCGTTTCACGCCGCTGAGGCCCTGACCAACTACGCGAATAGCGAATTGGAGATCGTTGAGAGCATCATGAAGGGCCTGGAGGATGCCAGGGCTGGACGAGGCACTCCCCACAAACAGGCGATGGCCGAGTTGAGGTCGCGAGTCCGCAAGGTTGCCCCTAAGGCAACGAAGCGATCGGCGTGAAGCGTTCGGTCAAATGGATGCCGGACGCGCTCGAGGAACTCGGCCAGATACTTGAGTATGTTGCCCTCGACGATCCGGACCTCGCCTTGCGGCTCATCGGCAAGATCGAAGCGGCCGCGGCTCGCCTTGGGGACCTCCCCACCGGCCGCCCGGGCCGCGTCAACGGCACCTACGAGAAATCTCTGCCGGCATTGCGCTATGTCATCGTCTACGCGATGGACCAAACCCCGGACGGCACTCTCGACATCCTCCACTTGATCCATGCGGCGCGCAACTGGCCGAGAGGCCGTTGGCCAAACTGACTAGTCCGCTGTGAACTCCATCTCCCCCGCGCTTTCGAGCGCGATGTCGAACGTCACCTCGCCGGCGTGATCGCCCGAAAACTCCAGCGCGGTGATCTGGAACGGCCCTTCGACCACCCCGAAATCGGGTAGGATGAGCTGCCAGTTGCGGATCGTGCCGCCGAAGAACAGCTCGCGCACCTTGGCGTCCGACGCCTGGTCCTTGAAGATGCCGGAGCCCGACACCGAGGCGCGCTTGATGCCGCCGCCGGCGAGCAGCTCGCGCCAGCGCCCGGCGCTCTCGGCATCGGTGATGTCGATGCTCGCTGCGTTGAACGCCAGCGAACGCGTGCGGAGGCCAGCGACCGTCAGAAAACTGCCCGATCCGGTCTGGTCGAGTTTCACCAGCATGTCCTTGCCGCTCTGGGCTGCCATGATCTGTCCTATGCGATGGGTTCGGAGAAAAACGTCAGTGCGACCGCCGCCCGGGCTCGGCCCGTCGCTTGGTCGATCGCCGTATCGGTGCGGTCGTGCCGCCTCAGCGTCACCGCCAGCGAGGCGCTGTCGAGCTCCGCCGCCAGCGCCACGTTTACCAGCCGCTCGGCGATCGCCACCGCCGCCCTGCGACTCGCGTCCGCAACCCACACATGCAGCAGCACGCGATGCTCATTGCCCGGCGCAATGTCGCCGTCGCGTGGCAGCACATCGTGCCGCGCGATCGTCACATAGGGCGGCGCCTGCCCCGTGGCCGGCGCGTCGAACACCGGCGCCAGCGCGGCAAGTGCCTCGTCCG
>CAZNAE010000210.1:0-2122 GCA_964570695.1 uncultured Devosia sp.
CGGTGATGCGGCTCGGCACGATCTTGCCGCGCTCGGAAACGTAGCGCTGCAGCAGGCGGACGTCTTTGTAGTCGATCTTGGGCGCGTTCGGGCCCGAGAACGGGCAGGTCTTGCGGCGGCGCTGGAACGGCCGGCGCGACTGCGAGGTGGTGAGGTCTTTGATGGCCATGTGTCGAATATCCTTGTCTTAGAACCGGCGCGGACGGCGTTCGCCGCCGAAGCCGCCACGATCGCCGCGATCCGGACGGCCGCCCGGGCGGTCGCCACGGTCGTCGTCGCGGTCACGCTTCTGCAGCATGGCGGACGGGCCTTCCTCGAGCTCGTCGACGCGAACGGTCATGAAGCGGAGGATGTCTTCGTTGATGCGCATCTGGCGCTCCATCTCGGCAACGGCCGGAGCCGGGGCGTCGATATTGAGGAGCGAGTAGTGGGCCTTGCGGTTCTTCTTGATGCGGTAGGAGAGGGACTTGAGGCCCCAATACTCGTTCTTGGTGACCTTGCCGCCACCCTGGACCAGCACCTCGGTGAGGGCATTGGTCATTTCTTCGACCTGCTGGGGCGAAACGTCCTGGCGGGCCAGATAGATATGCTCGTAAAGGGCCATAAGCGCCTTCCTTCTAGTGTTTCACACTGCATCCCGCTCGGCGCGGAGCCCCTCTGAAGCCGGAAAGGCGACAAAGCAGTCTTCTAAAGAGCGGGAACACGGGAGGCCGGGCAGTTGCCCTATCCGGGAATAGCGGACCCTCCGTTCAGCCCCCGGCCGAACGAATGCGAGGCGGGAGATAGGGGAAAAGGCGGGGAAAGGCAAGGGAAAGGTCGTTAGCCGTCGACCTCCGCAAGGATACCGAACTCACGCGCAACGTCCCGCAGCTTGCGATCGCGCGTCCACAGCGAGGTTCCTTCCGAGACAAGGCTGGAGGCCAGAAGGCTTGCGTCCATGTAACCGATGCCCCGCGAGTAGAGGCGCCGGCCCTCCACTAGGGCGAGCACATCCTCTAGCGAAACCGCCGGCAGCGCCGGCATCATTGCCCAGAGTCGAAGGCGAAGCTTGCGGTCAGCAAGCGAACCCATCGCCAATTCGCCCAGGACAAAAGGATGCATCAGCAGCTCCGATGCCTCTACCAGCCGCATCAACACAGGTTCGGGAGACCGAAAATGATCGATCCAGACCGACGTATCGGCGAGGATCATTTGGCTGAGCGCTTCTTTCGCACCGGCAGTTCGTTTGCCAGCGTTGGATAGTCTGACTCGTCATTGATGAAGTTTGGCGGCCTGCGACGTGGAACATACGCGAGGTCCGGCTGACTTCCGCCCATCGCCGCAAGGCGTCGTCCTGCCTCGCGTGCGACCAGCAACTTCAATGCGTCCCGCACAAGCCGGGAGGTTTCAGCGATGCCGGTAAGCTCCTTTGCATGGCTCAAGAGCTCGTCGTCGATGGTCACAGTGGTTCGCATCTTTATCTCCTTCGCATCAAAAATAGCATCAGATGATGCGCATTTCAATGCGACCGCAGCTTGACTCCACCCGCTGTCTCCTTCACACGCCGCCCAACTTGAAGCCGCTGGCGGGCGGCCCTAGGCTGACTCAAGACATTAATGGCGGGGACCATGGCCAAGCGCGCATTCACTTTTCCGGGGCAGGGCAGTCAGGCCGTGGGCATGGGCAAGGAACTGGCCGCGGCCTTTCCGGAGGCGCGGGCAGTGTTCGCCGAGGTCGACGACGCACTGGGCCAGAAGCTCAGTGCGATCATGTTCGAGGGGCCGGCCGAGACGCTGCAACTCACCGAGAACGCGCAGCCGGCGCTGATGGCGGTCAGCATGGCGGTGGTGCGGGTGCTGGAATCGAAGGGCGTCAGCGTCGGTAAGCACGCGGCGTTCGTCGCCGGCCATTCGCTCGGGGAATATTCGGCGCTCTGCGCTGCGGGGGTGTTTTCGATAGCGGACACAGCGCGGCTGCTGAAGATTCGCGGGCAAGCTATGCAGCAGGCGGTGCCGGTCGGGCAGGGCGCCATGGCGGCGATCCTTGGGCTCGACCTCGAAACCGTGCTGCGCGCAGTCAACGATGCCGAGCAGGGCGAGGTCTGCGGCGTCGCCAACGACAACGCGCCGGGGCAGGTGGTGAT
>CAZNAE010000210.1:2222-3578 GCA_964570695.1 uncultured Devosia sp.
GAGAGCGTGCGGTGGCTCACGACGGAAGGTGGCGTGACCGAACTCTATGAGCTGGGCGCCGGCAAAGTGCTGACCGGCCTCGCCAAGCGAATCGTGCCGGAAACGGCGACGACCGCGGTCAATACTCCGGCCGACATCGATGCCGTCGCAGCGGCGCTGACGGCCTGACTCAATTTCTCCACAGGAGATGCGACGTGTTTGATCTGACGGGGAAACGGGCGCTGGTGACCGGCGCTTCGGGAGGCATTGGGCGGGAGATCGCCAAAGCGCTGGCGCAGGCCGGTGCGACAGTCGCACTGAGCGGGACGCGGGTTGCGGCGCTCGAGGACACCGCCGCCGCAATGGGTGGCGCGGGGCATCCGATCCTGCCGGCCAACCTGTCGGACCTCGATGCAGTGGACAAGCTCGTGCCCGCGGCGGAGGCGGCGCTGGGTGGGCTCGATATCCTCGTCAACAATGCCGGCATGACGCGCGACAACCTATTCATGCGCATGAAGAACGAGGAGTGGGACGAGGTGCTGGCGGTCAACCTCACCGCCGCCTTCCACCTGACCCGCGCGGTCTTGCGCGGGATGATGAAGCAGCGTTTTGGCCGCATCATCTCGATCACCTCGGTGGTCGGCGTCGCCGGCAATGCCGGTCAGGCCAATTATGCGGCCTCGAAAGCCGGGCTGATTGGCATGTCGAAGTCGCTGGCCCAGGAGGTCGCCTCGCGCAACATCACGGTCAACACCGTGGCGCCGGGCTTCATCACCTCGGCCATGACCGACGAACTCAACGACAAGCAGCGTGAGGCGATTTTGGCGAAAGTTCCGGCCGGCCGGCTCGGAACCGCCGAGGAGGTTGCGGGTTGCACCGTATTCCTTGCTTCCGATGCCGCCGCGTACATCACCGGCCACACGTTGAATGTAAACGGCGGAATGCTGATGATCTGACTGAGGAAAACCGCCCGCCGGCCCGGGATTCCGCAATGGTCAAAGCTGGATGATTATGTTAGTTGCCGCCGCTGATTGCGGAGCACGGCTCACTTGCGAGTGTGGGCAAGCCCGCCTAAAGTCGCGCGCGGCAGGACATTCGAGCGATCCGGCGCGACAAGAAACGAACCGAACCAGACTATCGAAAAGGGAAGTCAAAATATGAGCGATATCGCTGACCGCGTCCGCAAGATCGTTGTGGAACACCTCAACGTCGATGCGGAAAAGGTCGTCGACAAGGCCAGCTTCATCGACGATCTGGGTGCCGACTCCCTCGATCAGGTCGAGCTGGTGATGGCCTTCGAAGAAGAATTCTCCGTCGAGATTCCCGATGACGCGGCCGAGTCGATCCAGACGTTCGGCGATGCGGTCAGCTACCTCA
>CAZNAE010000211.1:0-3513 GCA_964570695.1 uncultured Devosia sp.
GCTCGGCCCCGCCGCCGAGATCATCGAGCGGCTGTTCGGCGAGCACGGCGGCAGTTTGGGCACCGACCGTGCCGATGCCAAAACGACGCTCCAGGAGTGGGCGCAGGGCAGGGGACTCGAACCGCCGCTCTATGAGGAAGTCGAGCGCACCGGCCCGGACCACGCCCCCGAATTCACCATCGCTGTCAAACTCGGGCAGTTCGATCCGCTGACCGCCAGCGGCCCCTCCAAGAAGCTCGCCGAGCACAAGGCAGCGGAAGCCTTCCTGATCCGCGAGAAAGTCTGGCAAGGCGCATGAGCGACGAACCGATCGACACCGCAGCGGCAACGCCCGAGGAACCGCAGACCACCCGCTGCGGCTTTATCGCGCTGGTCGGCGCCCCCAATGCCGGCAAATCGACGCTGCTCAACGCGCTGGTCGGCACGAAAGTCTCGATCGTTACCCACAAGGCGCAGACGACGCGGTCGCAAATCCGCGGCGTCGTCACCGAGGGCGACGCGCAGATGGTGTTCATCGATACGCCCGGCATCTTCACGCCCAAGCGCCGGCTCGACCGCGCCATGGTTGGCGCCGCCTGGACCGGCGCCGGCGATGCGGACTTCGTCGCGCTGATCATCGACGCCGAGCGCGGCGTCACGGCCGAGGTCGAAGCGCTGCTGACCGGGCTCGAGAACATCAACCATCCGCGCGTCCTGGTGCTCAACAAGATCGATCTGATCCCGCACGAGAAGCTGCTCGGCCTCGCCCAGACGCTCAACGCGCGCCTCAAATTCGAGGAGACCTTCATGATCTCCGCCAGCAAGGGGCACGGCGTGAAGGCGTTCCTCGACTGGGCGGCCAAGCGCATCCCGCTCGGCCCTTGGCACTTCCCCGAGGATCAACTCACCGACTTAACCCTGGCGATCACCGCCGCTGAAGTGACGCGCGAAAAGCTGTTCCTGCGCATCCACGACGAGATCCCCTACAATGCCACCGTCGAGACCGAAAAGTTCACCATCCAGCCCGACGGCGCCTATCGTATCGACCAGGTGATCTACGTCACCCGCGACACCCACAAGAAGATCGTTCTAGGCGCCGGCGGCCAGACCATCAAATCCATCGGCGCCGAGAGCCGCAAAGAGCTGATCGAGATCTTCGAGACCCCGGTGCACCTGTTCTTGTTCGTCAAAGTTCGCGAAAAATGGGGTGACGACCCGGAGCGCTATCGCGAGATGGGGCTGGAGTGGACCAAATAGCCGTAGCGATCGCAGAGGTGTCGTTCCCCGACGATCTTGCGACGATTGCGGCGATCGATACCGCTTTCGTTGCCACCGAGATGCTGGCCCTCGAAAGTGCGGAGCGCGAGTTCCGCTTCTCGCCCCGCGCGCTCGATCGGCCGCTGCAAAAGAGTTTTCCGCTGGACGACATCGCGCAGCATTGGGACGCTTCCCTGGTCGCCTCGCTTGGGGCGAGGAAAGTCGGTGTGGCCTTCGGCGAGTTTGAGGCCTGGAACAGGCGGTTCGTGGTTTCGCATTTCTATGTCGATCGGCAGCACCGGAACCGGGGCGTGGGGACCGCGCTCATGGAGGCGATGGTCCAGCGCGCGACGCTGCTCGATGCCGATCACCTCTGGATCGAAACGAACAATTTCAACATCCCGGCGATTGCAGCCTACCGCCGCTGGGGTTTTGAGATGTGCGGCCTCGATACCTCCCTCTACAGCGGAACCGACGAGCGCGGCGAAGTCGCGATCTTCCTGAGCCGCAGCCTCTAGCCACACGCCGATTGAGGTTGCCGGCAAATCCGCCTATCTCACATCCATGCAATGGACCTCTAGCGGCCTGATCATCGGCGTCCGCCGTCATGGCGAGACCAGCGTCATTGCCGAGGTGATGGTGGCAGGCAAGGGCCGCACGCTTGGGTTGATCCGTGGCGGCCGCTCCAGCAAGCTCGCGGCGACGCTGCAGCCGGGCAACACAGTGCAGGTGGTCTGGCGCGCCCGGCTCGAAGAGCACTTGGGCACCTTCAGCATCGAGCTGATCGATGCCCGCGCCGCCGATCTCATCGCCGACCGCACCCGGCTCTACGCCAGCCAGCTCGTCTGCGAGCATCTGCGCCTTCTCCCCGAGCGCGATCCGCACGACCGGTTGCTTGGCCTCGCCGTAGAGGCGCTCGACGATAAGGACCGGGTGGCGCTCGGCGCCGAACTGGCGCGGTTCGAGCTGACGCTGCTCGACGAGCTCGGCTTCGGCCTCGACCTCAGCGCCTGCGCCGTCACCGGCATCACCATCGACCTGACCCACGTCTCGCCCAAGACCGGCCGCGCCGTGTCGCGCGAACCGGCAAAGCCCTATTGTGATCGCCTGCTGCGGCTGCCGCAGTTCCTCATCTCGGACGCCGAGCCGACGCTGCCGGACGTCGCCGACGCGTTTCGCCTCACCGGTCACTTCCTTCACATGCACGTTTGGGAAGCCCGACAGATCGACCCGCCTGCCGTCCGCGAGAGCCTAATTGAAGCGCTGACGCGCTAGCTGCCGATCGCCGGCATTTACCTTAAATTAAGCTTGTGCTTCGGCTCGGAGGCCGAGGAGCGTATCGTCACGCAATCGTCGTCAAGTTGCGTGGTGTGCCGTGAAGTCCACTCATTCAGACGTGCAGAATTTCGACGCCGCCTTCTCCGTCATCGACCGCGAAGTCGCGAAAATCATCGCCGCCATCAAGGCGGTCCGCCCGGCTGGCGGCACCACCCCACCGAAGCGGCCGCATAGCCGCCCGACCACCCGCAAGGCGGCGTGAGGTCATGCAAAACCTGCTCGATCTGGTCGACGTCGCCATTGTGCTGAGCACCGTGCTCGGGGCTGGCCTCGTCACCGTCGCCCTGCTGCGCTTCGCCCGCGCCTGAGCGGGCCGGTCTGGGTATAGTCCGCCAACGATTCGTTTGCGGACGTGCCGATGCCCAAAAAGCCTGATGTCGAGACCCTTCCGCCCGGCGAAGACAATGCCGTTGTCGACCTGCGCAAGGCGCTCGAGGAGCGCTATCTAAGCTATGCGCTCTCGACCATCACGCAGCGGGCGCTGCCCGATGCGCGCGACGGGCTGAAGCCGGTGCATCGGCGGATTTTGCACGGCATGCGGCTGCTGCGGCTCGATCCGGGCGGCGCCTACAAGAAATCGGCGAAGGTCGTCGGCGACGTGATGGGCTCGTTCCACCCGCATGGCGACCAGTCGATCTACGACGCGCTGGTGCGCCTCGCGCAGGATTTTTCCATGCGCTATCCGCTCGCCGACGGGCAGGGCAATTTCGGCAACATCGACGGCGATGGCGCCGCCGCCATGCGCTACACCGAGACCCGCATGACCGACGTCGCCATGCGGCTGATGGAGGGGATGGCGGAGGACGCCGTCGACTTCAAGCCGTCCTATGACGGTTCCGACCAGGAGCCGGTGGTGCTGCCGGCGAATTTCCCGAACCTCCTCGCCAATGGCGCGCAGGGCATCGCCGTCGGCATGGCGACCTCGATCCCGCCGCACAA
>CAZNAE010000212.1:0-3488 GCA_964570695.1 uncultured Devosia sp.
ACGCGGAAATTGTCGAACGCCTTCTGGCCCCAGCGCAGGAATTCATAGCGCTCGCCGTTGCGCTCATATTCGAGCTCGACGTTCTGGTGGAAGCTGAGGGGCGAGCCAAAACTGTCGACCATCACGGAGTGGTCGATGACGAGATCGACCGGCACCAGCGGATTGATCTTCTGCGGATCGGCGCCAAGCTTGGCAGTGGCGTCGCGCATCGCCGCGAGATCGACCACCGCCGGCACGCCGGTGAAATCCTGCATCAGCACGCGCGCCGGGCGGTAGGAAATCTCGTGCTCGGAGGTGCGCGGGCCGAGCCACTGCGCGATCGCCATGATGTCGGCCTTGGTGACCGTCACGCCGTCCTCGAAGCGAAGGAGATTCTCCAGCACGACCTTCATCGAATGGGGGAGTTTCGAAATCCCCGGCAACCCGTTCTTCTCGGCCAGCGGCAGCGAGTAATAGGTGTAGGTCTTGTCCCCGACCGTGAGCGTGGTCTTGGACTTGAAGCTATTGAGCGATTGGGTCACGGGTCCGCCTGTCGATGAATTCGGGACACCTCGGCCGTCCTGACGCTGGACATTCCGACAGGACTTCGGGGGCGTAGTCTGGAAGCGTTCCAGGCTGTTATGGGGCTTATAGAGAAACGCAATCGGGCTTGCCAGTGCGGATCGGGGGCGAATAGGCATGGCGGCCATGACCGAACCCGGCCCCTTGCTGACCGTCCGCGACCTTGCGCTGAGCCGCGGAGAGCGGCTTCTGTTCGAGGGCATCGGTTTCGAGCTGGGCGCCGGTGGCCTGCTCCTGGTCCGCGGACCCAACGGGGCCGGCAAATCCAGCCTGTTACTGACTTTGGCGGGTATTCTGCGGCCAGAACGCGGCAGCATCGCCTGGGCTGGCGGCGAGGAGCGGGCGCCGATCCATGTCGTCGGGCATTTGCCGGGGGTGAAATCGAGGCTGACGCTGGCAGAAAACCTGCAGTTCTGGCGGCAGGTGAACGGGCAGAACGGGCTGCCCGCCGACGCCGCGCTTGATGCTGTCGGCCTTGGCGGCCTCGACGAGATCGAGGCCGGGCATCTGAGCGCCGGGCAGACGAGGCGGCTCGGGCTGACCCGGCTGCTGGTCACCGACCGCAGGATCTGGCTGCTCGACGAGCCCACCGCCTCGCTCGACACGGCCGGGGAAGCGCTGGTCGGCCGGCTGATCGCGGCACGGCTCAAGACCGGTGGCGCAGTGATTGCCGCGACCCACCACGACATCGCGGCGGGCGTCGCCCCGCAGACGCTGATGCTGGGGGCCGCGTGAGCACCGTCCTCGCCATCATCGGCCGCGACCTCCGGCTCGCGGCGCGGGCCGGCGGCGACGCGCTGACGCTGGTGCTGTTCTTCGTCATGGTGGGCGCGGTTGTGCCGTTCGCCATCGGGCCGGACCGGGTGCTGCTGGCGAAACTGGCGCCCGGGATCATCTGGATCGCGGCGTTCCTCTCGATGCTGCTCGGCCTCGACCGGCTGTTCCGCGCCGACGACGAGGACGGGTCGCTGCTGCTTTTCCGACACGCAGGACCGCCGCTCGAGGCGGTGGTGGTGGCAAAGCTCGTGGCGCACTGGCTGCTGACTGCCCTGCCGGTGCTGATCGCCTCGCCGCTGCTGGCGATTTTGCTCGCGATGGACGCCGGCGCCTGGAGCCGCACCCTGCTGTCGCTCGCCATCGGCACGCCGGCGCTGACGGCCTTCGGGGTGATCGGCGCGGCGGTGACGGTGTCGCTGAAGCGCGGCGGGCTCCTGGCGCCGGTGCTCATCCTGCCGCTCTGCATCCCGGTGCTGATTTTCGGCGTCGCCACGGTCGCCGCGCCCGAGGGGACCACCGCGGCGCTGCTGTTCCTCGCCGCGCTCAGCCTTGTTTCCGTGGCCTTTTGTCCGTTTGCCGCCGCGATGGCGCTTCGGGTAGGATCGGAATAGATGCACGCCAGCGGACGTTGTTCCGTTCACGGTGGATTGAAACGCCCGCATGACTGACATCGCCACACAGCCGCCAAAGCTGAACTGGTTCTCCCGGCTGGCCCATCCGGGCAATTTCATGACCTGGAGCAAGCCGCTGCTCTGGCCGCTCGGCATTGCGACCGCGGCGATCTTTGCCATCGGGCTCTATTTCGCGCTGCTCGACTCCCCCGCCGACTACCAGATGGGCGAGACGGTGCGCATCATGTACATCCACGTGCCCAACGCTTGGCTCAGCCAGTTCGTCTATGGCGTCATGTTCGTCGCGAGCCTCGGCACGCTGGTCTGGCGGCATCCGCTGGCCGACGTCGCCGCCAAGGCGGCCGCGCCGCTCGGCGCCGCGTTCACCGCTTTGGCGCTGTTCTCCGGCTCGCTCTGGGGCCGGCCGACCTGGGGCACGTTCTGGGAATGGGACGGGCGGATGACCTCGACCCTCATCCTGTTCTTCATCTACCTCGGCATCATCGCGCTCTGGCGCGCCTTCGACGACCAGCTCCGTGCCGCCCGCATCGTCGCCATCGTGACGCTGGTCGGGGCGCTCGACATTCCAGTGATCAAATTCTCGGTCGACTGGTGGAATACGCTCCACCAGCCGGCGAGCATCCTGGTTGCTGGCGGGCCGAAGATGCCGGGCTCGATCCTCACCCCGCTGTTCATCATGCTCTTCGCCTTCACCTTCCTGTTCCTGCTGCTGCACCTGATCTCGATGCGCACCGAGATCCTGAGGCGGCGGGCCGAGTCGCTGAGCCGCCAGGCCGCGGCGCGGAGCGCCTGATGCCGGACCACTCGGGCGATTTGCTCTTTATCGTCCTGGCGTATGTGGGCGTCGGCGTCGTGACGCTCGGACTCATCTTCTGGGTGTGGCTGCAGTCGCAGCGCGTCAAGTTGAAGCTTGCCGCGCTCGAGGCGCAGGGCATCCGCCGCCGTTCCGCCGGACCTGCTGCGTGAGGCAGTCGACCCGCATTGCGTTGGGGCTGCTGCCGCTGGTCGGGCTCGTCGGGCTGATCGCGCTCTTTGCCCTCAACATCAACCGCGACCCCTCGCTGGTGCAGTCGGTGCTGATCAACAAACCGGCGCCGGAGTTCAACCTGCCGGCCGTCACCGGCTTGAGCCAGCCAGGCTTCGACACCGCCAAGCTCAAGGGCCAGGTGACGGTGGTCAACGTCTTTGCGAGCTGGTGCATCCCCTGCCGCGACGAGCACCAGGTGCTCAATGCGTTCAAGGCGGAGACCGGCGTGCCGCTCTACGGCATGAACGAGAAGGACGACCCCGCCAACGCCAAGGCCTTCCTTGCCGAACTCGGCAACCCCTATGACGCCATCGGCGCCGACAGCGACGGCCGCACTTCGATCGACTGGGGCGTCTACGGCGTGCCCGAAACCTTCGTGGTCGATGCGCAGGGCATCATTCGCTTCAAGCACACCGGACCGCTGTCGATCGAAGACATCGACAAGGAACTGGTGCCGGCGATCGCCCGGGCGCGGAGCCAAGGCTAACAGT
>CAZNAE010000213.1:0-1721 GCA_964570695.1 uncultured Devosia sp.
GCGCCTGGATTGGCGAGGTTGAGCATGACCTTGGTCTTGGTCTCAGGGAGGTTGGCCACGTCGACCGTCTCGGTCTCGAAAGTCGCCGTGCCTTCGTAGACAAAGCCCTCGTCACCCTCTGCGCAGGAAACAGTCACGTCCTGTTCGGAATGGAGCACGTGGGTGGCATTACCCGTGCCGACGATCGCCGGTAGCCCCAGCTCGCGGCTGACGATCGCCGCATGCGAGGTGCGGCCACCATGATCGGTGATGATCGCGGCAGCACGTTTCATCACTGGCACCCAGTCGGGATCGGTCGTCGACGTTACCAGCACAGCGCCGTCGACGAACTTGCCAATGTCCTTGACGTTCTCGATCAGACAGACCCGTCCGCTGACGACGGCGTCGCCAATAGCGATGCCCGAGGTCAGCGTCTTGCCCTTGGTGCCAATGCTATAGGTCCGGAACACGCCCGCGGCGCGACGTGACTGCACCGTTTCGGGGCGAGCCTGAACGATGAACATCTCGCTGGTCTCGCCGTCGCGCGCCCACTCCATGTCCATCGGGCAGCCGTAGTGTGCCTCGATCGTGCGGGCCCAGCGGGCAAGCTGCAGTATCTCGACGTCAGAGAGGACGAATGCCGTCCGTTCTGCCTTCGAGGTCGGAACGTTGCGGGTCGGCGTATCCGGGCCGCCGTAGATCATCTTGATCGCCTTTTCACCGCGTGTCTTCTCGATGATTGGCGTTAGGGCCGGGTTGTCGAGCAGCGGCTTGAAGACGACATATTCATCGGGGTCGACCGCACCTTGGACGACGTTCTCGCCCAGGCCCCACGCGGCGTTGATCAGCACGACCTTGTCGAAGCCGGTCTCCGTGTCGATCGAAAACATTACGCCCGAGCCGCCAAGGTCAGAGCGCACCATTTGTTGCACACCGATCGAGAGCGCGACCTTCATCTGGTCGAAGCCCTTGGTCTTGCGGTAGCTGATCGCGCGGTCGGTGAACAGGGACGCATAGCAGCGGCGGCACGCGACGAGAAGGTCGGCCTCGCCGCGAATATTGAGATAGGTCTCCTGCTGCCCGGCAAAGCTCGCGTCTGGCAAGTCTTCCGCAGTCGCGCTCGAGCGCACCGCGACCGGCACATTCTCTTTCCCGCTCCGCCGGCAAAGTTCCCGGTAAGACTCGCAGATCGCCTCGGCCAGTTCGGCGGGCCATGTGCCTTGCTGCATGAGGTGGCGAATGGTTGAGCCGGTTTCGGCTAGACCCATACGGCCTGCTGTCCAATCATCGATGAGCGCGCTGATCTCGGCCCGGAACTGATTGGCGTCGATGAACGACCAATACGCATCGGCGGTCGTCGCGAATCCGGGCGGGACTTTGATCCCCTTGTCGCCCAACGTGCGCACCATTTCGCCAAGGGAAGCGTTCTTGCCGCCGACTTTGGCGACGTCGCCGCGTCCGAGTGTTTCAAACCAGTCGATCGAAGGAAGTTTCCGCAGCATCTCGTGCCTCCATGGCTTCGCAAGGCAACCGCCTCGCTGTTGGATGCACATTCGGTCGCCAGCGCGCGTTCCTCTTTGATCCGGGTCAAATCGTCCATCGGCGAGGCCATTAATACTCCCTCCACGCCATAGCCCGGCGCAGCGAGAGGAGACGATGATGGTTGAACATTCCCGACAGGCTTTGGTCGGCGCGATTGGCGGCACGTATATCAGTCTCGCCACGATGGACATTGACGAACT
>CAZNAE010000213.1:1821-3445 GCA_964570695.1 uncultured Devosia sp.
GTCTGGGCCGGAGATCGATGGACGGCATTGTCGGGCGAGAGCCGCCTTACGTCGTTCCCGGCACCCGAGGGTCATGAATTCGACATCCGAACAGTTATCGCGCACGAGGCGTTTGTGACGGCCGGGCAGGTCCTGACCGGTCACGGCCTCGCGACGCTCTATACCGCGCTCACGAAGGCATCCGGCCGCGAACCGGGGCATCTCGATCCGGTTCAAATCACCAAGGCCGGTCTATCCGGCGAGGATAAGGCGGCCAGCGAGGCACTCGATCTCATGGCGACGTGGCTTGGCCGTTTTTCCGGCGACGTGGCTCTGCATTATGGCGCGGCCGGGGGCGTCTATCTCGCAGGTGGCATGCCGGCCGGCATTGTGCCGGCGCTGCAAACGGGCCGGTTCCGCGATGCCTTCGAAGGCGTCGGCGAGCGCCGCGATTACCTCGGCGACGTACCAGTCCACGTGATCAAGGCGGGCGCCGATGCTGGATTGCGCGGTGCAGCGATCGCTTTGGCCAACAGCCTGCCGGTCCACCCTACGAATGTCCGTCGGTTGCGGGCCTAGACCAATGGCCCATTTGACCGATGCGGTACGGGACGTGCTGAGTTGGTATGACGGCGAGCGCCCGGGCGTGAAGACCAACCTCGCACGGCTCCTGATGCATGGCCGCCTGGGAGGGTCAGGCAAGCTGGTCATTCTGCCTGTCGACCAGGGCTTCGAGCACGGCCCGGCCCGAAGCTTTGCCGTTAACCCCGACGCTTACGACCCGCGCTATCACTTCGAGCTCGCGATCGAGGCGGGCCTCAGTGCGTTTGCTGCGCCGTTGGGGCTCCTTGCCGCTGGAGCTGACCGCTATGCGGGCGAGATCCCACTAATCCTCAAGGCGAACAATGCCAACAGTCTCGGAACGATCAAGGATGAGGCGATTACCGCGACGGTTCGTGATGCGCTCGAGCTCGGTTGTTCGGCCATAGGCTACACCATCTATCCGGGTTCCGACCGCCAATACGAGATGTTCGAGGAGGTCCGCGCGGGGGCGGCAGAGGCGAAGGCCAACGGGCTTGCGGTCGTGATCTGGGCTTATCCACGGGGTGGCGTACTCGGCCAAGAGGCCGAAACCGCGCTCGATGTCGTTGCCTACGGCGCACATATCGCGGCGCTGCTCGGGGCCCACATCATCAAGGTGAAGCCGCCGACCTCATTCATCGCAGAGCCCGATGCCAAGCCGGCGTATCAGGCCGGCGGCACTGACTGGTCGGAGTTGCGGCATCGCATCGCACACGTCGTTGAGTCCAGCTTTGCCGGCCGGCGACTGGTGATCTTTTCGGGCGGTCCGGCCCGCGGCGACGGGGCAGTACTGGACGAGGTTCTGGCCATTCGCGACGGTGGCGGGCGAGGGTCAATCGTCGGTCGCAATGCCTTCCAGCGGCCCCGCAAGGAGGCCCTCACCTTGCTGGATCGCATCGTCCGAATTCACCTCGGCGAGGAGAAGTAAAATGTTGCCCATCCTGACCATCACGCTGAATCCAGCACTCGATCTCACCACGTCCGTGGGGCGACTGGCGCCGTTGCTGAAACTGCGCTGCGGGCCGGTGCGTCTCGATCCGGGCGGCGGCGGCGTCAACGTATC
>CAZNAE010000214.1:0-3413 GCA_964570695.1 uncultured Devosia sp.
CGCAGCGGCTCGCCCGTGGAGCGCCGCAGGTCGCTTGGCCTCACCATTCTCCCCGGCAGCCGCGCCCACGCGCTGCAGAATTTCGCGCTGCAAGCCGCAGCACTGTCGCAATTGTCGCCCGAGCTGATGCCCGATCTATTCCTCGCCGTGGCCCCATCGCTCGACATCGCGGCCCTTGCAGCCGCCGCCGACTTGACCCATCAACGCGGCGTCGGCGCCGGTCGGCTCACCAGCGACACGCTCGACATCACGCTCCTCCCCGGCGCCGCAATGGGTGACGCACTCGACGCGTCCGATCTCGTCCTGTCGCAGGCCGGCACCGCGACCGTGCAGGCCATCGGCCTCGGCAGGCCGTCGATCACCTTCCAGACCGCCGACGATCGGCCGTCACGCTTCCGCCAGGAGGGTCGCCTGTTCGGCGAAGCTCGCCAGGTGGTCACTGCCGACCCGGAGGCAATCGCCCAGAAGCTGCAGGAATTGCTGTCGGACACGCCGCTCCGCCAGCGCCTCGCCTCGGTTGGCCGTGAGCGCATCGGCCCGCCCGGCGCGATGGACGCGATTATTGCGGACTTGCTGCGCTAGCGGTGCCGTCCGCCAGCGCAAATGCCTTCGCCAGCACTCGGTCGAGGCTCTTGGCGAGGTTCGCCGCGTAGGCTTCGTCGGTGACTGCAGGATCGGTCATGTACACCGGTCCCTCGCAGGAAAAGCCGATCGTCGAGAACGGGAAGTTGAGCTGCATCTTGTCCCACACCCGGTCGAGAATCTTGCGACGCGACGTCGCCGTGGCGATCGCATAAACCGGCCGCCCTGTGCGACGGGCCAGCGCGATCATGCCGAGGCTGACATTGCGGCCCGGCTCCGGCGGAATGTCGGCGGTGGCAAAGAGCGTCGTTCCACTCCTCAGCACCCGCAGCATCGCGCGGAAGGCAGCAAGCCCGCCCGTGCCGCGCGACTGCCGCTCGCTGGCGCCCGAACCGTCCACCACCTGATAGCCCAGTGAGCGCGCCATCGCGCCCATCATCTGGCCATCCGGATGCATCGAGATCAGCAGTGCCACCTGCTTGGGGTCTGGCATCACCACATAGGCGAGGTTGGACTGCCCGTGCCAGCTCACGGCGATCGCCGGCCAATCCTTGTGCGCGCTTTCCCAGAAGTCCGCGGGCTCGGCGACGACCTTCGAGGTTAGGCGCACGAACCGGATGTAGCTGCCGATCAGTACCCGGCCGAGAAACTCCCGTACGCCAGGCCGGTCGATCCAACGGGTCGGGGGGGGCGTCGCGTCTTCGCTCACGCCTCGGCATCTTCTGGTTCGAGCAGCCGGTGCAGATGCACCACGAAATAGCGCATCTCGGCATTGTCGACCGTCTGCTGCGCCTTCTGCTTCCACACTGCATAGGCCGCAGCGTAATTGGGATAGACGCCGACCAGGTCGACCTTGCTCAGATCCTTGAAGGTGATGCCCTCGATGTTCTCGAGCTCGCCACCAATCACTAGATGGAGCAATTGCTTGGCGGGTTCTTTCTTCGGCGCTTTCACGTCGTTTTCCGTTCCAGGTCTTGTTGCGGCTCGGGGCAGCCATAGACCCGGATCAGCGCCCCGCAGAGCACATCTCTTAGCGAAAGCTGGGCAAAGGCGGCAAGCGCGCCGTGCCGGATTTCCGGCTTGTTGAAGCGCATGGCGCCTATGCAGGCGTCTTCGAACGGAATGCCGCATTCGGCAAGGATCGTCGCCGCGCCGGCAATGTCCCAGTCCTGCGAGCCGCGCCGTACCACCGTCGCGTCGAGCTTGCCCGTCGCCACCTGCACCAGCCGGTAGGCGAGTGAGGGGTAGGCCGGCCCGCGGGTGTAGTCGAGCCCGACCGCCTGCAGCTCCTGATGCACAGCGCCAGGCGCTGGGATCAGCGGCGCGTGCCGGTCGGGCGGCGTCGAGCGGAGGATCGGCGCGCCGTTGAGCCGCGCGCCGCCGCCGAGCGAGGCCTCATACATCTCGTTACGCGCCGGCGCGAACACCACGCCGACGACCGGAACGCCGTTCTCGACCACCGCCAGCGACACTGTCCAGCTATCCTCGCCGCGGATGAAGCCGCGCGTCCCGTCGATCGGATCGACGACGAACACCCGCTCATGCTCGAGCCGCACCAGATCGTCGGTCGTCTCTTCGCTGAGCCAGCCATAGTCGGGGCGCGCCGTGGTCAATGCCGAGAACAGGAACTTGTCGAGCACGATGTCGGCCTCGGACACCGGCGACATGTTCTCCTTGGTCCAGGTCTTGAGGTCGCGCCGGAAGTAGCTTGAGGCAATGATGCCCGCCGTCACTGCCGCAGTGCGCAGCAGTTCGAGGTCGGTTTCATAGCTCGTCGGAGTTGGTTCTGGCATCGGCTCGGCGGCTGTGTGCGGTGCCTTCTAGGCGCAATTGCGGATGGACGATAGTGCACGTGCTTAATCTGGCGTTACACCCGGTCACACCCCGCTAACCCTCGCCAAAACTACCTAAACTTAACCCAGTTTCTTAAGCGGGCCAGAAAGGCGGCGGGCTAGATTGGTCCCATAAAGAGAGCACGCAAAAACGAAGCTCTCGGGGTTAACAGGAAGGCGACTACAAATGGATCAGAGCGTGAGGGTCGAAGGGACGTCAGTCGTCCTGATGTTCGGAATGCGGAGCGCCTCGACGGCGCCGGCTGTTCCGTTCACCGCCAAGCAGTTTGGTCCGGCCAATGACAACGGTCCGAAGGATCCGGTCAAGACCGTCACGGTGCGCAGGATGCTCGAGAAGTCGGGCGTCGCCATCAAGATCAAGGTGCCGGTCGATGAATTCGTGGGCGTCGCGGTGTCGACGCGCATTTCCGAGGACGGCGTGCTGACGAGTGCCATCGAACTCGTGCACGGCGACCCGGACCTCAACTACCAGGTGTTCGAGGAAGTCGGGAACGGCAACGTCGTCGCCGAATGGCAGAACTGGGGCAAGAAGCTTCGTTTGCCGCTCTACATCAAGGCCGGTGACGGCTCACTCCTCCCCTACAGCCAGCAGGTTTCCGGCGTCGCCCTCGGGCCGCAGGTGACGCGGCGGAAACTGGCGCACGACGCCGAACGCCGCCCGCGGTTCCTCAATCGCCGTCAGCCGGGTGAATCTCTGAGTTCATAGCTGCAACTTTTCCGGACCATGGTCCGTTACCGACTTCGCCGGGCGGGTTGTCTGCACCAAAGAATCGCCCGGTTGCCCCAACAGCGACCTCCAAAGCGCTGCATCGGCCTGCCACTTCCCCCAGTGGCAGGCCGATTGCGTTTCCGGGTCAGGCGTTTAGCGACGGTGATCTGTCGGATGTGGGCGTACGTTGATCTGCGGCGCAAACGTTGGACCTGACGTTATGCTGAAGATTTCATCACCAGCTTTGTGGCTTGCGGTTGCCATTTTGG
>CAZNAE010000215.1:0-3299 GCA_964570695.1 uncultured Devosia sp.
GCGCCGACGGTGTCGGCGTCGAACTGCATGAACTGGCGGAAGCGGCCAGGGCCGGGCTTCTCGTTGCGGAAGACATAGCCGGCGCGATAGGAGCGGAAGGGTTTTGGCAGGCGGTCGTAGTTCTGCGCGAAATAGCGGGCGAGCGGCGCGGTGAGATCGTAGCGCAGACTCATCCACTGCTCGTCGTCGTCCTGCAGCGAGAACACGCCGGCATTGGGCCGGTCGGTGTCGGGCAGGAACTTGCCGAGAGTCTCGGTGTACTCGAACAGCGGCGTCTCGACCGGATCGAATCCGTAACGCCGGTAGACGGTCTTGATGGTCGCGATCATCCGGTCGACCGCGGCAATATCGGCCGGCGCGCGGTCTTCAAAACCACGCGGCAGGCGCGCCTCGATGAGGGTATTGCGGTCGGCCATAAAGGTGAGGTCCCAAACTCTTGCCGTTCCTAGGCGAAACGGAAATTACAGACAAGGCGATGAAGTTTTTATGGTGTCTGCCGGCCCCTGTGTCTCACAGGCCACAGTTTTCCGGGTGCGGCAGGCTGCCGCAGATTTCTGCTTGCACGCCCCGGACGGCTCACCTATCAGGCCCAAGTCTTGTCCGAAAGACACGTCAACGCCAACCACGAAGGAGTCGCACATGACCAATCACCTTTGCGCCTTTGCCTGTGGCCGCGTTGGCAACGGGATGACTCGAGGCTGACAGCCTCCCGGCCTTAAGGCCATTCGTCCTCTCGTTTCCTAGCCACCGTTTAACGCAACTGCCGGATTCCGTGCGCCTGAGGCTTTGCCGCCTCCGGCGTTCGCTCCCGGCACCTCTGTCATCCATCCAACCCCCAAGGGAACCGGCGCGTGCACCGCGTCCGGCATCGATCAAATGTCTTTGTCCAACACCAATCTGTCGTCGAGCTTCGTTCCGTCCATTTCGCGCCGCGAGCGCGGCATGGTCGGCCGGCTGGTTTCAGCCATCCTTTCGCAATGGCCTGAGAGGACACGCGGCTCGCCTCCGCTGCCCAACTATCTGCGACGCGACGTCGGGCTCGACCCGATCGAGCCGAGCCGCAGGTACTGGGACCATCAATAGTCAAAAGGCCGGTCAGGTTCGCGTCGTGCGGCCCCGGCCGGCACGCTTTCAGAAGGACATGCGAAAAATGGCGATTGAACCCACAATCGACTGGACGACGGCGGAGCCTTACCTGCGCGCCGTCGCGCTGCGACTGCGATGGCTGCAGTTCGTCACCTCGCTCGACCGCCGCTACTGGGCGGCGCGTGAAGCCCGGGAGCAACGCCGCCTGCAGGCAGCCACCCGGTTCATGCCGAACTATCTCCGGCGCGATATCGGTCTGCCGCCCGGGTAGCAGCAGCCGGTCCTAGCCGACGGTCGACGGGAGGGGCCGAACCAGCCTCTCCCGTTCCGTTTCGCATAGTCCGCGGCAGAAGCAGGTGGCGTAGTGGTCGTTGACCAGGCCCATCGCCTGCATGAAGGCATAGACCGTGGTGGGACCGACGAAGCTGAAGCCGCGTTTGCGGAGGTCTTTGCTCAACGCGCGTGACGCCTCGGTCTCCGAGACGATGGAACCGCGTATGCCAGGCGGCGGCACCGGTTCGGGTTCGAACTTCCAGATGTAGGCGGCGAGGCTGCCGAACTCCCGCTGGATTTCGAGTGCCCGCTTGGCGTTGTTGATCGTCGACTCGATCTTGCCGCGATGCCGAATGATGCCGGCGTCGAGCAGCAGTTTTTCGACATCGGCCTCGCCCATTCTGGCGACCTTCTTGATGTCGAAATTCTTGAACTGCTTCCTGAACTGCGCGCGCTTGCGGAGCACCGTCAGCCAGCTCAGGCCGGACTGAAACCCCTCGAGGCAGAGCTTCTCGAACAGCCGGTTGTCGTCGGTGACCGGCCGGCCCCATTCCTCGTCGTGATAGACGATGTAGTCCGGCAGATCCCCCGCCCAATGGCAGCGTTCGACGCTTAACCCGTTGGAAACCATGCTGCTTCACCGCGCCTTCGCTGTTTATCGGCACACTTAGGTAAGCCTACCCAAAGGTAATTCTCAATCGGGACCCTGTCGATGTCGCGTTCGATCAACACCGTGCTTGCCAGCCTCGCTCTCACCCTCGTGTCAATCGCGCCGGGTTTTGCCGTGCCCTATTTCGGCCCGCCGCCGGGTATGTCGATCACCAGCGATACGCCGACCAATCGCTTGATGCTGCGGACGCCCCGCAAGGTGCATCTCGACCCCAAATTCATGCGGCAGGTGGTGCCCTTCGACAGCGCTGAGGCGCCGGGCACGCTCATCGTCAATACGGGCGAGAAGTTCCTCTATCTTATTCTGGGCAATGGCAAAGCGCTGCGCTACGGCATCGGCACAGCGAAGACCGGCTTCGAGTGGAATGGCGTCCATCAGATCACCAACAAGCGCGAGTGGCCCGACTGGACGCCCCCGGCCGAGATGATCGCCCGGCGCCCGGATATTCCCCATCACATGGATGGCGGCATCAACAACCCGCTCGGCGCTCGCGCCCTCTATATCGGCGCCACCCTCTACCGCATCCACGGTACCATCGAGCCATGGACGATCGGCACCGACGTCTCGTCCGGCTGCATCCGAATGATCAATGATGACGTCATCGATCTTTACGGTCGAGTGAAAATTGGCGCCAAGGTGATTGTTCTTTAGTTAGGAATTTCCGGCAGACTGAGGGCCTAAATCCCCGGATTTGTCGGACCATGCAGCGCTTCGCCAGGCTTCTTTCCCGCTTCCGCAAGGACGAGAGCGGCGCCTTCATGGTGCTGTTCGCCGTGCTCGCGCTGGTGCTGATCGCCACCTCCGGCGCCGTGGTCGATTTCACTTACACCCAGACCGCCCGCACCCGCGCGCAGACAGCGCTCGACGCCGCCGCGCTGGCGTTGCAATCGACAATCTCGAACACCGGCGTCACCACCACCACGCTACAGGCTAAGGCACAGGCGATCCTGACGCAGCGCCTTGCCGATCCGTCGATCACCGCGACGGTCAGTTCAGTGACGATCGATACGACGGTCGGCAAGATCGACATCTACGCCTCGATCACTGTCCCAACGGCCTTCGTCCAGCTCGTCGGCATTCACAACATCACCGCACAGCTCACCTCAGAGGTCGTCCGCGGCTCGAAGGACATCGAGGTTTCGGTCGCGCTCGACACGACGGGCTCGATGGCAGGCAGCAAGATCACGTCCCTGATTTCAGCAACCAACTCGCTGATCGATGAGGTCGTGCAGACCGTGCAGACGCCGACCTATTCCAAGATGGCGATCGT
>CAZNAE010000216.1:0-3250 GCA_964570695.1 uncultured Devosia sp.
AAACGCGGGACTACCCCGCTCCGGGGACGGAGCCTCGCCATGCCGCTCTTCGAGGTGGCACCGACTAATCCAGCAACCCGCGCCGGCGGACGCGTTCGCTCGCTTACTTCGTCCCGTACATGCGGTCGCCGGCGTCGCCCAGCCCCGGGATAATGTATCCCTTCTCATTGAGATGGCTGTCGATCGCGGCGGTGAACACCGGCACGTCGGGATGCGCCTCGGTGAATTTCTTGATGCCCTCGGGCGCCGCCAACAGGCAAAGGAACCGCAGATTATTGGCGCCGCGCTTTTTCAGTTGCTCGACCGCCGCGATCGAGGAATTGGCCGTCGCCAGCATCGGGTCGACAACGATGATCAGCCGGTCCTCAAGATTGGAGGGCGCCTTGAAATAATACTCCACCGGCTGCAGCGTCTCGTGGTCGCGATAGATGCCGATATGGGCGACGCGCGCGGCCGGCACGAGATCGAGCATGCCGTCGAGCAAGCCATTGCCGGCGCGCAGGATCGACGCGAACACCAGCTTCTTGCCCTTGATGGTCGGTGCGTCCATCTGCGCCATCGGCGTCTCGATCGGGATCATTTCGAGCTCGAGGTCGCGCGTCACCTCGTAGCACATGAGATGGGCGATCTCGCGCAGCAGCCGCCGGAACCCGGCGATCGAGGTCTCCTTGTCGCGCATGATGGTCAGCTTGTGCTGGATCAGCGGGTGATCGATCACCGTCACTTTGGCCATGGGGCACCGGAGGCTAGAGGAACGAGCGCCCGTGTCTGCCCGGTGCCAGACCGAGCCAATGGGCGATGCTTTCGCCAATATCCGCGAACGTCGGGCGGATTCCAACCGTTCCCGGCGAGAGTCGTGGGGAAAAGCAGAGAATCGGCACCTGTTCGCGGGTGTGATCCGAGCCGGTCCAGCTCGGATCGTTGCCGTGGTCGGCGGTCAGCACCAGCAGGTCGTCGTCGCGCAACGCGGCGATCAGCTCCGGCAACCGCGCATCGAACGCCTCGAGCGCCCGCGCATATCCGGCGATGTCGCGGCGATGCCCGTACTCCTGGTCGAAATCGACGAAGTTGGTCATCACGAACCCGCCGTCCGCCGCCATCTCCAGCGCCTCGAGCGTGCGATCGAACAGCACCATATTGCCCGAGGCCTTGATCTTGTGAGTGACGCCGTGGCCCGCGTAGATGTCGGAAATCTTGCCGATGGCGAAGACTTGCCGTCCTGCGTCCTTGGCCCGGTCGAGCAGTGTCGGCTCGGGCGGCGCAATGGCGAAGTCGCGGCGGTTGCCGGTGCGCTTGAAGGTCGCGGCGGTCTCGTCCGTGAAGGGTCGGGCGATGACGCGGCCGATCATCATCGGCGCCGTGAGGATGAATGCCGCCTCGCAGACCTCGTAGAGCCGCTGCAACCCGAAATGCGTCTCGTGCGCGGCGATCTGGAACACCGAGTCGATCGAGGTGTAGCAGATCGGCTTCTGCGTCCGGATCGACTCCTCGCCCAGCTCCGCGATGATCGTCGTTCCCGAGGCGTGCTTGTTGCCGAGGATGCCCGGCAGCCCTGCATTGTCGATCAGCGTCTCGATCAGCTCATCGGGAAAGGTCGGGATGGTCTGCGGGAAATAGGCCCAGGCGAACGGCACCGGCACGCCGGCGATCTCCCAATGGCCGGAGGGCGTGTCCTTGCCTTTGCTGACTTCGCGGCCAACGCCGAAGCGCCCGCCCTTGGGCGTCTCGCTCAGTCCGCGCGGCAGACTGCCGGTCGAGAGCTTCGCTGCCGCCCCGAGCCCGAGCGCGTCCATATTGGGCAGATGCAGATCGTAGCTCGCCGCGATATGCCCGAGCGTATCCGCGCCGGTGTCTGGATGGCCGTGCCCATCGCCGTAATCCTTCGCGTCCGGCGCGCCGCCAATGCCAAAGCTGTCGAGGATGCAGAGGATGGCGCGGGGCATCAGCGTGTCTCGGTCGCGTCAACGCGCTCGGCGATCAATGGATGGTGTGGCGCAGTCTCGCCGAAGCGATACGCCGCGATCAGCCGCGCCTCGGCGTCCGCCGCACTCGCTTCGTCCCGTGCGTGCAGCCGCGCCAACGGTGTCTTACCATCAGCTTTGGCACCCAGCCCGAGCAACCGGTCGAAACCGACGGCGTGGTCGATCCTGTCGGTCGGCATCCGGCGTCCGCCGCCGAGCGCCACCACCGCCATGCCGACGCCGCGCGTGTCGATCCCGGCGATGGTCCCCGCCTGTGCGGCGAACACGTCGCGGACGATCGGCGCCGGCGCCAGATAGGCATCCATGCGCTCGACGAAATCCGCCGGCCCACCGAGCAGCGCCACCATGCGGGAGAATCGTTCGGTCGCCCGCCCGCTCGCCAGCGCATCCTCGCAGGCCTTGCGGGCATCGCCGCTGAACCCGGTGAGTTCGAGCGCCGCCGCCGAGAGTGCCAGCGTCACTTCGAGCAGCCGGGGATCGCGATGCGCGCCGGTGAGGAAGTCCACCGCGTTGCGGATCTCGAGCGCATTGCCCGCCGCGCTCGCCAGCGGCTCATTCATGTCGGTGATCAACGCCGCGGTCCTGGTCCCCGCGCCATTGGCGACATCGACAAGGCTCCGCGCCAGTTCGCGCGAACGGTCAAGCGTCGGCATGAAGGCGCCCGAGCCGGTCTTGACGTCGAGGATCAGCGCGCCAAGCCCGGCCGCGAGCTTCTTCGAAAGGATCGACGCCGTGATCAGCGACACATTCTCGACCGTGCCGGTGACGTCGCGGATCGAGTACAAAATCTTGTCGGCCGGGGCGAGGTCCGCCGTTTGCCCGATGATGGCGCAACCCGCCTCGCTCGTTACCTTGCGGAACAACGTGTTGTCCGGCTGCGTCGTGTAGCCGGGGATGGAGTCGAACTTGTCGAGCGTGCCACCAGTATGGCCGAGGCCGCGGCCCGAAATCATTGGCACGTAGACGCCGCAGGCGGCAAGGATCGGCGCTAGCATCAGCGAGACATTGTCGCCGACGCCGCCGGTCGAGTGCTTGTCGACCACCGGCCCGTCGAGCTCGGACCAGTCGAGCACCGTTCCAGAATCGCGCATCGCCTCGGTCAGCGCCACCCGCTCGCCGAGGTTCATGTCGCGGAAGAACACCGCCATCGCAAACGCCGCCGCCTGCGCATGGCTCACGGTTCCGTCGCCAAGCCCGGCAATGAACTGCCCGATCTCGCCGCGCGTCAACACTCCGCCATCGCGCTTGCGCACGATGACTTCCTGCGG
>CAZNAE010000217.1:0-3137 GCA_964570695.1 uncultured Devosia sp.
TCGCGGCAACGCCGCCCACCGGAAAGCTGACCATCACCGTACTCGACTTCCTCGAGAAGCCGCTGCAGCCGGTGTTCGAGGCTTACAAGAAAGCCCGCCCGGGCGTTGAGATCGCCTACGAGGTCATCCCGTCCGATGATACCAAGCTCATCCCGCTGATGCTGTCGCGGGCGCTCGCCAACAAACTGCCCGACGTGACTTTCCTGTTTGACGAGCTGGCGGCTTTGTTTGCGGACGCCAATGTCACGGCCGACCTTCGCCCATATTTCAGCTCCGGCGGCCCGGTCACCGAAAAGTACTTCGCCAAGCCGTTCCTCGACCAGTATCTAATCACCACTGGCGACAAGAAGGGCGGCATATATGGCCTGCCCTACGGCGCCGACACTGTCGTGCAGTTCTACAACAAGAAGCATTTCGACGCCGCGAAGCTGCCGTATCCGACCGGTGACTGGACGTTCGAAGACCAAGTCGCAACCGCGGAAAAGTTGACGCAACGCGACGGCGACAAGGTCACGCGTTACGGACTCGGCATCCAGGTTGAGTGGCAGGCGACCTACGTGCCGGGGATCGAGGCGTGGGGCGGGAAGATCCAGCGCGACGATGGTACGATCGACTTAACCAGCGATGCGGCGCTCAAGACCTTCACGATGTATTGGGATCAGGTCAAGAAGGGCACGTTTGCGAGCTATACGCAGACGGATTCCGTGGGCGGCGTGTGGAATGCTTTCACCTCTGGCCTGGCGTCGATGATGCAGTCGGTTCGCGCCCTTGTGCCGACCGTCCGCGACCAGTTGAAGGATGATTGGGACGTATGCTTCGTTCCGACCATCAATGGCGTCCGCAAGACCGGGATGGGTTCGGTTGCGATGGATGCGACTCCCGAGGGCGTCGCCAACAACCCAGCGCTAACCTACGATTTCATCACCTGGTTCTATTCAGGCGATGGGGCGATGGGCATCCTTGCTTCGACCTATGCGATCGTGCCGCCTGTCGAGAGCCTCTACACCAGTCCGGTTTGGCGCAACCTCCCGGGACCGCCGAGCAATGAATCGGTCTTCTCGGACTCGATCCAGTTCGGCGCGATCAATCCGAACACAATCCCGCACGCAGTTCAGTCGGTGATCAACAAATCGCTTCGTGACGCGGGCGACGCCGTCGTGCTCAACGGCGCCGATCCCGCGGACTCGTTGAAAACAGCGGAAGCGACGGTGAACGCTGCGATGGCAGACGCCCTCGCCAATAAGGGCTAATTCTGCCGTTGGTTTTTCCTTCTCCGGCAGGATGGGTGCCGGCTGATCGTCAGGTCGGCCGGCACCACCGTGGTTTTAGGGCAGATAAATGGCCGAGCTCGCTTCCACCGGCGCCAGAGCGCCCGCGGCAAACCGATTCATGAAGCGCTCGAATGGCGCTCGGCCGCTGAAGCGATCATCTGCGCTTACCAGAGTTCATTGGGGTTGGCTGACGCTTTTCATCGCCCCCAACCTCATCCTCTTCTCGATCTTCATCCTAGCGCCAATCGTCATCGCCTTTGGACTGAGCCTCTATAGCTGGGACCTGATCTCCCCTCCCCGGTTCGTCGGCTTCGCCAACTTTTTGGCCATTCCACGGGACCCCCGTGCAGTGAACTCAATCGTCAAGACGATCTATCTGATCGCCATCGGCGTCGTCCCCACGGTGGTCGTAAGTTTCCTTCTCGCCGTGCTGATCAACACGCGCTTTCCAGGCATCCGGATCGTCCGCACGATCTACCTCCTGCCGCTCGTCATCTCTTTCGTCGCGTCGGCGGTGCTGTGGCGTTACATTTTTGATCCGCGCTTTGGGCCGGTGAACATGGTGCTATCGTGGTTTGGCATCGACGGGCCAACGTGGCTGCAATCCACCGCCTGGTCGATGCCCGCCGTCGCCATCGTGATCGTCTGGCTGCGCTTTCCGCTCGGTATGCTGCTCTATTTGGCCGCTTTGCAGTCGATCAACCCGTCGCTGCTCGAAGCGGCACAACTTGATGGCGCCAATGCGTGGCAGAGGGTGCGTCACATTATTTGGCCCAACGTGCGTTCGGTGACGTTCCTCGTCGCAATCGTCACCCTACGCGGCGTTCTGTTCGATAGCTTCGACGTGATCCAGGTCATGACTGGCGGCGGACCTATCGGCAGCACCGACATCCTCATCAAGTACATTTACGACGTGGCCTTTGCGCAACTGAAGCTCGGCTATGCAAGTGCCCTCGCCACGACCTTGCTGTTGATCGTGGCAGCGCTCGCGTTGCTGTTAACCCCACCGCGTGCAACGGGAGGCCGCGCATGATTGTCACTCCATTGTGGCTGCGCGCACTGAGGATCGCAGGCATTCTCGCTGCGAGCGCCATCATTGGCTTGCCGTTCTATTGGCTGCTGATCAGCGCCCTCAAGACCTCGACGGAAGTTGCCGCCTATCCGCCAACCTGGGTGCCACATGAAATTCGGCTCCAGAACTTTCCGGATGCGATGGCGCTCCTTACTCTCAACGCCGTCGTCAACTCCGCAATATTTGCTCTGAGCGTGACGGCGCTTCAGCTGTTGCTCGTGATCACGACCGGGTTCGCACTTGCCAAGATGCCGTTCCCCGGCCGGCGAGCCTTACTCTGGGTCTTTATCATCACCCTTTTCGTGCCATTCCACGTCTTGCTGATTCCCACGTTTCTGATCATCCGAGATCTCAACTGGATCGACACGTGGCCCGGCCTAGTGCTTCCCGTCGTGGCCCAAACTAGCTTTGGCGTCTTCGTCTTCCGCCAGTTCTACGTTGATCTCCCCGACGAGCTTCTGGATGCAGCGCGCATCGATGGCGCCAGCTGGGGGCAACTGTTCGTCACGATTGTCGTGCCGATCTCTGGGCCGGCCATTGCAGCCTATGTGTCGGTGACGGTGCTGACGGCTTGGAACATGTACATCTGGCCGCTTGTGTCCACGACCACGATCGACCTACGCGTCCTGCCGATCGCCTTGTCGGCGCTTGTTACCCAGCGTGCCCAGATCACCCCCAATGTCGCGATGATGGGCGTCTTGATCTCAACGCTGCCGATCATCGTCATTTTCGTGATGCTCCAGCGCTACTTTGTCAGTGGACTGGTAGGCGCCGTCAAGGAGTGACAGGAGACC
>CAZNAE010000218.1:0-3088 GCA_964570695.1 uncultured Devosia sp.
CGGCGTGCTCGGCGTCATCGGCCCGACCCGGCTCAACTACGCCCGCATCGTGCCGGTCGTCGACTACACCGCGCAGGCGATCAGCGCGATCATGGCGCGGAAGAAGTGAGCCCACCCCGCCGCTCGCTGGTCATCGTCATCGCCGCCACGGCGTTGGTCGTGGTCATCGGCATTGCCATCTGGGCCAACGCGCGCGACCGGCCAACAGACCCGCTTTACCTCCAATTGCAGGCCATTGCCGTCGCGGCGCCGATCGATCCGGCAATCCCTGCCAGCGCCGATGTCAGCGACAAGGTTTGCGCGGTGGTCGATGCCGAAAAACTCAACCAGATGGAGTTCAACATCGGCAATCCGCTACCGCAGAACGTCCGCTACTGGGTGGTGCAGTTCAATTCCTGGCTGCCCTGCCTCGACCGCAACGGCAACCGGGCGCTGCTGATCGGTATCGATCCGGCGACGCGCCATTGTCATGCTTCGGCCGTGCTGCAGCGGGCCTGCGAGTTCTCGCTTTAGGTCTGGCGGAACCGGCCAAGGGTTGAATCTTCCGGCTCTTTGGCCGATATGCGGGTCAAATTGCCGGAGCCCCGGCCAAACCCCCGAGTTTTGAGATGATGAGCGACGACACCATGGCGCAGGACGGTTTTGAACCCCGTCCGGAGACCGAGACGCCCCAAGCCGATCCCGTGGCAGCGCTGCAGACCGAAAATGCCGATCTCAAGGACCGCCTGCTGCGGCTCGCCGCTGAGATGGAGAACCTTCGCAAGCGTATGGCGCGCGAGGTCGACGACACGCGATCCTACGCCATTACCAAATTTGCCCGCGACATGCTCACCGCCACCGATTCGCTGAGCCGCGCCATGCTGGTGCTGCCGCCGGAAGCCCGCGAGACCGCCGACGGCCCGATGAAATCGCTGATCGACGGCATCGAGCTGACCGAGCGCGAAATGCAGCGGCTCCTCGCCGTGCACGGCGTCCGGCCGATCGAGGCGGAAGGCCAGAAGTTCGACCCGCACAAGCACCAGGCAATGTTCGAAGTCCCGGACCCGACCCGGCCGGAAGGCACGGTCGTGCAGGTCGTTCAGGCGGGCTACGCCATCGGCGACCGCGTGCTGCGTCCCGCCATGGTCGGCGTCGCCAAGGGCGGAGCGCAACCAGCCGCGCCCGGCGAGGCACATATCGACAAGAACGTCTGACGCCTTAGAGCAAATCCCCAACCTTCAGCCGCCCAACGCCGGCGGCGTTCATGCGCGACCAGGCTTGCTCCAGCGACCCATTGGTGTCGATGGCACGCGTCGCATCTTCGAGCACGTGGGTTTCAAAGCCTGCATCCATCGCGTCTTCGGCGGTCCAGGCAACGCAGAAATCGGTGGCGAGCCCCGCAACGAACAGCCGCTTGATGCCGCGTTCGCGAAGGTACCCGGCGAGGCCTGTGTGGGTCTTGCGATCCATCTCGCGAAAGCCCGAGTAGGAATCGATGGTTTTGTGGAAGCCCTTGCGGATCACCAACTGCGCATTGGGCAAATCGAGCCGGGCCGAGAACTGTGCGCCGCGGCTGCCGATGACGCAGTGGTCGGGCCAGAGGATTTGCGTGCCGTAGGGCAGCCCGATCGTCTGGTAGGGCTCCGTGCCGGGATGGTTGGAGGCAAAGGACACGTGGTCCGCGGGATGCCAGTCCTGCGTTTGCACGACATTGGCAAAACGCCGCGCGACCGCATTGATCGGCTGGATGATCTCGTCACCCCCGGCAACCGCTAGGCTGCCGCCGGGGAGGAAATCGTATTGGATGTCGACGACGACCAGTGCGTCTTCATCGCCGAGGCGCATTGGTCGGCGGAATCTTTACTGGGCGGCCGAGGACGAGGACGCATCGGCAGCCGGAGCGGCCGGGGCGGGCGCTTGGCCAGGCAGCAGCGCGACGCAATCGGCGAACGAATATCTCGCCTTCGAGGCGTCGCCGCCCTGCGCAATGATCGGGGTGATCTCGGCGACCATGTCGGACTTGGCCTTGGTGACCTGCTCTTCGGTGTTGCCGGCGTTGAGGTACCCCTGCGTGGCCTTGTCGACCAGCGCGTTGCCACCATCGATATAGGTCTGGGCCTGTGCCTTCTGGTCGGCGGTGATGTCCGGCGGTGGCGAGGAGAAGGCGATGACCAGCGCGGTACCGCACCAGAGGGCCTTGGTGACGTCGTCGCTGACGGTCTGGGCCTGGACGCTGGTTGCGAAGAGCGCCGGCGTCAGCGCCAAGGCAAGGATGAGCCTGTTCATTGCAGTTGTTCCTGTTGCGGTAGGGGACTTAAAGCATATCGGCGGGCACGCGCCAATGCCGGCGCGCGCCGCTTGAAGCCTCCCAATGTGGCCGAAGCGGGACGGCCCAAAAGCCCCGCAAAATAGAGGTTGCGGCGCTTGCAGCCCCAAAACCCCGCCCCTATATACGCGCCAAGGCTCGGAAACGGGTCAAATCCCAAATTCAGCGAGGAACCCGAACCCCCGCGAGGGGCGCACGAACTGCCGAAGGTTTTGAGGAGTTCGCGTTCCGGGTTCGCTTAGGAAAGAGGCTAGAGAGTTATGGCTAAAGTTATCGGTATCGACCTCGGCACCACCAACAGCTGCGTGGCGGTGATGGAGGGGTCCAATCCCAAAGTGATCGAGAATTCCGAGGGCGCCCGCACCACGCCTTCGATGGTGGGCTTCACCAAGGACGGCGAGCGCCTCGTCGGCCAGTCGTCGAAGCGCCAGGCCGTCACCAATCCCGAAGGCACGCTGTTCGCCGTGAAGCGCCTGATCGGCCGCCGCTACGACGATCCGATGGTCGGCAAGGACAAGAACCTGGTGCCGTTCAAGATCATCAAGGCGGACAATGGCGACGCCTGGGTCGAGGTCGACAACAAGAAATATTCGCCGTCCGAAGTGTCGGCGATGATCCTCACCAAGATGAAGGAAACTGCCGAATCCTACCTCGGCGAGAAGGTCACCCAGGCGGTGATCACGGTTCCGGCCTATTTCAACGACAGCCAGCGTCAGGCCACCAAGGATGCCGGCAAGATCGCCGGCCTCGAAGTGCTGCGCATCATCAACGAGCCGACCGCGG
>CAZNAE010000219.1:0-3036 GCA_964570695.1 uncultured Devosia sp.
CCGGCCTCAGCCTCAACGTGCAGCGCTACTTCGTCGCCGCCACGATGGTGATCGCCGTGCCGACCGGCGTGAAGGTATTCTCGTGGATTGCCACCATGTGGGGCGGCTCGATTAGCTTCCGGCCGCCAATGCTGTGGGCGATCGGCTTCATCTTCCTGTTCACCGTCGGCGGCGTGACCGGTGTGGTGCTGGCGAACGCCGGCGCCGACCGCGCCCTCCACGACACCTACTACGTGATCGCGCACTTCCACTACGTGCTGTCGCTCGGTGCCGTGTTCGCGATCTTCGCCGCCTGGTACTATTGGTATCCCAAGATGTTCGGCATCCTCTACAACGAGACCCTGGCCAACATCCATTTCTGGATCACCTTCGTCGGCGTGAACCTGGTGTTCTTCCCGCAGCATTTCCTCGGCCTCGCCGGGATGCCGCGCCGCTATATCGATTATCCGGATGCCTATGCATTCTGGAACCGCATTTCATCGATCGGCTACTACGTCACCTTCATCGGTCTGCTGGTGTTCCTCTATCTGCTCTGGGACTCGGCGCGGAAGCGCATCCCGGCACCCGCCAATCCGTGGGGTGAGGGCGCGACCACGCTTGAGTGGACGTTGCCGTCCCCGCCGCCGTTCCACCAGTTCGAGACGCTGCCGCGGATCGATGCCGGTACGGGCGGGCACTAAAGGACAGGTCGGGTGGCATTTGTTGACGAACACAGGATCGATATCGCCACGGCAGGCGAAGCGCGGGTAGAGGACTACTTCGCGCTTCTCAAGCCGCGGGTGATGTCGCTCGTCGTCTTCACCGCCATCATCGGTCTGCTGCTTGCTCCGGGCGGCATCAACCCGGTCATCGGCGTCATCGCCATCCTCTGCATCGCGATCGGCGCTGGCGGCTCCGGCGCGCTCAACATGTGGTACGACGCCGATATCGACGCCATCATGAGCCGGACCGCGAACCGGCCTATCCCGTCGGGCCGCGTCAGCCGCGGCGAGGCGCTCGCGGTCGGCATCATCTGTTCCGGCTTCTCCGTCGGCATCCTCGGGCTCGCCACGAACTGGGTCGCAGCTGCGCTGCTTGCCTTCACCATTTTCTTCTATGCCGTCATCTACACGATGTGGCTGAAGCGGGCGACACCGCAGAACATCGTCATCGGTGGCGCTGCGGGCGCCTTCCCGCCGATGATCGGCTGGGCCGCGGTGACTGGCGATATCACGCTGCCGTCGATCGTCCTCTTCCTCATCATCTTCCTCTGGACGCCGCCGCACTTCTGGGCGCTTGCGCTTTACAAGCAGGGCGACTATGGCGCCGCCGGCATCCCGATGCTGCCCAACGTCGCGGGCGAGCCGGCGACGAAGCTCCAAATCTTGCTCTACTCGATCATCCTCGTCGCCGTCAGCTTCGTGCCCAATTTCATCGGCATGTCGGGCTGGGTCTACGGTGCCATCGCCCTTGTCACTGGAGCATCGTTCCTGTTTCTCGCCTGGCGGCTGTTCATGAGCCGCGACAACCTCTCGATGAAGAAGATCGCCCGCTCGCTCTTCACCTATTCGCTGAGCTATCTGTTCGTCATCTTTCTCGCACTGATGGTCGATCACGCCGCGCATCTGGCCGGGTGGATGCGATGAGCAGTCCGTCGCCCAGCCCGATCGTCCAGCTCTCGCCAGAGGCGATGGAGATCCGCCGCAAGCGCCAGCGTCGCAATGCCATCGCGCTCGGTCTGGTGCTTGGCGCGCTGGTGGTCCTGTTTTACGTGCTGACCATCGCGAAGATGGGATCGGCAGTGTTCACCCAGCGGGACCTCTGATGACGGACGCCGCACTCCATGCCCCGCAAGGCAAGAACCGCAACATTGCCCTCATCCTGTTCGTCTTCGCCGTCGGCATGGTGGGCATGGCCTACGCCGCGGTGCCGCTCTATTACGCCTTCTGTGCCGCGACCGGCTATGGCGGCACGACCCGCGTTGCCACCGACAATCCCAAGGGCGTCATCGCCCGTCAGATGACGATACGGTTCGACGCTAACGTCAGTTCGAACCTGCCCTGGCGGATAACGCCCGCCAAGGATTCGACCGATCGCATCGGCGACGTACAGACCGCCGTCTTCATCGCGCGCAACCTGTCGAACCAGACGGTAACCGGCCAGGCATCGTTCAACGTCGCGCCGGACCTTGCCGGCAGCTACTTCAACAAGATTCAGTGCTTCTGCTTCACCGAGCAGACCCTCAAGCCCGGTGAGACCGTCGAGATGCCGGTGACATTCTTTGTCGATCCCGATATCGACAAGAACGCCGATTTGCGAACGATCAAGGACATCACGCTGTCCTATACCTTCTACGCTTCGAAAAATAAGGGAAGCTGACCATGGCCACTGCCGCCGCCGCTGCTCCAGCAGGACACGCCAAGCCGCACCACGACTACCACCTCGTCAATCCGAGCCCGTGGCCGATCGTCGGCGCGGTGTCGGCGTTCATTCTGGCCGTTGGCGCCATCCTGTTCTTCCGGCATATCACGGTCTGGGTGATGCTGATCGGTTTTGCTGGCGTACTTTACACCATGTACGCGTGGTGGAGCGACGTCGTGCGCGAGGCGCAGGTCGGCGACCACACTCCCGTCGTCCGTATGCACCATCGCTATGGCATGCTGCTGTTCATCGCCTCCGAAGTGATGTTCTTCGTTGCGTGGTTCTGGGCCTATTTCGACCAGTTCTTCCGCCACACCGACACCCAGCAATACCAACGCGTCGACTTCATGGGCCTGCAATGGCCGCCGCATGGCGTCGAGCTGTTCGACCCCTTCCACCTGCCGCTGTTCAACACGCTGCTGCTCTTGACCTCCGGCACCACGGTGACATGGGCGCACCACGCTTTGATCCACGGCGACCGCAAGGGGCTACGCTGGGGCCTCGCGCTCACCATCGTTCTCGGCGCCATGTTCACTTGTGTGCAGGCGCTGGAATATTCGCGCGCCGGCTTCGCCTACACGGGCAACATCTACGGCGCCACCTTCTTCATGGCGACCGGCTTCCACGGCTTCCACG
>CAZNAE010000220.1:0-2891 GCA_964570695.1 uncultured Devosia sp.
CGACCTTCTCGCCCTTGATCAGCGAGATCATCACGGTCGGGGCCTTGTAGCCCATTTCGAACGGACGCTGTCCGACCAGAGCGGTCACGAGGCCTTCGCCGGCGATCGCCACTTCGTCGCCGATGGTGTCGGCGGCGCCGATGACGAAGTCGTTCTTGGCAATCCGGTCAGCCAGCGGCTTGAACAGATCACGGTAGGGCTGCGGCGCGCCGAACAGCGGCCAGCCACCCATGATGCCGAACGCGTCGAGCTTGGGATTGGCCGCCAGGATGTCGGTCATCGCCTGCACGCCCTTGGCGCCGTCGTCGTTGGTGAACACCGGGCAGCCCGGGGCTTCGGTCCAGCCACCCTGGCCGGTCAGCGCCGGCAGGTCCTTCTGGCCAGTGAGGGCATCACGCATACCCTGCGCACGACGCAGGATGTTGTCCGCCGCGGCGTTTCCTTCGATCGTGCAGATTGTGCCGCCATTCGGCTTGGCTGCCTTGATATAACCGCCGATCTTGACGCCCATCAGGTAGTTGTCGGTGCCGAGATAGGTCTTGCGGAGCGCCGCGTCTTCCTTGGTCAGATCGGCGTCGACGGTCATGATCGGGATCGAGGCGTTGGCGCTCTTGATGGTCTGCGCGATGAGCGGTGCGTTCGACGGCGAGATTGCCACCGCGGCCGTATCAGGCTTGCTCAGGACGTCCTGAAGAATCTGGGCCTCGCCCGCCTCGTCGGAAGTCGATGCAGGGCCGGTGTAAGCACATTCGTAATCGGAGCTGGCGTTCTCGCTGTTCCACTTGAGGCAACCTTGGTGGATTGCTTCGAAGAACGGGTTGTCGAGACCCTTGACGACAATCACGAGTTGTTTTTTTGCCGCCATTGCCGGGTCCGCGCTGAACGCGAGCGCAGCCATGGCAGCAAGTAGAAGTATCTTCTTCATATTTTCCTCCCAATGAACGGAAGCGTCGCCCCCACCGCCGTCTTTTCGACTGGCGATGGCCTCCACGACCCTCCACGTTACAGAGCTAATCGCGCTGAGGTACGCACGTCAATCCAAAAATCATACTTCTGGACCGGCCGTCGCGTTGACGCGTCATCGCTTGCCTGCATAACGTCCAGTGAGGTTCTGCCTGGGGAGGAGAGCCGCAGACAGCTGAACGTCGTCCGGCGCGAAAGCCGGTCCGCGTTCGTCGGGGAGGCTGACAGCAGGTGCCGGTTCTTGAACTCAACAATATTTCCAAACACTTCGGCGCCATCCAGGCGGTGAACGACATTTCGCTGGCGCTTGAGCCAGGCGAGGTGGTCGGGCTGATGGGCGACAACGGTGCAGGCAAGTCGACCCTGGTGAAAATGATCGCCGGGAACTTTCCGCCGAGCCACGGCAGCATGAAGATGGACGGTCGCGAGATCGTGCTGCACCGCCCGGTCGAGGCGCGGCGGCACGGCATCGAGATCGTCCATCAGGATCTGGCGCTGTGCAACAATCTCACTGCGGCAGCCAACGTGTTTCTCGGACGCGAACTGCGAAAGGGCGTCTGGCCGTTTGAAATCCTCGATTATGCGGGGATGTACAGGCGCGCAGGCGAACTGTTCGCCGAGCTCAAATCGGAGACGCGGCCGCGCGACGTGATCCGTCAGATGTCGGGCGGCCAGCGGCAGGCCGTCGCCATTGCCCGGACCATGCTGTCGCAGGCCAAGATCGTGCTCATGGACGAGCCCACCGCGGCGATCTCAGTGCGGCAGGTGGCCGAAGTGCTCGGCCTGATCGGCCGGCTGAAGGACAAGGGCATCAGCGTGATCCTCATCAGCCACCGTATGCCGGACGTCTTTTCGGTGGCCGACCGGGTGGTGGTGCTGCGCCGCGGCCGCAAAGTCGCCGACAAGGCAATCGCCAAGAGTTCGCCGGAGGAGGTCACCGGCCTCATCACCGGCGCCATCGAACAGGTCTGAGCAAGATGTCCATCACTCTCGAACAGACGATCGCCAAAAGGCAGCACAACTGGGCGTCGATGCTGCTGAGCAGCCAGGCCTTTTGGGTGCTGATCGCAATCCTCGTCGCGTGCGTCTATCTGAGCTTTGCCTCGGATGCGTTTCTGACCACAAAGAACCTCTTCAACATCACCCGCAACGTGACGTTCACCGCGATCATCGCGCTGGGCATGACGATGGTGATCATCACCGGCGGGATCGATCTGTCGGTCGGGTCGGTGCTGTGCCTGTGCAGCATGGTGTTGGCAGTGACCATGCACGCCGGGTTCAGCATCTATCTCGGGATAACGGCGGCCGTCGTCGTTGCGCTGATCGTCGGCGCCTTCAACGGTGTTCTCATCGCTTACCTGGGCTTTCCGCCGTTCGTCGTAACGCTTGGCATGCTATCGATCGCGCGCAGCCTCGCAATGGTGGCGTCCAACAACACCGTGGTGTTCCAGTTCGGGCCGGACCACGACAAGCTCCTCGCAGTTGGCGGTGGCGCCTGGGTGTTCGGCATCGCCAATCCGGTGATCTACACGATTGTGCTCGCGCTCATCTGCGGCTTCGTATTGCGCTGGACGAAGTTCGGCCGGCATCTGTTCGCCATCGGCGGCAATGAGCACGCGGCGACGCTGACTGGCGTGCCGGTGCGGCCGATCAAGGTCGCGGTCTACATGATTTCGGCACTGAGTGCCGGCATCGCCGGGATCGTCGAAACCGGGTGGCTCGGTGCCGTGACCACCAATATCGGCTCAGGTATGGAACTGCAGGTTATCGCAGCGGCAGTCATCGGTGGCGCCAGCCTGGTCGGCGGGATTGGCACCGCGGTCGGCGCACTCGTCGGCTCGGCCCTGATCGAAGTCATCCGCAACAGTCTGGGCCTATTGGGGATCAACGCCTTTTGGCAGGGGACGTTCATCGGCTTGTTCATTATT
>CAZNAE010000221.1:0-2831 GCA_964570695.1 uncultured Devosia sp.
GCAACATCTACGGCGCCACCTTCTTCATGGCGACCGGCTTCCACGGCTTCCACGTGATCATCGGCACGATCTTCCTGATCGTCTGCCTGTTCCGCGCCCAGGCCGGGCAGTTCTCGCCGCGCCATCACCTCGGCTTCGAATTCGCGGCCTGGTACTGGCACTTCGTCGACGTCGTCTGGCTGTTCCTCTTCGCCTCGATCTATGTCTGGGGCAGCTGGGGCGTACCCATTCACGGCTAGCGACCAACGTCTTACTGGTTTGTGACAGGGCGCGGCGCTAGCTGCGCCCTTGTTGTTTGGAGGCGAGCATGAGCGACCACATCATCCGCGACTTCGCGTCACTCGAAGCCCTCTATGGCGAGGTCAACGAGGTTTCGGCGCTGAAGGAGATTTCATACCTCCATCCGCACTACGCCGCCTTCATCAAAGCCTCGCCCTTTGCCATCCTCGCCACCGTCGGCCCCTATGGTCTCGACGCCAGCCCGCGCGGCGATCCTGCCGGGTTCATCGAGATTGCCGACGACAAGACACTGCTGATCGCCGACCGGCGCGGCAACAACCGCATCGACAGTCTGCGCAACATCCTGAGCGATCCGCACGTGGCCCTGCTATTCCTTGTCCCCGGCATCGGCGAGACGCTGCGCGTCAACGGCACCGCCGAGATTTCCGTCGACCCCGATCTGCTGGCGCGCTTCACCATCAAGGACAAGGCGCCGCGCAGCATGCTGATCGTCCACGTCGATAGTGTCTTCTTCCAATGTTCGCGCGCGTTGATCCGCTCCGAGCTGTGGAATCCCGAACGGCACATCCCGCGCTCCGCCTTGCCGTCGACCGGCGAGATCTTGGCCGCTGTGACCGATGACCGCATCGATGCCGAAACCTACGATCGCGAGCTACCGCCACGGCTCAAGGCGACGCTATACTGACCCATGTCCGATAATCTCGTGTCGCCCTTTGCCGCCGGTTGGGCGTGCCGCTGCCCCCGTTGCGGCGAGGGCCGGCTGTTCTCCGGCTTCCTAAAGGTTGCGCCGGTCTGCGAGTCCTGCGGCCTCGACCTGAAATTCGCCGACAGCGGCGACGGTCCTGCGGTGTTCGTGATCTTCGCTGTGGCACCGATTGTCATGATACTCGCCTTCATCACCGAGGCGCTGTTCCACCCCGCGCCGTGGATGCACCTGGTCCTCTGGATTCCGACCATCATCATCCTGTCGTTGGCGCTGCTCCGGCCGTTCAAGGCGACGATGATCGCGCTCCAATACCAGCGCCAGGCCGGCGAGGGGACGACGTGACGATGAGCGTAGCGACGCCGCGCCGTTTCGGCTTCGGCTTCTGGAGCTTCGTCGTTCTGATGCTCGGGCTGACCACGCTCTGGATCGGCCTTGGCATCTGGCAGATCAACCGCCTCGCCTGGAAGGAGGGCCTGATCGCCGAAGTCGATGCCCGCTTGACGCAGCCGCCCTACGATCTGCCACCGCCCGATCAGTGGGTCGGCCTCGATCTCGATACCTACACCTACCATCCGGTACGGGTGACAGGTCAGTTCCTCAACGACCAAACCATCCTCGTCTTCACCAGCCTCTCGGACGACGCCAAGGGCAAGTTCACCGGGCCGGGCTATTGGGTGACGGTGCCGTTCAAGCCGGACGCCGGCGGCATCGTCTTCGTCAACCGTGGCTTCGTTCCGCAGGCCTCCGGCCCATCCTTCGCCAACGGCGGGGCAGGGCCGACCGGCAAGCAGACGATCACGGGTATCGCCCTTGCATCGGAAGACGTCGGCTCATTCACGCCGGCTCCGGACCTCGCCAACCACATCGAATGGGTCCGCAACCCAGATCGCCTCGCGGCGATGGACACCATCAAAGACACGCCGGTGCTCGCGCTGACCCTCGATCTGCCCGCAGGTGCCCCCGGCGAGCTGCCGCAAGGCGGCGAAACTACAGTCGATTTCCCCAACAACCATTTCGGCTACGCCCTGACCTGGTTTGGCTTCGCACTCCTGACCCCCGGCCTGCTGGCGTTCTGGATCTGGCGTCAGGTACGGCCCAAGCGGGCTTGAGCCCTTATTCCTTGCCCCAGTCGGGCTGTTTCAATAGGTTGCGCCAACTTTGATTGGGGCATCCACCCGATGCGATTTGTCTCGACCCGCGGCGAGGCGCCAACTCTTGGCTTCTCGGACGCGGTGCTCTCCGGCCTCGCCAGCGACGGCGGGCTCTATTTGCCCGAACGCTGGCCGCAAATCTCCCCTGACGAGATCGCCGGCTTTGCCGGAAAGCCCTATGCCGACGTCGCGTTCGCCATCATTTCGCGGTTCGTCGAGGGCGAGATTCCCGCCGCCGAGCTGAAGGCGATCATCGACGCCTCCTATGCCACCTTCCGCCATCCGTCAGTGACGCCGCTGGTCGAGATCGCCCCTGGCAATTTCGTGCTAGAGTTGTTCCACGGTCCGACCCTGGCGTTCAAGGACGTCGCCATGCAATTCCTGGCGCGTGTCATGGACCACATCCTCGCCGCCCGCGGCAGCCGCGCTACCATCGTCGGCGCCACCTCTGGCGATACCGGCTCGGCCGCCATCGAAGCCTTCCGCGGCCGCGACACCACCGACATCTTCATCCTTCATCCGAAGGGCCGCACCTCCGAGGTCCAGCGGCGGCAGATGACGACCGTGCTCGACGCCAACATCCACAACATTGCGCTCGAAGGCAATTTCGACGACTGCCAGTCGATCGTGAAGGGGCTGTTCCGCGCCGCGCGCTTCCGCGACGACATGCATCTGAGCGGCGTCAACTCCATCAACTGGGGCCGCATCGTCGCGCAGATCGTCTATTACTTCAC
>CAZNAE010000222.1:0-2813 GCA_964570695.1 uncultured Devosia sp.
GCAAGGGCTTCCAGGCCGAGTTCTGGCAGGCCGTGAAGGCCGGCGCCGAGCAGGCTGGCAAGGACCTCAACGTCGACGTGAACTTCGAAGGGCCGGACGGCGAGGGCGCGGTTGACCACCAGCTCGACATGCTGTCGGCGGAACTCGCCAAGCACCCGGCAGCGATCGGCATTGCCGCAATCGACAGCCAGGCGGCGATCCCGGTGCTGCAGAAGTTCAAGGATGCCAACATCCCGGTTATCGCGTTCGACTCGGGCGTCGACAGCGACATCCCGCTGACCACGGCCTCGACGGACAATCTCGCCTCGGCCGCACTCGCCGCCGACAAGATGGCCGCGCTGATCGGCAACGAAGGCAATATCGGTATCGTGTCGTTCGACCAGACCAGCCAGACCGGCATTCAGCGCCGCGACGGCTTCGTCACCGAGATCAAGGCGAAGTTCCCCAAGATCAATATCGTCGACATCGAGTATTTCGGTACCGATCCGAACCAGGCGGCCGACGTCACCAAGGCCATGCTGCTCGGGCACCCGGATCTGAAGGGCATCTTCGGCACCAATGAACCCGGTGCCATCGGCGCCGGCATTGCCAAGAAGGAAGCCAAGAGCAACATCGTGGTGATTGGCTACGATTCGGGCGCACCGCAGATCGCCGACATCAAGGACGGTACGTTGGCGGGTTCGATCACCCAGAACCCGGTCGGCATCGGCTACGAAACGGTGAAGGCGGCTGTCGCCGCGATCGCCGGCCAGACCCTGCCCAAGCACATCGACACCGGCTTCTTCTGGTACGATAACACCAATCTTACCGACCCGAAGATCGCCGCCGACCTTTACCAGTAAGCAGGTTGAGGGCCAGGATGCAGTGCCTGGCCCTCGCTTCCTTGATTGAAGTCGCGTGCGCTGGCGCAGGCCGTGACAGGAGTGGAGCTTGACTATGTTTGAACGCGCCTGGGGTGAGGAGCGTCTTTGCCCACGCCGTGCCGCCGACGGAGGTTTGGGCGGCTGACATGGCAAAAATAACCCGCGTCGAGTTGCTAATGGTCGATCTGAAGCCCAAGGTCAAACGCGTCGACGCCATCCAGTCCTTCGTCAGCCAGGAGACCCCGATCGTCCGCATCACCGATGCCGACGGCGCGGTCGGCACCGGCTACAGCTACACCATCGGAACCGGCGGCCATTCCGTGATGGAGCTCCTGAAGCGGACGCTCGCGCCGGCATTGCTCGGCCGTGAGGCGCTGGAGATCGAGCGGATCTGGCGCGACCTGCTGTTCCTGACGCATGCGACGTCGGTTGGCGCCATCACCTCGATCGCAGTGGCCGCAATCGACACGGCATTGTGGGACCTGAAATGTCGCAAGCTCGGCCTGCCGCTGCATTTGCTGGCTGGCGGCGCGCAGGCTGAAATTCCGCTCTACACGACCGAAGGCGGCTGGCTGCATCTGGAGGCCGCTGCGCTGGTCGACGATGCGCTACGTGCGAAATCCGATGGCTTCGGTGGCTCGAAGATCAAAATTGGCCGCGACATCCACGAGGATGTGGCGCGCATTTCGGCGGTCCGCGATGCGGTCGGCTCCGGCTTCGAAATCTTCACCGACGCCAACCAGAAGTTCAACGTCGACGAGGCGATCCGCCGCGCTCGCGCCTATGAGCCACTTGACCTCGGCTGGCTCGAGGAGCCTTTGACCGCCGACGATATCGAGGGACATGTGCGGCTCAACGCCCACACCTCGATCCCGATCGCGGTCGGCGAAAGTCTCTATTCGGCCCTGCATTTCCGCGAATATCTCGAACGCCACGCCTGTTCGATCGTGCAGGTCGATGTCGGTCGGATCGGCGGCATCACCCCGTGGCTCAAAGTTGCGCACATGGCCGAGGCGTTCAATATTGCGGTCTGCCCGCATTTCCTGATGGAGCTGCACGTGTCGCTTTGTGCCGCAGTGCCGAATGCGCGCTGGGTCGAGTATATTCCGCAACTGGACACGATCACCACAAAAGGCATGACGATTCGCAACGGCAAGGCTGTCCCGTCGAGTGAACCCGGTCTTGGCATTTCCTGGGACTTCGATGCGATCGGCAGGATGACGGTCGACGGCTCGCATACGGTTCTCGCATGACGCGCATCACTGGTCTTCGGACGCACGATCTGAGGTTTCCCACCTCGGCATCGCTGGACGGCTCCGACGCGATGAACCCCGATCCCGACTATTCGGCCGCCTATGTGGTCCTCGAGACCGACGGTGCACACCAAGGGCACGGCCTGACCTTCACCATCGGACGCGGCAACGAAGTGGTAGTGGCCGCGATCAAGGCGCTGGCGAGCCGCGTCGTCGGGCTTGAGTTGGACTGGATTGCCGAAAATCCCGGCCGCTTCTGGCGACATGTGACCAGCGACAGCCAACTGCGCTGGATCGGACCCGACAAGGGCGCAATGCATCTGGCGACCGGCGCGGTGGTCAATGCCGCTTGGGACCTGATGGCCAAGGATGCCGGACAGCCGGTTTGGCGGCTCGTCGGCAAGATGACGCCTGAGCAACTGGTCGCCTGCATCGACTTCCGCTATCTGACCGATGCCATCACGCCCGACGAGGCGCTGGCCATCTTCCGTAAGGCCGTGCCCGGCAAGACGGCGCGGATCGCCGAGCTCGAGGCCAATGGCTATCCCTGCTACACGACGTCAGCGGGATGGCTCGGCTATTCCAACGAGAAGCTGACCCGCCTCGCGACCGAAGCCGTCAAGGACGGCTTCACCCATATCAAGATGAAGGTCGGCCGCGACCTCGACGACGACATCCGGCGGCTCGAGATCGTCCG
>CAZNAE010000223.1:0-2809 GCA_964570695.1 uncultured Devosia sp.
ACTTCACGAACGCGGCGGGGAACCCGCTCCTCTATATCGTCAACAATTGCGCGACCGAACGGCCGACAAGTACGGACGCGTTCACCGACACCGCGCCGAGCACTACCAAGCTCAGCTACAACTATATTTCCAGCAGCGGCGCCAACTGCATCAGCCAGGCGATTCAGCCGTTGACCTCGAACAAGACCACTCTCCACGCGCTTGCCAACTCGTTGACAGCGCAGGATTCGACAGCCGGTCATCTCGGTCTTGCCTGGGGCTGGTACATGGTGTCGCCGAACTTCGGTTATCTCTGGCCGACCGCCAGCCAGCCAGCGGCCTATGGTCGGGCCAACCTGATCAAGGCGGTCATCCTGATGACCGACGGCCAGTTCAACATCCAGTATTGTAACGGTGTTCTATCGCAGGACTCGCTCAACGGCAACTCGTCGCAGAAAATCAACTGCAATGCGCCGAACGGCCAGTCGCACGATCAGGCGGTGACGCTTTGCACCAACATCAAGGCCACCAACACTGTGCTCTATACCGTGGGCTTCTACCTTGGCAGCGACACGGACTCGCTGAACTTCCTCCGCGACTGCGCCACCTCGCCGGCGGACTTCTTCCAGGCCGACAGCGGCACCGACCTCACTGCTGCGTTCTCGGCGATCGCGCAAAACCTGAACAACCTTCGAATATCCAAATAGTCAGCGCGCCCCTCGGGTCGGCTGCAGGCGAAACCGCCTGCCGCCGGGGAAGCCTCGCAGGGCTGCCTGCTGCTCCTCTTCGGTGAGGCCACGAAAGCTGACAACTAATGTCGCTTCTGGGGCGTCGATTGCCGGCACCACCGGCACGGGGACCGGCATGCCATCCTTGGTTGCCAGGCGCAGATGCGCAGCCGTTGTGCGCGAAGATTGCTTGTCCATCGGTTCCTCCTGAACTCGACGGTCGCAACGCGCTCGCGCGTCGTCGGTTTCCGCACGAATCGGTGAGGGATCGCAACCGGCGGCCGTCGCGACGCGTTGTGGTGGCGGAATCGACCGGAGGCGACGATGTCCCTTGCCCGCTATTTCGTGTTTTCGCGCAACGGCGAATGGATCGTGACGCTCGACGGCATGCCGATCGGCCGTCATGGCACACGGCCGGCGGCGCTGAGCAGCGCCATCGTCATGGCCGATCTGATGGGCTCGATGCAGCACGACGCCGACGTTATGCTGGAAGACCACGGGCAGCTCGACCTCGCCTGGACCTATGGCGCCGATCCCTTGCCGTCACAAACCGGAAAAGCCGCATGAGCAACCCTTTCCTTTACTTCTGGCGCCATCCGCGGCGGACAGGGTTCATCCTGTTCAACGTCGCGGTGCTGGCGGCGCTCGTCGCGTGGGGCTCGTTCACAAACAACATCGGCCATGACGGGCTCGCGGGCGTGCCAAACCTCATGCTCGGCTATACCGGGATGGGCTTTCTGATTGTCGCCTGGATCGCCGCTTGGGTCGCCTGGGGCTTCATGGTCGCGTCGCGCCAGGCCCGCCGCCGGAGCTGACGCCGAAATTCCGCGTCGGGGAATGGTACCGCCTCCCCGGATCGAACGGGGGACCCCTAGATCCACAATCTAGTGCTCTAACCATCTGAGCTAAGGCGGCCCAAAGCGCGGCGGACCATATGTCGACGCGTTCGGCGAGGCAAGGGCGGATTTGCCGCCTGCAACTTAACCATCCCGACCGATCGAAGGCCCGGAAAGCCCAGTAAATCTGGACCGTTCCCGGTGGGCGATATAATTAGGACAAGATTAAGTCATGGGTGCGGATTGTGCCGATCTGGCACAATCGAGGGATCGGGTACGCGTGGACGCTGAGTGGATCAAATCGCCGACGGCGCGCCGAATCCTCATGCATTGGGCCGACCCGCGGCCGGCATGGCTGTGGTCGCATGACGGTTCGACGCTGCTCTGGCGCAATCGCGCGGCCCGCTATTTCAATGGCCGGATCAAGAAGCACGGCCTGAAACTCGCGCCCGAGGCGGTGCCGATCAAGGGGCAGGTCGCGCGGCTGATCCGGCTCGGCTCGACCGGCCGGTCGAGCCTAAGCCGGGTGCAGTTCCTCGCCGGCGATAAGCCGGTGGCGACGACCTGTTCGTGCACTCCGCTGCTTATGGCCGAGGGTGAGGCGGCGCTGCTGCTGGTCGGGGTCGATCCGATTGCGGCGGATGTGCTCGGCGGAGCGGAATCCGCGGCGGATGCGATGAGCGAAGCGCTGTTTCCACCGGGCACGCAGTATCTTGTGGTCGAAAACGGCACGGTGCTGAGCGGCACCGCCGAGGCGCACGTGGCCGATATCGAAGCGCACGGCGTCCCCGCGGAGACCGACCGCGTCGTCCGGCTGAAGGCGAGCCCACAGGACGCTTTGCTGCTGATCTTTGCCCCGGGCGCAGCAGTGCCGACCATTGATGAGGTGCGGGCCGAGGAGGGTGTCAGCGCGGACGAGACGGTGCCGAACGCGCCGCAGGACCTGGCGGATACGCCGGAGCCGATGCTGCCGATGGGGCTTGCTCCGCTGCCCGCAACCGAACCGGCGCCGCGCAGCGACGATTGGGTCGAACCGGGCGCCGCACCGGCTGCCGAACGCTCGCTGTCCTCGCTGTTCGATCGGCTGGCTGACGATGCCGGGCTCTATACGAATTTGAGCGACGCCGACGAAATCTTTGTGCCGCCGGCGGAACCGGGAGCGGAACCTGCGCCAGAGCCACCGTCGGAGCCCGTTGCGGCCCAGACGCCCCGCGCCGAGCCGGACATGATCGCCGCCGTCATCGAGTATGCCGATGATCCGGAAAC
>CAZNAE010000224.1:0-2748 GCA_964570695.1 uncultured Devosia sp.
AGGCTGCTCATCAACAGGGGATCGGAAGCATTGCGCCCCGCTATTGGGATTTTCGCCGCAATTGGCTGCTGTCTTTCCAACCCTGTGGTGGGCTCGAATTTGCTGGCGAGAGATGCCGTTTTTGGCGCAATTGCCTTGTCGCTGATGTCGGTCGTCGCCGCGCCGGCGTGCGAGGGCCTGCGCGATGGCCCCAAGGGCGCTGTCACCCAGATCGTCGATGGCGACACGCTCCTGCTCGACAATGGCCTCGTGGTGCGCCTCATGGGCATCCAGGCGCCGCATTTGGCGCTCGGCCGCGACGGGCTGACGGATTGGCCGAAGGCCGAGGACTCGAAGGCCGCGCTGGCCGCGGTCGCTCTCAACAAGCCGGTGCTGCTCCGCTATGGCGGCGAGGAGAAAGATCGCTATGGCCGCGCCCTCGGCCAACTCTTCGTTGTGAGCCAACCCGAAGTCTGGGTGCAGCAGCAGATGCTCTTGGCCGGCATGGCACGGGTCTATTCCTTCCCCGACAATCGCGCGTGCCTGCCGGATTTGTACGCCGCCGAGACCACGGCGCGGACCGGCAAGCTTGGCATCTGGGCCGATCCCTATTACACGGTGCGGCGCGCCGACCGGCCGGCTGATTTGGCGGCACTGACCGGACATTTCGAGCTGGTCGAAGGGCGCATACTCAAAGCGGAAAAGACCGGCGGCCGCGTCTATCTGAATTTCGGACGCTATTTCAAAGAGGATTTCACCGCGGTGATCGAGGCCAAAGCCTTGCGCCTGTTTGCCGAAGCCAAGCGCGACCCGCTGCAACTGGGCGGCGCGCTGGTGCGCGTGCGCGGCTGGATCGACACTGAGGACGGACCGCGGATCGAGATCACGCATCCCGAGCAGATCGAGGTTTTGGCGGTCCCATGAAGCTCCGCCTCTTCCACCGTGCGGCGATCCTCGCGCTGCTGGCGATCCTCGCCGGCTGCTCGAACGTGCTCGGACCGGGCGTCGCCGTCACCACCACCAACGGCCAGATGTCGCCTCTGGTGTCGGACACCGGCGATCCGGAGGACGATATCATCGGGGCGCGCGAGAGCCCCAAGATCATCGCGTCCTATGGCGGCATCTATTCCGATCGGCCGGCCGAGATCATGATCGCGCAGATCGTCGGCAAGCTGCTCGCCGCGGCCGACCAGCCGAACTCGAAGTTCACCGTCAACATCCTCGACACCTCCGAGGTCAACGCCTTCGCGTTGCCGGGCGGCTACATCTTCGTGACGCGCGGCATCCTGGCGCTCGCCAATGACGAGAGCGAGCTCGCGGCCGTGCTGGCCCATGAGATCGCGCACGTCGTGCTGCATCACGCCCGGGCCCGCACCGAGCGGGCCAAGACCACCGATCTCGTCGACAAGGTGGTCACGGCGCTCGGCAGCGATCCGTCGACCGACCAGAGCGCCAACAAAGCCAAGCTCTCTTTTGCCGCCTTCAGCCAGGCCCAGGAACTGGCTGCCGACAAGGAGGGCATCCAGATCGCCGGCAAGGCGGGGTTCGATCCGTTCGCGGCATCGCGCTTCCTTGGCGCGATGGGCCGCTTCGCGCAATATTCGCAGGGTGACGCCAGCCAGGCCGACGACTTCCTGAGTTCTCACCCCTCGACGCCCGACCGCATCCAGAAAGCGACGGAGATCGCCCGCACCTTCTTCGGCGGCCCCGGCATCGGCATCACCGACCGCGACGACTATATGTCGGCGCTGTCCGGGCTGGTTTACGGCGACAGCCCATCGCAGGGCGCCGTCATCGGCCAGCGCTTCGTCCAGCCGGGGCTCAAATTCACCTTCACGGTGCCAGACGGCTATACGCTCCAGGTCTCGCGGGGCGCCGTGGTGGCGGTCGCGGGCGATGGCGAGGCCGTGCGCTTCGACAGCGCCCAGGTGCCCGATACGATGGCGCTTTCCGACTATCTCAAATCCGGCTGGATCGCCGGCCTGCAGAACCAGACGATCACCACGCAGAGCATCAACGGCTTCGACACCGCCTCGGGTGTGGCGGCCACCGACCAGTGGAATTTCCGGGTCGAGGTAGTGCGCTACCAGGGCGCGGTCTACCGCTTCATCTTCGCCGCCAAGGTCGACAGCGAGCTCTTCGCCCGCGGCGCCGACGCCACCCTCAAGAGCTTCCGCGCCGCGACGCCCGGCGACCTTCGCCAGGTCCATACGCTGACGGTCAAGACCATCACCGCCGGCGCCGTCGATTCCGCGGACTCGCTCGCCCGCAAGATGGGCGGCATCGCCGACGCCACCAACCTCTTCTACATCCTCAACAACCTCTATCCGGGCGACCCGGTCGTCGCCGGCCAGCAATACAAGGTCATCGCGGTCAACTGAGCGCCGACCTGCGGGATGTCATCGCCGCGAAAGCGGGGACCACGTCCTCGTGGTTCGACAAGCTCACCATGACGGCCACGGAGGTCCCCTCTCCTGAATCACTTAGGACCTCATCCTGAGCCTGTCGAAGGACGAGGTCCGGGCCATGCAGGCGTGTCCCGCCACCAAACAAAAGGCCGGCATCGCTGCCGGCCTTTCGCATTCGATGGCGTCGTGCGATCTACGCCGCGGCTTCCTCGGCGTCCGGCTCGGTCTTGGGACCGCGGCGCGGCGACTTCGCCAGATTCTTTTCGATCAGCTGCACGGCTTCGGTCAGCGTCAGCTTGTTGACGGCACCGATCTCGCGGCTCATCCGGTCCATCGCCTGCTCGAACAGCTGGCGCTCGGA
>CAZNAE010000225.1:0-2729 GCA_964570695.1 uncultured Devosia sp.
CGAGCGCGGGAACAAGCCGCACGATCCAACAAGCGCGCCACAGTATGTCAGGCACGGCGAAACATCAATGATCGCGCTGGAGGGTCGACAATAAGCCTGGCTCAGGTGACATCACGAAAGAATGGGCTTCGTCGTACGCTTGGGAAGCTTCTGCTCTGCCATTGAGCTACACCCGCGCTTTCAAGCACTTAGTGTTGATTTCCACCGAGAACTGACCCGGGATTTCCACTGAGAAGTGACCCGCCACTAGGTATGTTTCGGTTCGGGTTTAATGGTCAAGGTCCTGGCTTTCTCCTTTGTGGTTTTGGGGTCGTGTGCCGAGCTGTTCTTGAAGCGGAAGCTGTCGTTTCCGGTTTCGAGGATGTGGCAATGATGGGTCAGGCGATCGAGCAGCGCGGTGGTCATCTTGGCGTCGCCGAAGACGCTGGCCCATTCGCTGAAGCTGAGGTTGGTGGTGATGACGACGCTGGTATGCTCGTAGAGCCGGCTCAGCAGATGGAAGAGCAATGCCCCACCTGAGGCACTGAACGGCAGGTAGCCGAGCTCGTCGAGGATGACGAGGTCGGAGTGGACGAGCCTGCCGGCGATCTGGCCCGAGCGCCCTTGGGCTTTTTCCTGTTCAAGCGCATTGACCAGCTCGACTGTCGAGAAGAACCGGACCCGCTTCTGGTGATGCTCAATGGCCTGCACGCCGATGGCGGTAGCGATATGGGTCTTGCCTGTGCCGGGGCCGCCGACCAGGACGATGTTGTTGGCCTGTTCGAGGAAGTCGCAGCGATGCAGTTGTCGCACCAGGGCCTCGTTGACCTCGCTGCTGGAGAAGTCGAAGCCATTGAGGTCGCGATAGGCTGGGAAGCGAGCAGTCTTGAGCTGGTAGGCGGTGGACCTGACCTCGCGTTCTGCCGTCTCGGCCTTGAGCAGTTGCGACAGGATCGGGATGGAAGCTTCGAAGGCCGGCGAACCCTGCTCGGTGAGTTCGCCCACGGCCTGGGCCATACCGTGCATCTTGAGGCTCTTGAGCATGATGACGATGGCCCCGCTGGCAGGATTATGACGCATGACGCACCGTCCTGAGGGCATCGTATCGTTCGACATTGGCTTCGGGCTCATTGGTGAGCGTCAGGACCTGGGGGGCATCTAGGATCGGCGGCGTGATAGATTTACCGTCGACCAGGCGATGCAGCAGGTTGAGCACATGGGTCTTGGTTGGAACGCCTGTCTCCAGAGCCATCTCCACGGCTAAGAGCACGGCATCCTCGTCGTGCTGCAGGACCAGGGCGAGGATGTCGACCATCTCCCGGTCACCGCCCGGCTTCTTGAGCAGGTGCTGCTGCAGTGTTCTGAAGGCCTCGGGCAGCTCGGCAAAAGGCGCGCCGTTGCGCAGGGCGCCAGGCTTGCGCTGAACCACGGCCAGGTAATGCCGCCAGTCATAGACCGTTTTCCCCGGCTGATCATGTGACCGGTCGATGATGCGGCGATGCTCGCAGATCATCAGGCCTTCCGCGGCGACCACCACTCGATCCGGATAGACCCGAAGGCTCACTGGTCGATTGGCGAAGGATGCTGGCACGCTGTAGCGATTGCGCTCCAGGTGAACCAGGCAGGTCGGGGTGACGCGCTTGGTGTATTCGACAAAGCCGTCGAACGGACGGGATGCCGGCATTAGAGCCGGCACTTCCTCGGCCCAGAGATCGGCGATGGTGCCCTGCATCTTCCCGTGCGGCGTCTGCGCCCAATACTCTTTGCATCTGGCTTCCAGCCAGTCGTTGAGGGCGTCCAGTGATGGAAAGCGGGGCGTTGGTTGCCACAACCGATGACGGGTATCCTGGACGTTCTTCTCGACTTGCCCTTTCTCCCAGCCCGATGCCGGATTGCAGAACTCGAGCTCGAACAGGTAGTGGCTGGCCATGGCCAGGAAGCGGGCATTGACGTCCCGCTCCTTGCCGCGACCGACCTTGTCGATGGCGGTCTTCATGTTGTCGTAGATGCCGCGCCGAGGAATGCCGCCCAGCACCCGGAAGGCATGATTGTGGGCATCGAACAGCATCTCGTGCGTCTGCAGGAGATAGGCCCGAACGATGAAGGCCCGGCTGTAGCTCAGCTTGGTGTGGGCCACCTGCAGCTTGGTGCGTTCATTGCCGATGATGGCCCAGTCTTCCGACCAGTCGAACTGGAAAGCTTCCCCAGGTTCGAACGTCAGCGGAACGAAGGTACCTCGCCCGGTCGTGTTCGTCTCCCGCTGCCGATCGGCTTTCCATTCCCGGGCGAAGGCAGCCACCCGGTTGTAGGAGCCGCCATAGCCCAAGCTTACCAGGTCGGCATGCAACTGCAGGACGGTCCGCTTCTGCTTGCGGGACTTGTTCGCCTCCGTCTTCAGCCAAGCCGACAATCGGTCCGCAAACGGATCAAGCTTGCTCGGTCGCTCCGGGACCTTGAACGCCGGCTCGACCTCGTCAGTCCGCAGATACCTGCGGATGGTGTTCCGGGACAGGCCGCTCCTGCGGCAGATCTCCCGGATCGATAAATGCTCTCGGAAATGCCAGCGTCGGATAACGCTCAATAATGCCATGTCGATCACTCCATAGCCCCCGCTCAAAACGCGCGGGGCAAGGGTCACACATGGGTCAAATCTCGATGGAAATATCCCAGCCTGCTGGGTCAGTTCTCAGTGGCAATCAACATTCAGAAAACCGGCGCCATTGCAGATTCCGCTATCTGGCCTCGATCGG
>CAZNAE010000226.1:0-2657 GCA_964570695.1 uncultured Devosia sp.
GCCGTTCGCCGCCGGATCCGTCCGTGCGGTGGGATGTGGTGATTATGCGGGAGCCGGGAAGCGCGGGGATAGAATTTGTTAGGGCACTGATGGGGTTGAGGTTTTGGCGGTTTTGGTGACCGGTGCACCGTCACAGAGTGGGTTTTGGGTCGCGACGGCGACTACGCAGTCGTCTCCCTCCCCCTTGCCGGGAGGGATCGAGGGTGGGGGCGGAGAGCCGGTCGCCGTCGATAGCCTACCGGCGCCTCGCCCCCCTTCCTAGCTCTGCTACGTCGCTAGCTCCGAGCGGCGCTACCCTTCCCGCGAAGGGGGAGGGAGACCGACCGCCACACCGTGTTGGACCGCCTAGTTCGGCAGCACGCGACGCAATGTGCGCTCGTCGATCGGTTTGGCGATGATCGCGACGTTGCAGAAGGCGCGGCGGATGAGGGCCGGGTCGGAGCCGGTGGCGAAGGCGAAGGGGATGCCGCGGGCGGTGAGTTTTTCGGCAATCGGGGTGGCGTCGGTGCCATGGCCGAGATCGAAATCAAGCAGGGCAAAATCGATCGCGTCCTCGCCGGCGTGGCGCAGGCCGTCATGCAGCGTGAAATCCGGGCCGATGACCCAGTGGCCCAGCTCATGGACCATGGCTTCCATCGACGCCGCGATGAACGCGTTATCCTCGACGATCAATATCCGGGTGGGTACGTCGGTCATTTTATCCAGCTTTCTGAAAGCGTTATGAGACGACGCAGCAGCCCAACCCGGCGACGCCGGGTTGGTTCCGGAATATGTCCGAAGTCGTATGGAAGGAACGGCGGTGCCGGCTAAAATTGCGGCTGGGACGCGGTCTGGCTGGCGGCCGTAAATGTCTGCTGCATACGCTGGTCGAACTCGAACTGCTGCTGTTGCTGCTGCAGCGCCTGCTGCTGCTGCAATTCGCGTTCGCGGGCGGCGGTGGCGTCGGAAAGCGACTGCTGCTGGCAGAGCATGATGGCTTCCTGGTTCTCGATACTGCCGGTCGTCTGGTCGCTGGGAAGCGCCGGGCAATAGGCGAACGCGCCGGTCGAGGCGGTGACGATAAGGGCAGCGGCGAGAAGCAGCGAGCGCATGGTTGATAGATGGGCACCGGAAGGCGGCGCGCCTATGAGCACCGCCATCACAACTTCGCGCCTAGATTTTCGGCGCCGGCGCCTCGCCGCGAAAGATCGCCGCGTTGCGGGCGGCAAAGCTCGCAAAGCTCGTCGCCGGACGGCCGAGCAGCTCGGAGACCAGCGGCGAGACGGTCGCTTCCTTGCCGTTCCGCCGCTCGGCGAAGAGCTCGAACAATGCATCGGCGGTGAAGGGCGGCATGCCGGCGGCAAGCTGGTCTTGCCGCATTTGCTCGGGATCGACGTTCACGTAGCGGATCGGCTTGCCAGTGACGGCCGAAAGCTCGACGGCGACCTCCGCCATGCTGAGCGCGGCCGGTCCGGTGAGCGGATAGGTCCTGCCCTCGTGCCCGGGCTCGGTGAGCGCCAAAGCCGCGACCTCGGCGACGTCGCCGATGTCGATCGAGGCGATGCGGGCGTCTGCCATCGGCAGCATCAGCAGGCCCTTGCCGACGATGTTGGGGACTTGGCGGAAATAGCTCGGCATGAACTCGCCGGCGCGCAGCTGGGTGAACGCCATACCGGAGGCCTCAAGCCGCTGCTCGATCTCGCCATGCATGCGGGCATAGCGGAAGGCGGAGGCGATATCGGGGATGATACCGGAGAGCTTCACCACATGGCGGACGCCGGCGCTCCGCGCCGCCTCGATCACATTGGTCTGCACCTCGAGCATATTGGGCGCCGAGGGCGAGATCAGCATGACGCGCTCGACCCCAGCGAGCGGGCCGGCCAGCGACTCCGGCACTCCCATGTCGCCGACGACGATCTCGACATGGGGCAGCGCGGCGATCGCCGCGGCGCGGTCGCGGCTGCGCACCAAAGCACGGACCGGGATGTGCATGGCCGACAGCCGGCGGAGCAACGCGCTGCCGTTGAGGCCGGTGGCGCCGGTGACGAGGAGCATCGCAATTCCCCCTGCGGACGACGCCGGATGTGGCGTCCGTAGGGCACAAATGCAAGTATGGACATATTGGATAGCAAGGAGGCGACGATGGACGATGTTCCGCAGGGCGACCCCTGCCCGGTCGCGGCGTTCCAGAAGCTGATCGCCGGCAAATACAAGCTCAGGATCGTCTGGGACCTCAAGGACGGGCCACGGCGCTACGCCGAAATCGGCCGCGGCCTGCTGCGCGGGCTGGGCGCCGGCAGCCCGCCGATCGCGCCGCGCGTGTTGAGTCGCGAGCTCAAGGCGCTCGTTGCCGGCGGCCTCATCGCCCGGCAGGATTTTGGCGTCGTGCCGCCGCGGGTGGAATATCGGCTGACGGCAAAGGGCGAGAGTTTTGTGCCCGTGATCGCGACGATCCGGGAATGGGGGATGGAGAATCTGGTGGCGGTGTAAACGGCGTCACTCCGGCTCGGCGCCGAGGACGAAGGCGGTGACCTTGTCGACCGGCATCTCGCAGGGTCTTAGCGCCGGCTCGCCCGAGGGTGGTGCATAGATGTTGAGGCTGATGCGGTCGGCGCCGCCCAGCTCCTCGGCATAGAGCTTCATGCTGCGGCCGTTGGCGTGGACGGTGTTGGTTACGC
>CAZNAE010000227.1:0-2655 GCA_964570695.1 uncultured Devosia sp.
CGACGCCCTGCGCATAGCCCGAGCAGCGGTCGGCGGTGCTCATCGTCCATGAGGGCGGCGCCGGCGCCGGGACGGGCAAAGCATTGTCGACGGTGTCATAGGAGAAGCGGATCGGAGGCCAGAGCATCCATCCATTGGCCTCGATCTCGGCGCGGTTCGCCGGATCGCGGAAATTGGTGGTAGCGAGGAAGCCGCCGAACTTGCTCTCGGGATAATTGACCGCGAACGGGATAAGCAACTCGCCTTTGTAGGAGGCGAGGATTGGCCGGTCGCTGGCGATGAATTCGGAAAACAGCGACAGCGCGAACAGCAGCACGAACAGCCAGAGCGACCAGTAACCGCGGCGGTTGGCTCTGAAATTGCGGAGCCGCCGTTCGGTGATGGGCGACACCTTGGGCTTCGCCAGCACGGCGCGCGGCATGACCGACGCCGGTCCGTCGGCCGCCGCCCAGACCGGACGCTGCAGACAGAGGATTCCTGCCGCGCTCATACCTCGCGGCTCTCGAAATCGATACGCGGATCGACCCAGGTGTAGGTCAGGTCCGAGATGAGCCCGATCACGAGCCCGATCAGCGAGAAAATGTAGAGCGTCGCGAACACCACGCCGTAGTCGCGATTGATCACCGAGTTGAAGCCGAGGAGCCCGAGACCGTCGAGCGAGAAGATGGTTTCAATAAGGAGCGAGCCGCCGAAGAAGGCGCCGATGAAGGCGCCCGGGAAGGTGGCGATGACGATCAGCATGGCGTTGCGGAAGACGTGGCCGTAGAGGATTTTGCCTTCGCTCAGGCCCTTCGCCCGCGCCGTCACGACATATTGCTTGCGCACCTCCTCGAGGAACGAATTCTTGGTGAGGAAGGTCGCGGTGGCGAAAGCGCCGAGCCCCATCGAGATGATCGGCAGGACGATGTGCCAGAGGTAGTCGAGGATCTTCTGCGGCCAGCTGAGATCGTTGAAATTGCCCGAGGTCAGGCCTTTGAGCGGAAAGATGCTCCAGAACGAGCCCCCGGCGAAGAGCACGATCAGGAGGATGGCGATGAGGAAGCCCGGCACCGCGTAACCAAGGATGATCACCGACGAGGTCCAGACGTCGAAGCGCGAGCCGTCGCGCACCGCCTTCATGATGCCGAGCGGGATCGAGATGCCGTAGCTCAGCAGCGTCATCCAGAGCCCGAGCGTGATCGAGACCGGCAGCTTCTCCTTGATCAAATCGAGCACCGAGATGTCGCGGAAATAGCTGCGGCCGAAATCGAAGCGCGCATAGTTCCAGAGCATGGTGACGAAGCGCTCGAGGGGCGGCTTGTCGAAGCCGAACTGCTTGACGATGCGGTCGACGACCTTCTGGCTGAGACCGCTGGAGCCGCGATAGGCGGAGTTGGCGGAACTCTCGCCGCCCTTGGTTCCGGCCTGGGTGACCGCGGTCTTCGGGCCTGCGCCGCCCGGCAGCACGATGTCGCCCTGCGCCCCGCCGCCGGTGATCGCCGCCGTCGCCGAGACATTGTTGTTGGTGATCCGGGAGATCATCTCCTCGACCGGGCCGCCGGGGGCGAACTGCACCACGAGAAATGACAGCGCCATGATCCCGAAGAGCGTGGGGATCATCAAGAGGAGTCGTCGCAAAATATAAGCGCCCATTCAGGCTCCGGGGCACGAGGCGACCGGCACTAGCCGCCCGCCATGGTCGATTTGTGACACAGCAACGAGGCAAGATCACCTGCCGTTTCAAACGCGGAGCGCGGCGCCGTGACACTGTTGCGTGAGGGGAGGGCGAGGTGCTGGCAAGCAGTTCTCGCCCGGACTGAACCGCTCAGGCCTGTTGCCGCCGGCGAGCCCAGGCTGGGCTGCACGCGCGGCGATTCCGCCGGGCGGCTTGGAGGTGCGGCGTGTATTGAGTTGTTCACGCAATTTGCAACACGCGGTTGCGGGAGTTGCGCCCGCTACTGATTGGGCCGGCGCCGCTCCGCCGGAGAATGCCCGGTCGGGGCTTCCGGCGGCGACTTTCAGGCCGCTCGCTAGACGGCCGGAACGTTGCCGTCCTTGCCCGCGGTGATGAAGGCGACGTTGTATTTCCCGGCCGCGTCCTTGCTGCCGCGGGCGATGGCGTGGGCGCCGACCACCAGCGCCGTGCGATCCGACGGCGCCATATTGGCGACCGGGGTATCGGCTGGAATATCCACCGTCTGCTCGCCGCCGTTGTAGGTGACGGTAATCGTGTGGTCGGTGGTCCCCACAACCTTCGACAGGGTGCCGTTCGCCATCATCGAGTCGGAACCGTCGTCCCAGGGGAAGAAGCCCTCGCCAGCACGGCCCATGGACGCATCGAAGGTATGAAGCTCGATGCCGCTGAGTTTGCCGTCCGTCCCGGGGCGCGTCGCCGTCCCGACGAACTGGCCGGGCTTGATGTCGCTGAAGGCAATTGTGGTAGTCTGGAAGACCAGGGTCTTGTCGCCCAGGAAAGCCTGCGTCACCGTCCCGTCGTCACCCTTGATATCGATCTCGTCGCCGTTGACGGCGGTGATCACCCCGATCACCTTGACCGGCGGCAGTCCCTGCGCCAGCGCACCCAGGCTGACGAGGCTCAGCGTCAACGCCGCAATAGCTAGTCGGATCGGCTTCATCGGTCGGCTCCCTGCCTGTTACGGTGCGGAGCCTATGCCG
>CAZNAE010000228.1:0-2604 GCA_964570695.1 uncultured Devosia sp.
CATCGGTGCTGGCGCTCTCGGCCTGGGTGGTGATCCCGCTCGATGCCGGCTGGGCCCTCGCCAACATCAATGTCGGCGTTCTCTACATCTTCGCCATCAGCTCGCTCGGCGTCTACGGCATCATCATGGGTGGCTGGGCGTCCAATTCGAAGTACGCCTTCCTCGGTGCCCTCCGCTCGGCGGCGCAGATGGTCAGCTACGAGGTCTCGATCGGCTTCGTCATCATTTGCGTGCTGCTCTGCGTCGGCTCGCTGAACCTCAGTGATATTGTCGTGGCGCAGAGCCAAATGGGGCTCGCCCATGTGCTCGGCGTGCCATGGCTCAGGTTCCTCGACTGGTTCTGGCTGCCGCTGTTCCCGGTGTTCATCGTCTTCTTCATCTCGGCCTTGGCCGAGACCAACCGGCCGCCCTTCGACCTGCCGGAAGCTGAGTCGGAGCTCGTCGCGGGCTTCATGGTGGAATACTCGTCGGCGCCCTATCTGCTGTTTCAGCTCGGCGAGTACATCGCCATCCAGTTGATGTGCGCGATGACGGCGATCCTTTTCCTCGGGGGCTGGGCGTCACCGATCGACCTACCGCCGTTCACGTGGATCCCGGGCGCCATCTGGTTCATCCTCAAGGTCTGCTTCGTGTTCTTCGGCTTCGCGATGGTGAAGGCGTTCGTGCCACGCTACCGCTACGACCAGCTGATGCGGATCGGCTGGAAGGTGTTCCTGCCGCTGTCGCTGATCATGGTGGTGGTGGTCGCGGGCGTGCTCGAATACACGGGCTGGGGCTGGCACGGAGGAGCGATGTGATGGGTGCTCTGCGTGTCATCAACGGCTTGCTGCTGCGCGAATTCGTCGGGGCGTTTTTCCTGTCGATGCGCTACTTCTTCTCGCCCAAGAAGACGATCAACTACCCGTTTGAGAAGATGCCGTACTCGCCGCGCTTCCGCGGCGAGCACGCATTACGCCGCTATCCGAACGGCGAAGAGCGCTGCATTGCCTGCAAGCTCTGCGAAGCGATTTGCCCGGCGCAGGCGATCACTATCGAGGCCGGTCCGCGTCAGAACGATGGCACCCGCCGGACGGTCCGCTACGACATCGACATGGTGAAATGCATCTATTGTGGCATGTGCCAGGAGGCCTGCCCGGTCGATGCGATCGTCGAGGGGCCGAACTTCGAGTTCGCGACCGAAACGCGCGAGGAACTCTACTTCGACAAGAACAAGCTTCTCGCCAATGGCGACCGGTGGGAGCGCGAGATCGCGCTGAACATCGTCGCCGACGCTCCGTATCGGTGAGGACCGCATGACCCTCGCGCTGTTTTTCTTCTACGTTTTCTCGATCATCGCGGTGGCGTCCGCGCTGATGGTGATCGCGTCGCGCAACCCGGTGCATTCGGTGCTGTTCCTGATCCTCTGCTTCGTCAACGCAGCGGGTCTGTTCATGCTGGCCGGCGCAGAGTTCCTGGCGCTGATCCTGATCGTCGTCTATGTCGGCGCCGTCGCGGTGCTGTTCCTCTTCGTCACCATGATGCTCGACGTGGACTTCGCGTCGCTGCGGACCGGCATGCTGCAATACGCGCCGGTTGGCGTGGTGATCGGCGTAATCCTCCTGCTCGAGCTGCTGCTGGTCGGCGGCAGCTATGTGATCGCGCCGCAGGTGACGGCGAGCTCGGTGGTGCCCATCGACCATGCGATCGACAATACCCGGGCGCTTGGGCAGGTGCTCTATACGCGCTACGTCTTCCTGTTCATGGGCGCGGCGGCGGTACTGCTTGTCGCCATGGTGGGCGCGATCGTCCTGACGCTGCAGCACAAGAGCAACGTCAAGCGGCAGAACGTGGCGCATCAGACCTCGCGCAAGCGCAGCGAGGGCGTCGAGCTGGTCAAGGTCAAATCGGGTCAGGGGGTCTAGCCATGTTGGCAGCAGCAGGCATAAGCATCGGCCACTACCTCACGGTCGGCGCGATCCTCTTCACACTTGGCGTGTTCGGGATTTTCCTCAACCGCAAGAACATCATCATCATCCTGATGTCGGTGGAGCTGATCCTACTGGCGGTGAACATCAACTTCGTGGCGTTCTCGGCGCAACTCAACGATCTCGCCGGGCAAGTGTTCGCGCTGCTGATCCTCACCGTTGCCGCCGCTGAGGCCGCGATCGGCCTTGCCATCCTTGTCATCTTCTATCGTAACCGCGGCACGATCGCGGTCGATGACGTCAATCAGCTCAAGGGCTAAACCCGTGATCCAGGCCATCGTCTTTTTTCCGCTGATCGGTGCGCTGGTGGCGGGCCTGCTTGGCCGGATCATCGGGCACAAGACCAGCGAGTACGTGACCACCGGGCTGTTGATCGTCGCCGCCCTCCTGAGCTGGCTGGTGTTTTCGACCTATTGGTTCGCGCCCGCCGAGGAAGTGGCCAACGTTCAGAAGGTCGACCTCTTCCGATGGATCACTTCAGGCCCGCTCGACATCCATTGGCTGCTGCGCGTCGACACGCTGACGGCAGTGATGCTGGTGGTGGTGACGACTGTGTCGAGCCTCGTCCACGTCTATTCGATCGGATATATGGCCGACGATCCACATCGTTCGCGCTTCTTTGCCTACCTCTCGGCCTTCA
>CAZNAE010000229.1:0-2588 GCA_964570695.1 uncultured Devosia sp.
TCGTCGGTGTCCATCCTGAGGATCGCGGCCTTCGGCGTCTGGTCGAGTGGCGTGCCGTCCCCGGAGCCGGGAAGGCCCTTGCGCCAGCGGAACGGCACGGCCGGATGCTCGTCGGCCACGACGTAGCACCTGATGTCGGTTATCCGCACTCGCCGTTCTCCTCATCTGGCTATTGCATGCGATATGCACTTGTCCTAACATGCCTCCTGTCGATGCGCTAGACTCGATAGGCGAGCGGAGGCATCGGCAACGGGAGGAAGTTATGGAAGCGCGTGGACTGAAGGCCGGGCGCATCGCCCTGGCCGCGCTCGGCGTGATGCTGCTGGCCGGCACCGCCGCGGCATCGGACAACAAGATTGTGGTGGCCTCGGGTGGGCCGCACCCCTATTTCGCGCCCTGGGCGCAGGCAGCCGCAGATGCGCAGAAGGATTTCGGTATCGCCTCGGTGGAATTCAAAGTTCCATCCGACTGGAAGCTTGAGTTGCAGACCGAACTGATGGAGTCGCTGGCGTCGCAGGGCGTCAACGGTTTCGGCATCTTCCCGGGCGACCCGGTGGGCGTGAATTCGACGATCACCGAACTCAAGCAGAACGGCGTCCCGGTGGTTATGCTGGGCGGTTGCGCGCAGGATCCGACCGATGCGGTATTCTGCTTCGCCACCGACCCCTACAAGACGACTTACACCATGACCAAGGCGCTGATCGACGCGATCGGCGGCAAGGGCAACATCGTCCACATCACCGGCCAGATCATCGATACCAATACCAAGTTGCGCGAGGACGCCGTGCAGAAGGCGGTCGACGAAACCAACGGCGCCGTCAAGCTGCTGCAGACTGTCGCCGATACCGACCTCGACCCGACCGTCGCCGACCAGAAGATCAGCGCGCTGTTTGCGGCCAGCAAGGACCAGATCGATGGCATCGTTGCCACCGCGCACAATTCCGCGGCGGTCACTGCCAAGGAGCTCCGCAGCCTCGGCGACAAGCGGATCAAGTTCATCGGCTTCGATGACGACCAGGCCGTGCTGGACGACATCAAGGACGGCTTTGCCTTCGGGACGTATCTTCAGAACTCGTACGGGCAGGCCTATCTGGGCGCCTACGTCCTCGATCTGCTGGCGTCCAAGACCTGCACGATCAAGGATGACGCGCCGTGGGATAAGTCGCCCCAGACGGCGCACTTCATCGACTCCGGCGTCCTCAAGGTGACGGCCGACAATCTCGCCACCGCCGCCGGCGAGATGAAGAAGATGGCCACCGACATCCAGTCCAAGTTCAAGGCGACCTACCTCAACTGCAAGTAATCTTCCCATCCTTCCCGGCGGGGGCAGCCGCCTCCGCCGGGTTTTTCCGCCGTTGCAACGCTCCGCCGGCAAATCCACTATCACGACAGAATCGAGGGGGAGCGTCGTGAGTACTTCTGAACTGGCGCCGGTGCGGCGTGCGCGCTTCGAGGTCGCGCCGCAACTCGGTCTGGCCGTCATCATCGCTCTGCTGGTCGTCGTTTTCGCCTTGCGGCAGCCGGGGTTCGTCTCGTCGTTCAATCTGTTCGGTATGGGCCGCTCTCTTGCTGTCGACGTTACTGTCGGCTTCAGCCAGATGGTCGTGCTGGCGACCGGCGGCATGAACCTGGCGGTTGGTTCGATCGGCGTCTGCTCAGTGATGTTCGCCGGCTACCTGATGCAAGACCTCGGCGTGCCGGTTCCTCTCGCCTTCCTGCTCGCGGTGATTCTCGGTGGGCTCTTGGGATGGCTCAACGGCTTCACCATCGTCCGCTCGGGCGTCAACGCGTTCATCGTCACGCTGGCGAGCGCGAACCTCTTTTCGGGCGCGATGCTGATCCTCACCAAAGCTAAGCCGATCAACGGCCTGCCGCCGATCGTGGGCAGCATCGGCTCCTACAAAATCTTGAGCTATGCCTCGCCGGCGCTGGTTGTCGCACTGGTCGTCGGCCTCGCGCTGTACAGCTTTTATCGCTACTCGGTGCCCGGTAAGGAAACCCTGATGGCGGGCGCCAATGCACGTGCTGCCACGATCTCGGGCATCCCAGTCGCGCGGACGATCGTCTTGGCGCATGTCCTCTCGGGTATGCTGGCGGGCGTAGCCGGTTTGATGGTCGTCGTCCGCGTCGGGGCCGCGATGCCGGCTGTGGGTGGTGACGACTGGCTGCTGCCATCCTTTCTCGGGCCGGTGCTCGGTGGAACGGCGCTCGCCGGCGGGTTTGTGTCGGTGCTGGGGACGTTCCTCGGCGCCATGCTCGTCACCGTGATCCGCAGTGGGTTGCTGGTGCTCAACATCGGCAATTTCTGGCTGCAGTTTTTCCTCGGCCTCTTTCTTCTGGGAGCGGTTATGGCGCAGCGCTATCGCGGCGTCTTCAGGGCCCGCCTGAAATGAGCCTGTTTCGGCGATTGCTGCGAAACGAATGGGCCGGGCTGGCCGCCATCTTCATCGCCGGCTCGGTTGCAGCTTCCTTCATCTCCTCAAGCTTTTTCACCGAATACAACATCTACGTGATGCTGCGCAGCGCCTGCGTTGGCCTGCTGGTCGCGTTCGCGCAGATGATCGTGCTCGCAGTTGGCCAGATGAACC
>CAZNAE010000230.1:0-2547 GCA_964570695.1 uncultured Devosia sp.
GCGCCGCGCTGCGCGCCGTCGGGCTCACCGTGGCACGGGCACCGCGGCCAGCGCTGGCTCGGTGACCGGTACCGGCTTTGCGGCGCTCAACGTGAGCGGCGTGGCTAGCGCCGCGACGATCACTGGTGGCGCCAACAGCACGGTCGACTTGTCTGGCTCCAATACCCTGACCTTCAACCTGACGGTCAACGGAACCTCGCACGCCATCACCCTGAACAGCTCGACGGCCGCAGTCAGCAGTGCGGCGGTAACTGGAGCTGAAATCGCGACGGCGATTAATCTGCAGGTCGGCTCGAGCGTCGCTTCCTTCGGTGGCGGCCATCTGACCTTTACGTCGCCGACGACGGGCGCTGCTTCGAACCTGACGATCGGCACGATCGGCGGCACGGCTACCAACACCACTGGCATCGCCGCCACCTCGCAGGTGACTGGTACTGACGCGGCGTCGGAGTCGTTCACTGTCACCGCCAACGGCGGCGGGCCCCAGACAGTCACCCTGTCGAAGGCGATCGTTGATACCTACAACACCAACAACGGCACGACCCTGAACTCGGCTTCCCTGACCAACGCCGACGTCCGCGATCTCATCAACTCGCAGATCACCGGCGCCACGGCGTCTGTCGTCAGCGGCCAGCTCAAGCTGACGTCTACCACCCTCGGCGGCTCGTCGTCCGTGCAGGCCAGCACTGTCACCACAGCGGGCGGTGCGACCGGGACGATCGGTCTCCCGACCACTGCTGGCACGGGTACGGCGGCGTCCAACGCCGACGCGATCTCCTTCTCGATCGCCCTCGACGGCGGCTCCGCGCAGAACGTCACGCTCAACGCGGCGTCGGTCACGAGCTACAATACGGCTCACTCGACCAACCTGTCGGCGACCAACCTGTCGGCCAGCGATGTTGCCAACCTGATCAACGATCAGCTCGGCTCCAGCGTGGCCTCGGTCTCCAGCGGGCACCTCGCCTTCACGTCTGCGACCACCGGTTCGACCTCGAGCGTCGCCGTCAGCGCGGTGACCTCTCAGGTTACCGGCGGCGCCAGCGGCATCACCGCCGGCACCAACACTGGTACTGCCTCGAGCTCGGGTGTGAACCCGGCCCGCGGCGCCCTGATCTCGCAGTACAACGGCCTGCTCGACCAGATCAACCAGCTCACGGCTGATGCCGGCTACAACGGCAACAACCTGCTGGCTGGTTCGTCGACCCAGTTGAAGGTGGTGTTCAACGAAACCGGTACCTCGAACCTGACCGTCACCGGTAAGGATGCAAGCGCGACGGGTCTCGGGCTTACCGCCCTCGGCTCGACCGCGTTCGACTCGAACACCTCGATCACCTCGATCATCAGCACGCTGAAGACCGCGACTGATACGCTGCGGTCGGATGCGTCGAGCTTCGGTTCGAACCTGTCGATCGTGCAGACCCGTCAGGACTTCACCAAGGCCATCATCAACACGCTGCAGACCGGCGCGTCGAACCTGACCCTGGCGGACTCCAACGAAGAAGCTGCGAACCTGCTCGCCCTGCAGACCCGCCAGAGCCTGTCGACCAAAGCCCTGTCGCTGGCTTCGCAGTCCGACCAGAACGTCCTCCGCCTGCTCCAGTAAGTCCTGGATCAAGCATCGAACAAGCGAAGGCGGGCCAAGTGCCCGCCTTCTGCTTTTGAGCGGAGCCTCCTCCAAAAGCCCCTTAGCGCCCACAAACCGCTATAGTGCGGTCGAACCCCCAGCGAGTCTCGCCGATGTCCCTCAAAGTCGAACTCAAGCCAAATGAGCGCCTGATCATCGGCAATTGCGTGGTTACCAACTCCGACCAGCGCACCCGCCTCTTCATCGACGGCAAGGCGCCGATCCTGCGCGAGAAGGATATCCTGACGCCGGACACCGCCGACTCGCCGGCCAAGCGCATCTATCTCGCGGTGCAGCTGATGTATCTCGAGGACAATATCGACACGTTGCGCACGCAATATTTCTCGCTCGTCAACGACATCGTCACGGCAGCGCCCTCATGCATCCCGATTGTCGACGAAATCAATAACGACATATTAACCGGCTCGCTTTACAAAGCACTCAAGGCAGCCAAAAGGCTGATCCAATACGAACAGGACCTTCTCTCGAATGCAGCAGCAGGGCGCTTTGGCCTACCAGCAGGTGGGCAAGCAGACGGTTAATCCGCGTGAACTCGAGGCCGGTCTTCTCTCCAAGTCAGCATCGAATATGCAGCGCGTCCGCGACAACTGGGCCGCGACAACCAACAACGAGCTCGCCGTTGCCCTGCGTTTCAATCGCCGCCTGTGGATCGTGTTCATGAGCTCGGTGACCGCCCCCGACAGCTCGCTGCCGATCGATCTCCGGCAGAATGTTGCCAACCTCGGCATCTTCATTTCGAAGCACACCTTGCAGCTCGAGATTGCGCCGGCCGCGCAGAAGCTGGACGTGTTGATTAATATCAATCGCCAGCTCGCCGCCGGGCTTCGCGCCTCGCCGCAAGAGTGAGGTTCTAGCCGGAATGCCGGCTAAACTACTGGGTATCACCCCCGAGAAGGTGTGCC
>CAZNAE010000231.1:0-2540 GCA_964570695.1 uncultured Devosia sp.
GCAGCCCGGGCGGCGCCGACAGCGGCGCGGCGATCGGCGTGGTCTCGGCGATCCTCGCGGCCGGCATGGGTGCGGTGGCGCAGCTCCTCGTCCGCACATTGATCAAGACCGAGCGCTCGGCGACCATCGTGCTCTATTTCCTCTTGTCGTCGTCGCTGATCTCGCTGGTGTCGATCCCGTTCGGCTGGATGATGCCGAGCCCGCTGACCGCCGCCTGTCTGGTCGGCGCCGGGTTCGCCGGCGGCATCGCGCAGATCCTCCTGACCGAGAGCTACCGGCACGCCGAGCTGAGCGTCGTCGCGCCGTTCGAATATTCCTCGCTGGTCTTCTCGGTGATCATCGGCTTCGTCTTCTTCGGCGACGTGCCGGACTGGTTCATGCTGGTCGGCGGCGTGATCGTCGTCAGCTCCGGCCTTTTCATCATCTACCGCGAGCACCGGCTGGGACTGGACCGGCCGAAGGTGCGCGAGGTGGTGACGCCGCAGGGGTAGCGACGGCCGCCGTTGGCAGGCGCTGTCGAAATAGCGGCGGACCGCGCGACAGTGTAGAGACTGCCAAAACGAAAGGACCCAAACATGCTCGGCCGAGCCAGCTACTCCCCGGACTACATCCAGGCAGTGCACGATCGCGTGACGCGGGTGCTCAAGGCGTTCGACAAGGCCAAGCCTGCCGAACCGTTCGCCGCGGATGCGCTGCTCGATGTGGTGCTCGGGCTCGAAATGGCGTTCGTCCATCGGTTGCGCGGGCAGGAGGGCAAGGACGGCAATCCGCTCAACGAAGTGCGGATGATCGCCGCCTCGGTGCTCGAGCACAATGGCGTCATGACCAAGGACAACACCATCAAATGGGATGCGGCGAAATCGATCACCGGCCTCGCGCTCGGCGACAAGATCGCGCTCAGCCGCAAGCAGGTCGGCGCGCTGGTCGACGCGTTCGTCGAGGAAATCGCCAACAAGTATGGGGGCTAAACGCTCAGGTAGGGAGGAACGACGTCGTTGGAGTGGTCACCCCTTGCTCACAAAGCTATCCAACACCTTCTTCCGACCCGCCTTCTCGAACTCGATGCTGAGCTTGTTGCCTTCGATCGACTCGATGCGGCCGTAGCCGAACTTCAGGTGGAACACCCTTTCACCGACGGCGTAGGCCGAGGCGCGGCCGTTGTCGGTGGAGCGGGCGACGAGGTCGCCGTCGATGATGACGGGGCCACCGCCCTTGCGGGATGAGGCCTGGGCTCGGGCGCGCTGCCAGCCGGGGGTCTCGTAGCTGCTGTCGAACGGATCGGCGGTCGAGAAGCGCGACGAGGTGCGGCCGCCATAGCCGTAGCCGCCATAGGCGCTGCCGGTGTCCTTGACCTCGACCGCCTCGGGTGGCAGCTCGTCGAGGAAGCGCGAAGGCAGGGCCGATTGCCAGAGGCCGTGGATGCGGCGGTTCTGCGCCAGCGACAGCCTGAGGCGCTTGCGAGCCCGGGTGATGCCGACATAAGCGAGGCGGCGTTCCTCCTCGAGCCCCGCGCGGCCGCCTTCGTCCATGCTGCGCTGGCTCGGGAACAGCCCTTCCTCCCAGCCGGGGAGGAACACGGTGTCGAATTCGAGCCCCTTGGCGCCGTGGAGCGTCATGATCGACACGGCGTCGTCAGCCTCGCCGGTCTCGCGGTCCATGACGAGGCTGATGTGTTCGAGGAAGCCGCCGAGGGTCTCGAAATCCTCCATGGAGTTGACAAGCTCCTTGAGGTTCTCGAGCCGGCCGGGGCTGTCGGGCGCCTTGTCGGCCTGCCACATCGCCGTGTACCCGCTCTCGTCGAGGATCTGCTGGGCGAGCTCACCATGCGGGATGGTGCGAGCGCGCTCGGTCCAGTCGTCGAACTGGCCGATGAGATCGCGGAGCGTCGTGCGCTGCTTAGGCTTCAGCTCTTCGGTTTCGAGCAGCGTGCGGGTGGCGTTGAACAGCGGCTGGCGGGTGGCACGGGCTGTGTCGAACAGCGTTTTGATGGTGCTGTCGCCGATGCCGCGCTTGGGCACATTGATGATGCGTTCGAAGGCGAGGTCGTCGGTCGGGTTGGAGACGATGCGGAGGTACGCCAGCGCGTCGCGGATTTCCTTGCGCTCATAGAAGCGCGGACCGCCGATGACGCGGTAGTTGAGGCCGAGGGTGACGAAGCGCTCTTCGAATTCGCGCATCTGGTAGGAAGCGCGGACGAGGATGGCGATGTCGTTGAGCTTGCTGCCGTGCCGCTGGAGTTGCTCGATCTCTTCGCCAACCTGGCGGGCTTCCTCCTCGCTGTCCCAGACCGAGGTGACGCCGACGAGATCGCCCATTTCGCCGACGTCGGTCTGCAGCGTCTTGCCAAGCCGGGACTCGTTGTGCGCGATGAGGTGTGACGCAGCGCGCAGGATGTTGGAGGTCGAGCGGTAGTTGCGCTCGAGCTTGATGATCTTGGCGCCCGGGAAATCCTTCTCGAAGCGGAGGATGTTGTCGACTTCGGCGCCGCGCCAGCCGTAGATCGACTGGTCGTCGTCGCCGACGACGCAGACATTGGCTTC